>NC_014216.1:619552-929328 GCF_000092205.1 Desulfurivibrio alkaliphilus AHT 2 | reverse complement strand
CATGATGTAGTCCGACGCCCGGTGAATTCCCGGCGGCGGCCGAGTTGTTATACAATCGTTTGTAACCCAAAAAACAGAGCAAAAGGAGTAAGACATGAGGTATGCCAAAAAGACAGCAATGATGTTCGCCATCTCCATGTGCATGATCAGCGGGGGGGCGGCCCAGGCCGGAAGCGCAAGCGACCCCGGGGATTACGTGGCCAAAATCAACGGCACCACCCTGACCATGGAGGAGGTGAAAACCGAGATGGAACTGCGCCCCGAAGCGGTCCAGGGATTTCTCCAGCAGCATGGCGGCGCCGCCCATTTCGTCGATTCCCTGGTGACCAAAGAGATTCTTTATCAGGAAGCGCTGAAACACGACCTGGATCAGTTACCACGCCTGCAGGAACTGGTGCGAGATTTCCGGAAAACCACCTTGGCCTCGCTGCTGGTGGAAAAAAAACTGAGTGACAAGATAGAATTAAACGATGAAGTCCTGCAAAGATACCTGCACGAAAACGCCGAAGAGTTCACCGTCAAAACAGCCGTGCAGGTAAGCAAGATCGTGGTGGAAACTCCGGAAAAGGCCCGGGAGGTCCAGGCGCGGCTGGCGGCCAGCGACGACTTTGCCGTGGTGGCGCAGCAATTTTCCCGGCATGAGGAGTCGGCGGCCAACGGCGGCGATCTGGGTTTCGTGGGGCGCCAGGCCCTCCCCTCGGATCTCGCCCACCACGCCTTCAACGTGTTGCGCCAAGGTGAGATCAGCGCTCCCATTGTCCAATCGGGGGGGATTTACTTTCTCAAGGTTTCGGATTACCGCGGCGATCTGCCCGAGTTTGATAAAATTCGCCAGTTACTGACCCAGCAGGTGGCCCCACATCTCAGGCAAAACGCCTTTGAACAATACCTGGCTGAGCTCAAAGAGGAGTATCAAATCGAAATCAACCAAGAAGCCCTGCGCGGACTGACCACCTCTCTGGGCCAGGGACCAGCCGCTCATCCCCTGCCGGCGGATGGTGAGTTGCCGTAACGCCGGCCTATGGCTTCGGTGCTTCACTAACTGGCCAGAATCTGGTCGCCTTAGCCGCCAGAAACTGTTCAGTAGATGTACTGAGCCCGGGGAGCATCTCCGGCCCGCCATGCTGCTCACCACCGCGAAGCCGCATGGTGGGGGCAATCCCGGCAGTCGGTCAATTTACCGTTTTGATGGGCATATTTTTTGCTTACACCGATATGTAGAGAGTAGTCCGGGTCGGCGTCACGCCGCCCAGGGGAGAATCGGGTGCCGCCAGCACAGGACCACCCGTCACGTAATCTTCACAATTTGGAGGCCGGAACCATGCAGACCATCCTTTACACCATCCTGCAGCAACTCAAGCGCAGCAGCAAAAACCAGGAAGGCGCCACCGCCATCGAGTACGCCATGATCGTCGCCGTCATGACAGGAGTGGTCATTGCCGGCTATCAGCTCTTGGGTGAGCAAATATTAGCTCTCCTGCAGTCTGTTGCCGAGCAGATAACCGGTCCCGGCGAAGGCGGATGATCTGCCGCCTTCTGGGGCGGGAATGGTGCCGGCTGCTACCGGGCGACCTCAACCAGGCGGAGGTTTTTTATTCTCCACGGCCGGGCGGGCGCTCCAGCGATCGGCATAACCAGCGTGGTGCGGCGGCAGTGGAGTTTGCCCTGGTCTTTCCCCTGCTCTTCCTGTTTGTCTACGGGATTGTCAACTGGGGGATGATCCTTTCTTTGCAGAACAGCATGCATTATGCCGCCCAGGCCGGCGCCCGTGCCGCTCTGGCCGCCGATCCCCGGCACGAGGATTATGCCGAGGTGCTGGCCGCTCTGGCTCGCCAGAGCGCCGGCGTCAGCCTGGAAACGGCCTGGCAGCAATGGCCGGCGGCCTGGAGCGAGCTGGTGCTGGGGAGCGATTACCAGCAGGTGGAGGTTGTACTCTCCACCGATGCGGCCGAGAGCGACTGGTTGCTGGTGCGCCTTACCTGGCCAGATTACCCGCAGAATGCGCTGTTACCGCTGCTGCAGTTCGGCGACTGGACCATCCCGCCCGTACCCGATCAGCTAACGGCGCAAATCAGTCTCCGGCTCTGAACCCGGCCCCGGCGCTCGGGGCTGCAACTTTCACCGGGGCCCTTAGATACCTGCAAATTCTGCTCAGATTCTGGCGAGCCGGTCAGGCTCTGATTGCTGGCGAGGATAAGGTAATGCCGACACGCCCGTTAAAAATCTTGGCCATGGTCACCGCCTTGGCTGCCCTGTTGTTTGCCTATCTTGCTTACCGCCACACCGCGGAACCGCCGCCGATTTTGCCTTCGGAAACGGACCTGGAGGATGCTTTGGCTAAACCGGAGGAGACAGCAGCCGACTGGCCCCGCATTGTGGTGGCCGGTCAGCCGCTGTCCCGCGGCGAGCCCATCACCGCCGCGGCGGTGCAACTGGTGCCTGCGCGGCTGGTGCCTCCCGACAGCTTTTCGAGCCTGGAGGAGGTGGTGGAGCGGCGCCCGGCGGTATCGCTCCAGATCGGTGAGCCTCTGACCAAACGTCATTTCCTCCCCGGCAGCGAGTTGGCCCATGTTCTGGATCCCGACGAACGGGCCGTGGCCATTGTGGTTAATGATGCCATTGGGGTGGGTGGTTTTCTGGCCCCTGGAGATCACGTGGATGTCCTGCTGTATCTGGCCGCCGACCAGCGTCGCCGACAGCCGGCGCAGGCCAGGATCCTGCTGGCCCGCCAGCGCCTGTTGGCTTATGGGCAAGCACCGGCTGCGGCTAAGGCCGGAACACAGCCCGCCCGTGGGGCCGGGAGAGGAAGCGACACCGCCGTCCTGGCGGTGCGCACCGAAGATGCCCCCAAGCTGCTGCTGGCCGCCCAGGTGGGCACCCTGCACCTGGCTCTGCATGGACCCGAGCCGGGCAGAGTGCTCGGGGAGGAGGCGGACAGCACCTTGGATGCCATTGCGATCCAAAGCCCTGCTCCTGCTCCCCCCCCAGCCCGTCAGCCGGTGGCGGAACCACCGCCCTCGCCGCCCCCAACCACAATCTGGCGGGGTACCGACAAATCAACGGTGGAGTATCCTCAATGAGCATCCTGAAACGATCAGTTACCCACCCGCTTCTCCTGCTGACCATGTGCCTGGCGGTCTTGTTGCCGCCCGGGGCGGTGGCCGCGGCGCCTGATTCCTGGCGCCCTGATTCTTTGCGATTGGAGGCCCAAAGTCAGCATGTAATCAGCCGCGACCAGCCAATTATTCGCGTGGCGGTGGCCGATCCCAGCATAATGGAAGTGGAAATGATTTCCCAGCAAGAACTCCTGCTGACCGCCCTGGCCCCGGGAGCCACCCAGTTGCGACTATGGCACCAGGAGACCGAGCCGGAAATGTTGCGGGTGGTAGTGGTCCCGGCCGCCCCCTATCAAGACTACGATATCCAGGTAAGGGCTGATATCCGGGTGGTGGAAGTCAGCCGCCGGGCCCTCCGGCAGTCCGGGGTCAATCTGCTTAAAGATTCAGACAGCATTACCGTGGCCACCACCGCCCCCGGCGTGTTGACCGGGATTGACAACCAGGCCGCGGGCCTCCCGCTGGCCAGCGACAGCGGTTTTGTCCCCCTGGCGCAAGCCTTTAATTTGGTGGCCGGAGACGCCAAGCAACGCCTGCTGGGAATCATCAGCCTGCTGGAAAGTAACGGATTCGCCTATACCCTGGCCGAGCCCAGCCTTACGGTAATGAGCGGCAAAACGGCCAGTTTTCTGGCCGGCGGGGAGGTTCCGATCCCGGTCAGCCACGGCACCAGCGGCAGTGTCAGCATAGAATACCGGGATTTCGGCGTCCGCCTGCAACTCACCCCCACGGTGCTGGATCCGCGGCGCATTACCATCGAGGTTTCCCCCGAGGTCAGCGAACTCGATTTTTCCGCCGCCGTTTCCACGGCGGGGGTCACCGTGCCGGGTTTCCGGGTGCGGCGCACCGAAACCACCGTGCAACTGGCCGACGGCGAGAGTTTTGTCATCAGCGGGCTGATCAGCAATGAAAATGCCTCGACGGTGGAAAAAGTTCCGTTTCTGGGTAGCCTGCCGATACTGGGAGCCTTTTTTAAATCCACCCGGCTGCAGAGCAACGACAAGGAGCTGATCATGGTGGTCACCCCCCACCTGGTCCGCCCTCTGGAGCGCGGTGCCCAGGTCCCGTTGCCGGGTGAGCATTACCGCGACTACCAGCCCGGTTTTGGCACCCTGCTGTTCCTTGAAGACGGCAGCTTTAACCGGCGAACCCATGACCTGGAGGGTGGCTTCAGTGAATGAGAGCACCATGCAGAACACGGATCACGGCAATGTCATCGCGGTTTGCAACCGGCAGGAGCATGTACAATGGTTGATCGATGCCTTGGATGATGAGCGGGATGTAGTGCTGGCCGACCACGACTCGGTGGAACGCATTGGGCTGCTGGTCGATGCCGCTAAGGCCACGGTGATCTTCGTGCAGCTGGAAGAAGGGGAAATCCATTCCCATACCAGTCTGATCGAGGGTTTACTGGCCTTGAAACCCGGACTAAGCGTGGTCGCCATCAGCACCGATGTGGACCAGACCCTGCTGCTGGCGGCCATGCGGGCCGGGGCCCGCGATTATTTGCGGGTGGGCAGCGACCCCCGTGAGGTGGTCAACCTGGTCCATCACCTGGAGGAAACCACCCCGGCCCGCCAGGCGGCGACCCCGGAAAGCAGCCGGACTTACTCCTTCATTTCCGCCCGCCCCTACGAGGGGGTGACCACCCTGGCCGTGCACTGCGCCCTGGCCATGTTGACCCGCCCCCCCGGCGACGGCCGGGTTTTGCTGTTGGACCTGGGGCTGCCGCCGGGCGACACCCAACTGGCTTTAGGGTTGCAACCGACCTACAGTTTTCTCGATGCCATCCGCAGCGTTCGCCGTTTTGATCAGACCCTGATTCAAACCGCCTTCATCCGCCATGACAGCGGCCTGACCACCCTCGCCCTGCCCGAAGACTTAAAGGGTATGGCAGAGGTAACGGCGGCGGATGTGATGATCCTGCTCAACGTGTTGCGTTCCTATTTCAGCCGCATCGTGGTTCATCTGGGCGGGGTCGAGCCCACCGATTTTGTGCGCCTGATCCTGGCCAAATCAGACCTGGCCCTGTTGATGGTGGAGCAGTCCCTGCCTCATTGCCGTTCCAGCCAGCAGTTGCTGGCCAAGCTGGCGAATCACGATTATCCGGTGAACAGCATGGGGATGGTTGTTGACCGTTATTCGCCGGATGTGGGCTTATCGGCCAGCGACATTTCCGAGGCCTTGGAACTGACCCTTTTTCACCGCCTGCCGCCCAGCGGCCTGGTTCGTATGCAGGCCTTGAACAGCGGCCAGAGCATTTTTGAACTGGCCCCCCGCAACGGATATGCCAAGGCGGTGCATGAGTTTACCGATAAATTGATTGGTTGCAGCGACCACCGGAATGGATTAAGCCCCCGCCGCAACTGGCCGAGTTGGCTGGGCCGGCTTTTTGGCTGACCGACCCGACCCATGCGGCCGCCACCCCGGCTCGCCCGGCCGGCGGCAGAGATGATAAAATGATGAAAAGATAATGTTGCCATGAATTATTTCGACCCGCTCCAGGACGAACAGCGCAAGCGCGACGACGAGCATTACCAGCAGCTCAAAAAACGCCTGCACCGTTACCTGATTAAAACGGTGGAAGCGGAAAACGCGCTCATCGACTCTTGGTCCAAGGATCAGTTGCGCCACTACATCACCGGCAAGATCGGCCATTTTGTGGCCGACCAGCGGCTGGCGGTCAACCGCCGGGACGGGGAGCTGTTGACCGATGAAATGATCGATGAGTTGCGGGGGTTCGGTCCCATCCAGCAGTTGATCGAGGATGATGAAATCAGCGACATTCTGGTGAACGGCCCCCGGGATATCTATGTCGAGCGCCAAGGCAAACTCAGCAAGACAGCGCTCCGTTTCATCGACAACGACCACGTGATGCGGGTTATCCACCGCATCCTGGCCCCTTTGGGGCGGCGGGTGGATGAAACGGTTCCCCTGGTCGATGCCCGCCTGCCCGACGGGGGGCGGGTCAACGCCATTATTCCGCCGCTGTCGCTTTGCGGCCCCTGCATTTCCATTCGTAAGTTCCGCCGCCTGCCACTGGCCGCCGGTGATCTGCTGACCTACCGGACCTGGGATGAAGCCATTCAGGAATTTCTGCGTCAGGCGGTGAATAATCGCTGCAACATCCTGGTTACCGGCGGCAGCGGCGCCGGCAAGACCACCCTGCTCAATGTCCTGGCCAATTTCATCGCCAAGGATGAACGCATCGTTACCATCGAGGATGCAGCGGAGCTGTCACTCAACCACCCCCATGTGGTCAGCCTGGAAACCAGGCCCCCCAACCTTGAGGGCCAGGGGGAGATCACCACCCGGATGCTAGTGCGCAACGCTCTGCGGATGCGCCCCGAACGGATCATTGTCGGTGAGGTGCGCGGCGAGGAAATGCTGGACATGCTGCAGGCCATGAACACCGGCCATGACGGCTCCATGGGCACCCTGCATGCCAACAGCCCGCGCGATGCCCTCAACCGCCTGGAAATGCTGGCCGGTTTTGCCGGCTACCGGGGCAGCGAGCACACCCTGCGCCAGCAGGTGGCGGCCGCCATCGACCTGATTGTCCAGGTCGGGCGCCTGGCCAACGGGGAGCGCAAGGTATTGCAGGTGCAGGAAGTTACCGGCGTGGCCGACCAGAATTATCTGTTGCAGGAGCTGTTTCACTTTGACCAGAAACTGCGGTCTTTCCAGCAACTGGCAATCAAGCCGCATAACCGTAAATTGCAACAGCCGGAAAAAAAAGCTGCCGCGCCCGGTTTTGCCGGCTATTTTACACCATAATTTGTAACCCTGGAGGGCGGCGTGGAGATTTTTTGGTGGTATACCTTGCTCGCTCTGCTGATGTTGGGTTTGTGCGCCGGACTGCTGTTGGTCCTGGGGCAACGATATCGGCAGCGGCAGCGCTTCCTGGCCCGGATCAACGCCTCTTTGCCCCGGCGCCGGAGCCAGCCGCCACCGCCTGGAATTCATCCCTGGCTGGTCTGGCCGGCCACTCAGGCCACCGTGCTGCTGCGCCGGGCTGGGCTGGCCCCCTCTCCCCGGTTATTGCTGGGCGCCGGCGCCTCTTTGCTGCTGGCCCCCGTGGCGGGCCTGCTGCTGTTTGGGCCCGCTGGCGCGGTACTGCTGCCGGTCGGCGGGGGTGCGGCCGCCGGTGGCCTGCTCTACTATCGTAGTCAACGCCGCCGGCGCTTGATGGTGGCCCAGATTCCAACCTTTATTGACCAGTTATTGCGGGCCGTGGCCGCCGGCCACACCCTTGACGCCGCCCTGCTTACGGCCACCGCCGACAGCCGGCTGCCGCTGGGCGAAGTGCTGGAGCAGGTAACGCGGGAAATCAAGCTGGGCGGGGAGATCGACACCGCGCTCAGCGAGGCGATCCGTCTTTACGACCTGGAGGAGCTGCGCCTGCTGGCGCTGGCCATCCGGGTCAATCGGCGCTATGGCTCCAGCATTCAGGAACTGCTCCGGAGTCTGGTCACCCTGATTCAACAGGAAGAAACCAGTCGCCAGGAGTTTCGTGCCCTGACGGGTGAAAGCAGGCTCACTGCCTGGGTTTTAGGGCTGATGCCGCTGTTGCTGGTCGGCTTTTTGTTATTGACCAATCCGGAGTATCCCGCCCACCTTTGGCATGATCCGGCGGGGCGGACAATTCTGCTGATCGCCCTGCTGCTGCAAAGCGGCGGGGTATTGGCCTTATGGCGTTTGACCAGGGTACTGTAACATGATCCATGCGCTGATCTGGGCCCTGGTTGCGGCCCTGCTGACCATAAGCTGTGGCCTGGGGGTAATGCTCTGGCTGGCCGCCAAGCAGCGGCGCCGGATGCGGGCCCGCCTTCAGCGGACGCTGCACCGCCCCGGTGACGGGGCTCTTCGGCGTCCGGGAAGTCCCGGCTGGCTGGCGCAGCTCAGCGCGCTCTGGCCACAACGACCGGAAGCGGCGGCGGCCACTGAACGGCTCCTGCGCCAGGCCGGCTGGCGGCGCCAATTCGATTACGCCACCTTTGCCGGCTTGCGGCTGCTACTGGTACCGGCCATGATGCTGCTGTTGCTGTTGCTGCTCTGGGTGGTCGGCGGCCGGGCCCTGGAACTGTCCTGGATACTGCTGCCGACCGTCGGCGCGCTGGGCTGGCTGCTACCCTTGTGGGGCCTGCGGATGCGGGCCCGGGCCCGGCAGGCTCGCATCCGCCGGGAAGTACCGATGCTCGCCCAGTTGTTGCGGGTGTTGATCGAGGCCGGCCTGGGGCTTGACCAGGCCCTGTTGACGGTGGCCACCGATAACCGGGAGATTATCCCCGCTTGCAGTCAGGAGTTATCGGTGGTGATGCGCCAGGTGGAACAAGGGGCCGAACGCGGTACCACCCTGTTGGCCATGGCCCGGACTTTGGATGTTCAGGAGTTGCAGGACCTTTGCGAAATGCTGCGGCAGGTGTACCGTTACGGCGGTAACGTGCGCGATCCCTTACGGGAGTTTGTGGCCCTGCTCTATGATCGGCGCCGGATCAAGTTGCAGGAACGGGTGGGCAAATTGGCCGGCAGTATGACCATTATTGTAATCATCTTTTTTTTTCCGGCCCTGCTGGCGGTGGTCGCCGGTCCCGGCTTTATCGCCATCTGGCGAATGTTAACCGGTATAGGATAAAACACCATGCTCTATCTGCTTACCCTTTTTGGTCTGCTGCTGGGAGGTTGCACCTTCACCGGCAATAACGCCCAGCCTTTCGCGGAAGCGCCGACGGCAAACGTTGTCTGCCCACCCCGGGAACTACCGTCTGAAACGGTGATCCACCTCGATCTGATCGCCGAGATGCAACAGCAGGGTCTGTACCATGCCGCCCTGGCCCATCTGGATGCCCTGGAGGCCGACTTGGGCGAACCGCCGCCCCGGGCCCTCTATCTGCGGGCCGAAGCCTTGCGTCACAGCGGACAACCGGAGGCGGCGGAGGTCCTTTACCTGGACTTGACGACCAGTTGCCTGGCGGCTCGGGGGTATCGCGGTCTGGGCCGGCTGGCCATGGCCGCCGGCCGGCAGGAAGAAGGGGTAAGCCATTTGCGCCGTGCCGTGGCGCTGCAACCCACCGATGCCAGGTTTCGCAACGATCTGGGTTATGCCCTGCTGCTGGCCGGCCAACCGGCGGAAGCCCTGCCGCAACTCCGCACGGCCGTGGAGTTGGGGGGCGGCGAGCGGGCTTTGGTGAACCAGTTGCTGGCCCTGCTGGTGCTGGGCCGGTTTGGTGAAGCCGAAATGGTGGCTGATAATGCCGGCCTGCCACGGCCGGCCCTGGAACAACTGCGAGCTGCGGCGGCAAAGTTGGAGGCCCATGATGATCGTTGACCGGCAGCCTTTTATGGTAAATTCGCCACCAGCCGCCGGTTGCCTTCGGCCAGTGACGGTTCGGAGGCAAGGGGGCTCGATCACCGTTTCCAGTGTCATTTTGCTGCTGCTCCTGCTTTTGTTGATGGCCCTGACCCTTGATCTGGGCCGGCTTGCCTTGCAACGCCAGCAGTTGGCGGGGATCGCCGATGCGGCAGCACTGGCGGCCGCCAGCGCTTACGCCGCTTCCGGTGATTTCAGCGCCGCCGTAAGCGCTGCCCAGGAAGCGGCGGCACGCAACGGTTACGACGGTGACCTGACAGCAGAGGCTGACGCGGTGCAGGCGATCTTGGCGGTCAGCCAGGATGGCAGGTGGGAGTTTTTCGCCGGGCCGCCACCTTTCAACGCCATCTTGGTGACCGCCCAGCGGGAGGTTCCCTTCAGCCTGGTGATCGGCGGCATGATACCCGACAACCGGATCACCCTGTTCCGCCAGGCGGTGGCCCAGCAGGAAGAGGTGGCGGCGGGGCTGCTGGTGGGCAGCTTTCTGGCCGGCATCGACAGCCAGCAATCGGCGCTTCTCAACAGCCTGCTGACCTCCCTGCTGGGCCACGACAGCCAACTGAACCTCGATGTTGCGGCCTACGGCGGCCTGGCCACGGCCCGGGTCAGCCTGGCCGACCTGGTTGCCGAGGCCGCAGTGGGCACCCCCACGGAGCTGCTGGGCCTGCAATTGACCCTGGGCCAGTGGCTGGGGCAGCTGGCGGCGATTTTCAACCGGCAGGGCGAGACGGCGCTGGCTGTCAGCCTGACGCAGTTGGCCGCCGGGGTGGCGCCGCCGGGCCTGGAGGTGCAACTCCAGGACTTGCTGACGCTCAGCCTGGAGGATGAGCTGGCGGCGCTGGGGGTGGAACTGCCGCTCCTGGACCTGATTGTGGCCATGGGGTTGGCCGCCAACCGGGACCACCTGCTGTCGGTCGAACTGGCTCCCGCCCTGCTCAGCCAGCTGGGCCTGGCAGAGCTGGCCCTGGAGTTAAAGATCCTGGAGCCGCCCCGCTGGGCCATCGGGCCGCCGCTCCGCCACCCCGACACCGGTGCCTGGCTGACCCGGGCCGAAAACGCCCAGCTCGACCTGGCCCTGCACACGCGGCTGCTGGGCGACAGCGGCCTGCTGGGCGGCCTCTTGTCCCTGCTGGGCGCCGGCATCGCGGTGGAACTGGACCTCTGGCTGCAAGCCGCCGCCGCCGAAGCAGCCCTGACCGAGCTGCTCCGGCCCACCCCTTCTTACCCCATGGCCCGGGCCACCGTGGAGGCCGAGAGCCAGGTGGCGCGCCTGGGTATCGGCCGGTGGGAAAACGGCAATCTGCTGCCCTCCACTCTGCTGGACGTGAACCTGCCGCTGCTGGGCCAGATCTGTGTCGAGGCCAAAGCGGATGTTTCCCTGGGCGACCCGGCCCAGGAGTTATACTTTGTCTCGCTCAACGAGACGGCCAGAATCGGCACCTCCCCCGAACCCGCCCTGGCCCATGCCCTGAGCACCTTACTGAACCAAACCCAGTTATCTTCCTGCGGTTCCGGAGGGCTGCTGACCGATGATGTGCTCAATGCTCTGGGTGGGGTCCTGGAACCGTTGCTGGAGGACTTGCTGCTTGAGCTGCTCGGGCCATTGCTCCAGGCCTTGGGGGTGGATCTGGGCGGGGCCGATATCATGGTGTTCCACCTTGAACCCGGTACCCCCAAATTGCTGCATTGAGCGGCGGCCCAGTTTAGGCGCCCGGGAGAGAACTTGAAACAAGTTGATTTGGACAACGCAGCTTATGAATTTTAATTTTGCCTGGTTGTTACCGGTTATCATCGGCCTGGGCCTGGTCCTGTTACTGGCCCTCGCCGTGCGCCGTCGCCGACCGCCCCGGAGGGATAATCCTTTGTTGGCGCTGCAACCAACTTTGCCCGCCGCCAACGACGAAGGCCAGGAGCCGCCGCCGGCCGCCCCGGCCCCACCCCGGGCCGCTCCGGAACCGGCCGCCCGGGAACACTCCCCAGCCCCGGAACCGGTCCCCACCGGCATGGTGCTGGCCGAAATCGCCATTATGCTGCTCTCTCCGGTGGGCGACATCACTTATGCCAGCCCGGCCGCCTGCCGCCTGTTCGGCCTGGCGGCAGATGAACTGGTGGGCAAGCCGGCCAGCCGTCTGCTGCCTCCCTGGCGACAGGGGGAGTTAGTCGAGGAGCTGGCGAGCCACCACCCCGGTGAATGGGAAACCCAACGTTTGATCCAACACAATAAGCTGATCGATGTTCATCTGATTTCCCGGCCGCTCGCCGACGACACCGGCCAACCCACCGGCGGTCGGCTCTGGTGCCTGTGGGATATCACCCAGCAACGGCGCCAGGAAGGAACGTTGCGCCTGGCCGGGCGCAGTGTCGATCTGCTGCACGAAGGGGTCTTGATCAGCGATGTGGCTCGCGGTAACCTCATTGTCTATGCCAATGCCGCCGTGGAACGGATTACCGGCCACGCCGGCGAAGAGATTCTCGGCCGCAAGCCGCGTTTTCTCCACCAAACCGTTTCCGCCCACCCCGCCGGGGCTGAGGAGTTACGGCAAGCCATGGCGGAACGCCGTTCCTGCCACGTGATCCTCCATCAGCAACGTCCGGATGGCACGCTTTTCTGGCATGAAATCTCTCTGACCCCGCTGGTCAACGACCAGCAACACGCCACTCATTTACTCTTTTTGTTGCGCGATGTCAGCGAGCAGTTCGAGTTTATCCAGGAATTGCGGTGCCGGGAAGGCCGGGAACGAACGGTAATCGAACAGGCGCCCATTGCTATTTGCATCGTTGACCAGGAGCATCGTATCCGCACCGTCAATCCCATGCTGGAGCGGATGTTCGGCTACGACGCCGAGCAGTTGCTCCAAAATTCACTTTTTACCCTGCTGCCTGAAGTCGTCTGGCATGATGTGGTGCCGGAGCCGCCGGCCTATGAACGGCGGGGGGGGGAATTCATGCTGCAAAACCGCCGCGGTGAAAAGCTCACCGTTCTGGCCAGTGCCGTGGCCTTGAAGGAACCGGACGACAAACCGCTCACTGCCCTTTTTCTCACTGATATCACCGGCCGCAAACGGACCGAACAGGCCTTGGCCGAGGCCAAAGAACGGGCCATGGTCACCTTGGCGGCCATCGGCGAGGGGGTGATTACCACCAATAACCGGGGCGTTGTCGATTATCTTAACCCCGCGGCTGAACGGCTGACCGGCTGGACCCGGGAAGACGTCATGGGTATGGAACTCGACCAGGTTTTTGATTTGCGGGACGAAGAAAGCCGCCAGCCGCTGAGCAACCCCGTTGAGCGGGCGTTGCGCCTGGACCGTACCGTCAACATCACCCGGCGCGCCCTGCTGGTCACCAACGACAGTCGCGAGTTCAGCCTCCAGATCACCGCCACCCCGATTCATGATCGCCAGCAGAAAATCATCGGCGCGGTGATGGTTTTTCGGGATGTTTCCAAAATCCGGGTAGCCGAACGGCGTATGGCCCGGGAAGCCAAGTACGACGAACTGACCGGCCTGCGTAACCGCCGCGAATTCAATGCCCTGCTCAACCAGGCTCTGGCGGCGGCCAGTGAGGAGGGAAAGGAGCATGTGCTGGGCTACCTGGACCTGGACAAGTTTAAGATCATCAATGACACCTGCGGTCACGATGCCGGTGATGAAGTGCTCAAACAGGTGGCGGAACTGATGCAGGCCCAACTGCGCAACACGGATATCCTGGCCCGGCTGGGCGGAGATGAATTCGCCATCCTGCTCTCTTCCTGCCCCATGGAGGCGGGCCACAAAATCGCCGAGCAAATCCGCCGCGCTCTGGAAGAGTACCGCTTCACCTGGCATGGTCGCGCTTTCGAGCTGAGCGTCAGCATCGGCCTGGTCCAGTTGCAGGCCGACAGCGGGACCCTGGACGACGTGCTGAAAGCGGCCGACACCGCCTGTTACCAGGCCAAAGAGCAAGGGCGCAACCGGATTCAGCAGTATCAACCGCAGGCCTCCCAGGGGTCGGCGGCCGGCGCTCTCTGGCAGGATCGTATCCGGCAGGGCATCGCCGAGAACCGTTTCACCCTGTGGGCCCGTCGGTCGCGTATTCTCAGCAGCGACCAGCGGCTGCCGCACTATTACGAACTCTCTTTGACCCTGCGCGACGATCAAGGCCATTATCTGCCGGAGAGCTCCTTTTTGCCCATGGCCGAGCGGCACCAGTTGATCATGGATGTCGAAAAATGGAAAATCAGCACCCTGATGGCCAGAGTGGCCACCACTTGCGACCCCAATAAGGTTTATGCGCTCAAGCTTGCCACCATGGCCCTGCAGGTCAGCGAGCAGTTGTGCCCGTTTATCCTCCAGCAGGCGGAGCGTTGCGGTCTCAACAGCAAAAATATCGCTTTTGAAATCAACGAAACGGATCTGACGGCCAACTTCACCCGGGTCAAACGGCTCTTCAAGGCCCTGAAAAAGGCCGGCTTTCGCCTGACCATCGACCGTTTCGGTTACAACCGCGGCTCATTTGGTCACCTGGAAGAACTGGCCGTTGATTTCCTCAAGCTCGATGCCGGCATCACCAACTCCCTGCTGGAGAATCACGTCGACTATATTCTGGCCGAAACCGTCAGCCGCGTCGGCCAATTAATGCGCCTGCCGGTAATTGCTACCGGGGTCGATGATGCCAGCCTGCTGGCCGCCATGGAAGAGATGAAGATCGACTACGTGCTGGGCGAGGTGATCGACCCGGGCCGCCCCCTGGAAGAAATTATCTCCCGCTCCACCCAAGACCGCGTCTATGCCGGATCCGAACCCGGCAAGACAACCTTGCCGGTCCAGTGAAACGACAACCCCTTCATTAACCACCAAGCCCATTCAGGAGAAATCATGGAAAGTGCGCAACTGCTCAATCTCACCACCTTTGCCTATCTGGCCTCGGCGATCCTCTATGTCGCGATCCTGGTTTACGGTAGCAAAAACAAAACCCTGGGGCTGACCGCCACCCTGGTCACCATGGGAGCCCTGCTGCTCAGCACCATGGGCATCCTGCTACGCTGGCACGAAGCCGTGCAACTGGGCTTCGGTTACTACGCCCCCTTCTCTAACATGTACGAATCGCTGGTCTTCTTTGCCTGGTGCATCGCCCTGGCTTATCTGGTCCTGGAGTTTACGTACAAGAACCAGACCCTGGGGGCGTTTGCCATGCCCTTTGCCTTCCTGGCCCAGGCCTTTGCCGAGTACTGGCCCCAGTGGAACCAGGACCTGCGCCCCCTGCTGCCGGCCCTGCAGAGCAATTGGCTGATCGCCCATGTAATCGCCAGTTTTGTCGGCTACGCCGCCTGGGCCATCGCCTTCGGCATGGCGGTGATGTACCTGGCCAAGGCCCGCAATGTGGCAAGAAGCGGTCTGCCCGAGGGTACCCCCTTTTTCGCCGCCCTGCCCAGCCTGAAGGTGATCGATGAGGTGATTTACAAGACCATCTTCTTCGGCTTTCTCTGGTTCACCGTGGGGGGGCTGGTCTTCGGCGCCATCTGGGCCAACTCGGCCTGGGGCACCTACTGGAGTTGGGATCCCAAGGAAACCTGGTCGTTGATTACCTGGTTTATCTATGCCGCCACCCTCCATGTACGCTACACCCGGGGCTGGAGCGGCAAAAAGATCGCCTGGCTGGCGGTGCTGGGTTTTGCCTCCACCCTGTTCACCTACTACGGGGTCAACTTTATGTTGTCCGGCCTGCACAGCTATGGTTGATCAGCCGGCCTGTCGGTCATAACCGTTCAGCAGGGCCGCAGCTTCGGGTAAGAGCAGCCAGGCACCGCGTGCACCGTACGTAGGCTGTAGGCTTGGCTGCTCGCCCGAAGCTGTGGCACGGCTGTTCGTTTACGGTCAGGCTGACGTTTTTAACTGGGAATCACCAGCGGCAGTTCCAGGCGGAACACCGCGCCACCGGCCGGAAGGTTGGCGGCGCTCACGGTACCGCCATGATACTCCACGATCTTTTTGACATTTGCCAGCCCCATCCCGGTACCACCGCTGCGGGTGGTGAAAAAGGGTTGAAACAGCCGGTGCCGCTTTTCCGCCGTAACCCCCGGGCCATGATCCCGCACCTCGAATACCACCTGTTTGGCCCCGTCATCGCTGTTTTCCCCGAAGCGGGCCAACAGTTCCACCGTTTGTCCCTGGGGTGACCACTGGATGGCATTCAGCACCAGGTTGCTCAGCGCCCTGATCATCAATTCCCCGTCCAGTTCCATCCTGCAATCGTCGGTTTGATCGTCAACGGCAAGTTGCACGCCGGCCTGTTCCCGTTCCACCTCAACGGCCTCGACCACGCTTTGCAGCAGTTCCCCCATGCGGATCAGGCCCAGGCGCAGGGTCAGAGGTTTGCCGTAACCCAGCAGATCATTAAGCATTTTTTCCAGGCGCAGGGCCTGCTGGCGGCTGATCTCCGCCAGCTCGACCAGTTCCGGCCGCTGCAGCCCCTGTTGCAGCAGGCGGGTGGATTGTTGCAGCAGTTGGGTGTTCATCCGAATTGAAGAAAGGGGGTTGCGCATCTCGTGGGTCAATCCCGCCGTCAGTTCCCCGACCGCCGCCAGTGCCGCCGATTTGGCGGTCGCCCGTTCCACGGCCACCCGCCGCAACATCTCTTCGGCTTTTTTGCGCTGGGTAAGATCATGGGCCAGGCAAACAATTTCGCCCTTGTCCTGCTCGCCCAGCACCGGTGAGGTGGCGGAGAAAAGAACGGAAACCGCTTGCCCTTCTTTAGTTTGCAGGGCTATCTCCAGGTTGTCCACTTCCTTGCCGGCGGTCAGCAGATCCGATGCCAGTCGGGCAAAACGGATCGCGCTGCCGGGGGCCACAAAATCGCTGAGCGGCCGCCCCACCATTTCATCCTCGCCATAGCCCAGTAGCTTACCGGTGTAGTCATTGATTTTCAGCAGCTTCTGTTCGGCATCCAGCAGCATGAAACAGCCATTCATCTGGCGCAGGATACTGTCGACGTAATCCCGGGTCACCGTGGTCTGATCCAGTTCCCGGAGCAAATGCCAGATCGCCTCGGCCAATTGAAAGATTTCATCGTCCGTCCGGCCTTGGGGCGGCGAGCCGGCGTCCCGTTTGCGGGCATAACGGTCCACCAACTGCCGGACGCCCTGCAAGGGCTCAATCAGTTGGCGCAGGGCGAAACAACGACTGATCGCCATGGTGATCACCAGGACCAGCACGAAAAACAGGCCCAGGTACAAATTATGGCGTTGCGCCCGATCCCTTTCCAGCTCTACCAGCCCTTTGACTTTAGCGCTCAACTGCCCGGCCAGGGCCAGGAACTGTTGCTGCAGATCATCTTTCATCACCGCCAGTTCCGTAAGCTCCTGCTGACTGACCGCCCACTCTTCCCCCGCTTCCGGGAGTGCGAAATTGGCCTGGACCCGGCGGAGGTACTGCTCATGCCAGCGCTGCAGGTTGGCGATCCGGGCAGCCACCGGATCGCCATCATCCTCACGGGTCGCAAGGGTCAGCATTTCCGCCAGCAGTTCCTGCACCTGCACGCTCAACCGCTCGGCCTCGGCCAGTGTTCCCACGCTGCCGGAGACCAATGCTTCGTGGTAGTAAGCCAGTTCCAATTGCGACTTGGCCGCTGCTTCCACCCCTTGTCCGGCCAAAGGGTAATGGATTTCCAGCAGTTGGCTCAGGCGGCCGGTCTGCTGGCAACTGGCGTAAAAGCCGGCCAGGGTGGCCAGGCAGTAACCGGCCAGGGCAATCAACACGCAGGCGCGTATCTTGCTCCAGATCCCACCGGTGGCGGCCAGATTCGCCACTCTGCACCCCATATCTCCCTTCATTCCCGCTCATCCCGCCGGGGCGGTTGCTCCGCTGACGGCCCGGGAGCCGGGATAGGTCCCACTGGTCCGGGGCCGATAAATTCCGGTCGTAAAACCTGGAGCCGGTGGTTGAACATGTCGGCCACCACCACCCGGCCCTGCGCATCCACCACCACGGCGTTGGGGAAATTGAACCAGCGGGGGGCGGTGCCGCGACCGCCGAATTCGTGCAGGAAACGACCATTCAGGGAATAGACCAGGACACTGTGGCGCATGTAATCGACCACATAAACCAGACCGCGCCGTTCATCCAGCGCCAGTCCGCGGGGGCGGCTCAACTGACCGACATTGGCCCCTTTTTGGCCGAAACTGTAAAGCAGTTCTTCGCTGGCCGAATAAACATACACCTTGCCCGCCTCCTCGCTGAGACCATAGAGTCGTCCCTGCGTATCCCGGGTCAGGTAGCTGATCGGTCCCGCTGCGACTTCCTCTTCCCCGGTTACTTCCCCGCTTGCCAGAGGGGGCAGCCAGCGGCGAAAAGCGCCCTCCGGCGAGAGTACCATAACCCCCCGGGGATCACCGCCGGCCAGATAAATATCGCCGTTGCGCCCCACTACCCCCGCGGAGGGGACAAAATCGTGCTCTCCTTCCGGTGTATCCGGCGTCTTGAGTTCAATTTCGATCAGCGGCAGATAAGCGCCATCGAAGATAAGCAAACTCGGGGGGCGCTGGTCGATCCGCCCCTGAATTACCAGGACCCGGTGATCGGCGGGGGCAAAAAAAACCGCCCGGGGCCGCTGCAGACCCCGCCCTTTGCCCAGGAATAGGTGGGGGTAAAAATCGTAGTCGTAAACCACAAATCCCCCCCGGTCGGCCAGCAGCAGGTAGATCTCTTCCTGGGCGGGATCAAAGGCCAGCTGGGAAGGATAGCGCAACAAGTCGCCGCGATGATCCCGCAGGATCAGTTTTTCCAGCACCACATGCAAGTTTACCCCTGGTGGGACCGGGGCCGGCGGCCCCGCCGCGGTGGCGGTTCCGGCCGCTATCATAATCATCATCAACAACAGCAGCGGCCATAATCGTTCAGGACGCCGCCCAACAACCTTTTTCGCTCCGGTCATTTTATCCCCTCGGGCTGGTCAACGATGGCATGGCTTACAGACCGTTCCCCCCAACACCCTGCCACCCAGCAGAGCCGGGAAATCGGCTTGATGGGGATCATGGCAACTGGTGCAGGAGAGCCGGCGGCCTGGCCGGGCCGGATCATCAGCACCGGCCACCGGGTGCGCCCCGATTGGATGGCCCTTCTCCACCCCCCGCAGGGAGGTGTGGCAGCCAAGGCACAGCTCATTAATCTCCACTGCCAATAAAAACGGCTGCCCGGCGGCATGGGGGTCGTGGCAGGCCGTGCAACCGCCACCGCCGATAATGCCGTGCACATAACCCGCCACCCGTTCCGGATCATGGACCAGGGCGGTCTTGTCCCCGTGGCAGGCCACGCAAAGTTCACCCTTGCCGCCGGCCCACAATTGCCGCCGCCGGACATCCCCGTGGGGATCATGGCAGACGGTGCAGTCACCGACCGCCACCGGTGCATGCACATGAGGCTGCTTGAACAACTGTTCTTTACCACTATGACAGCGGAAACAGAGTTGGTCAACAGGCCCGGCCGGCAGCACCACCGTAACCTCCTCCGACGTCGGTCGGTGGCACTCCAGGCACTGGTAATTGATGGACGGACCGTGGCGCCAGGCCTGGGTTAACTTCTCCTGGTGGCAGGGCAGACAGACCTGCCTCCCGACTTCCCGGTAAGGGGCGGTGGGCCAGAGTTCCGCTTGCTCGCTATGGCACTGGCGGCAAGTCGCCGGCAGCAGTTGCCGGCGATGGAAACGGTACTGCTGCGCCTCATCGCCGGCAGGCCGGGGCCGATAAATCATTTCCAGACTGGGGCCGCCGGGCACCAGTTCCAGCCGGTTCAGCCCCTCATGCAATTCCAGACGGAAATGGGCAAATTGGGCAGCGGCGAGCTCCGTTGGGTACACCCCGTGCGGCTCTTGCAACTGCTGGTTGTGCCGCAGTTCCGGGCGATCTTCAGCTTGATCGGGCCATTGCACCACTACGGAGAGGTGGGTCCGCGTAGTCTGCCATACCTGCCCCTCCGGCGGCGCCAGAAATATCGCCGTCTCCGCTTCTGCCGTGGCGGCCGCCGCGGCCACCCAACAGCACAATAACCATCTCAACCATCTGTTTGTCATCCCGCCAACTCCGCTTCCCTTCATTGCTGAAAATTGTTACAACTCAATCCACCTTGGAGGCGCCTGTATGCTCACGGGGCATATGCCCGCCGGGTTACATGGCAAAGAGCGCACCCCGGCGCGGGCAGTAACCTTCGACCTGAACGGGCAAAAATAAAAGCAACACCAAGAACCAAATGGTATAGTAGTGCGATGAAGAAAAAGAAGGGCAGTCAAAGGAAGAGGTCGACGGGGAAGCGACCTTCTGGATAGACTTGACATTTATTTTACAACAGAGTTAACAAGCGGGCAAGCTGGAAACTGCCATCAGGAAAAAATATCTACGCTCGCTTGCAACCCGAATTTGGTGTCAACCGCCATGAAAATCTTAATCATCGATGATGACCAGGCCCTGGGCCGTTCGCTGCAAATCCAACTGGGGATGCAGCAACACGAAACCCGCTGCGCCCTAGCCGCCGAACGGGGTTTGAGCGAAGCGCGCGCGTTTGCCCCGGACCTGATCTTTCTGGATGTCAACCTGCCCGATTACAGTGGCCTGAAGGCTTTGTCCGCCCTGCTGGCCGGCCCCGGCAGCCCGACGGTGGTGGTGATCACCGGCGAGAGTGACAACACGGCGGTGGTGGAGGCCATGCACGGAGGCGCCTTCGATTTCCTGCGCAAACCCCTGGACTTGGATGAGGTGCGGCAGGTAATTAAAAGGGTGACCCACCTGCGGGCGGCCGCGCCGGCCGCCGCCGACCAGGAGGAGGCGCTCACCGAGAGCCCGGCGCCGGAAATGATCGGCAACCATCCGGCGATCATCGCACTGCATAAACAGATCGGCCTGCTGGCCCGCAGCCGGGTTACGGTGCTGATCGAAGGAGAGTCCGGTACCGGCAAGGAACTGGCGGCCCGTATCCTGCATCAGGCGGCCGCACCCGAGCAGCCTTTTGTGGCGGTCAACTGTTCGGCGGTGGTGGCCACCCTGCTGGAGAGCGAATTTTTCGGCCACGAAAAGGGGGCCTTCACCGGCGCCGACCAGACCAAAATCGGCAAACTGGAATACGCGGCCGGCGGCTCCATCTTTCTCGATGAAATCGGCGACATGCCGCTGGACCTGCAGGCCAAGCTGCTGCGGGTGCTGCAGGAGGAAGAGTTCACCCGGGTGGGCGGCCTGGAAACTCTCCCTCTCAAGGCCCGGATCATCGCCGCCACCCATTGCGACCTGCCCCGCCTGGTCCAGGAAGGGCGCTTCCGCGAGGACCTCTGGTACCGGCTCAGCGTTTCCACGATTCGCTTGCCGCCGCTGAGGGACCGGCGCAGCGATATCCCGCTGCTGACCGAAGTCCTGCTGACCCGCATTACCCAGCGTCTGCAATGCCGCCGGCCCCGGTTGAGCGGTTCGGCGCTGCGCAAGTTGCAGGCCCACAACTGGCCCGGCAACATCCGCGAACTGGAAAACGTCCTCACCCGGGCCGTGGCCTTGAGTGTTGATCCGGTGCTGGTGGCCGACGATCTGCAACTGGAGCCCCCGGCCGCCGGCCGGCCCGAGAGCAAGGAAGAACTCCTGAGCCTGGCGGCGGCAGAGAAACGCCACGTGGAACGGACCTTGGCGGCCGTGGACTGGAACATCAGCCAAGCCGCCCGCCGGCTGGCGGTTTCCCCCACCACCCTGCGCAAAAAGATCCGCGATTACCAACTGCAAAACCCCTTCACCCCCCCCTCTTCTTAATCTGTCGGCTCGCAGTTCCCCATCCCACAGCTCCCCTCCGCCCGGGCTCCGCAACCGCTTGCCTCATCACCACATGGTGCACGGTTGTGGGTGATCAGAAACTAGCCGGTATATTGATCAGTTTCTGATCGACTGCCTGTCACCTTCACCATTTGACTCCGTCTCGAAGGCAGTTCGGCATCTTCGCATTAGTCCGTTTGTTCTGCAATTTATTATTGTTAGCACCACTCCCGACCACAAATCGCACCATCCTGGCATGCAACTTGCTCTCTCGACTCTACAAGACCGGACCCAACCGGACCACGCTAGTGGGTTTCCACTGCGAGCCATGGCTTTCACCCTTACGGGATCCGGCCCCAACGGCGCCCCGGTCGACGCCGGCTAACGGTTAACGAACATGTAACAGGGAGGTAGTCAAGGTAAAGTACGGGGAATGAAGTCGACTGGGCGCCGCTGGGTTGTCCGCCGGGGTCCGACATCCCGGACCCTAGCGGTAAGGGTGCCACCACGGGAAGGTGCAAGTTGGAAGAGGTCAGAACCCAAAGAAGATGGAGCAGAGGAGGAAGGGCTAATGAAAAAGCAAATCAGGATCAACAAACAACTGTGGAAACCGTTGCTGGCCGCGGCGGTGATCGTCGGCAGCGGTTACCTGCTGGCCGACCAGGCGACGGCCCAGGTCAGCGGTGAATGTGTCAACTGCCATACCATGCACGGCAGCTTTGAAGGCGAGTCAATGGCCTACGATGAGTCAGAGGCGGTTTATCCCGCCCTGACCCGGGGGGATTGTCTTGGTTGTCATAGCAGTGATGGCACGCCGCTGAATCCGGATAATTATGCGCCGGCTATATATCATGCCGGCGAACCAATGGGCGAAACCGCCGCCGGCAGTTTTTACTGGGTGACCCAGGATGACCGTAAGGGCCATAACGTGGTGGGGGTTGTCGATGCCGATCAAGACATTAGCACCGCCCCGGGCGGCATGATGATGGGGCAAGTCACCTGTGCCACCGCCACCGGTTGCCACGGAGATCCCCAAACTCTCCCAGATGCAGGCAACTTTGCCTCCATCAGCGGTCAGCACCATGCCGAGCGTTATGATGAAAACAACCGGGTGAAGACGGGAGAGAGCATGCGGATGCTGCGCGGCGAAGTTGACGGTTATCGAGGAATGATGTGGGAAGCAGTACCGCAGGTCGAGAACCGCAATGTTTACTATGCCGTGCATCGCGAAAGTGCAGGTGATTCTACCGAACGCACCATAAGCAATATGTGTGCCACCTGTCATGGCGATTTTCACAGCGGAGATAAGATTACCGAAAACGGGATGTCCTCTCCCTGGCTGCGCCATCCCACCGACCTGGACATGGCCCAACTGGGCGGTGAGTACGAGAATTATGAGTTCACCTTCGAGGCCCCGGTGGGTTCCTCGCAGATGGACAGCTACGCAGTTGCCAAAGACACCAGCCAGTCCGCCGTCGTCACCTGCCTTTCCTGTCACCGGGCCCACGCCTCGGAGTACGACAGTATGCTGCGCTTTGATTACAGCGGTATCAAGGCCCACGAGGGTGCTGAGGCGACCGGCTGTACTCACTGCCATACCTCGAAGAGTTGAGAAGCCGCAGTGGCATATTGAGGTCGACCGGATGGGGTAAAGCAGCAACCCCAAAGACTCATCCCTCCTCCCCTTAGAAGAGTGCCGGTCGAAATTATCAACCCCAACCGGAAGCCGCCGGCCCGGGTCCTCAACCCCTCACACCCGGGCCGGCAGCTTACCGCATATCACCTCACCCGGCAGCGGCGACGGGTCTCGACCGTCTGCCGACGGCAACGGCGGCAGCGCTCAGGGACAGAGACAGGGATGAAGCACGAGGGAAGCACAACCGCCCGGAGCCGGGCCGGCCGATGGTTAATGCTGCGGTTGCTCCCGGGTCTGCTCTGGAGCCTGCCGGCCGCTTTCGCGCTGTCGGCTCTCCCGGCAGCCGCCGACCAGGCCCTCAGCGCCCGCTGGAGTCACCAGCAGGGTAAGGACGAGGCCACCCGCAATCAGTATGATCTGGGCTATACCCTGAACCTCAGCCAACAGTTGACGGAAACCATGACCCTCTACGAAACCTTCCGCTACAGCAGTCACTGGCGGCCGGAGGGCCGGCGCCAAAGCTACGATCCCGGGGTACGCCTGAACATCGACAACTACCTGTTCCGGTTCGACCTTCAGGGAGATGCCGGTTACCAGCAACGCTCGGCGGACGCCAGCCAACAGCGCCGCCACTGGGAAGCGCGCTGGGCCGGCAACTGGGATGACCGGCGGCTGCCCCGGTTGCGCCTCAACTACGGCGAGACCCGCCGCTTCGACCATCATGCCCCGCCCCGCCTCGACCAGACCGAACGCCGGGCCGCCCTGGCTCTGGCCTGGGGGGAGCGACCCTGGCGCCTCCAGTACCGCCTGAATCGCAACTGGCAGCAGCAACCGATTGAGTACCGCGACCAGGTGGACACCAACCAGTTTCTCCGCCTGGATGGCGACGGCCGTTTTTTCGCCGATCGCCTGCGCCTGGGTTTTTCCCAGCAATACCACCACCAGCGGCAGCAATTGGACAGCGCCGGCCGCGACCAACTCCGCCAGCCGGCGACGGTGGCCGAGGTTTTGCTGGGGCGCCACCAGCCGGGGCAGGAGCTGGACCAGGAACAGTTTACCGCCGCCGATCAACTGCCGGCCAATGACCGGGAGGGGGCCGCCGCCTTGACCACCGACGGCATCGACAGCCCGCCCTGGCATCTGCTGCTGCGCCTGGATTATCAACCGGTTAACCAGGTATACCTTTACACCGGCGAGGAACTGGCGCCGGGGGTTGCCGCCGATTTCAGCTTCGCCCTTTACGGCAGTGACGACGGCGTCGACTTCCAGCGCCGGGAAGAGAGCCTGGCCATGGTCTATAACCCCGCTGACCAGCGTTTTGAACTCACCCTGCCCCAGCGGGAGGAGCGCTGGCTGGCCCTGGTAATCACCGCCAGCTCCCTGGTGGAGGTGGCGTTCACCGGCCTGGCCGCCTCCCGGCTCCTGACCGTTGTCGATGAGCAGCACCAATTCAGCCGGCAGGCCGAAAGCCACCTCAGCGACCTGCGCCTGGCTTATCGCCTGAGCGAAAAGTCGAGTTTCGACAGCGGGATCGCCTTTGAACAGGGCGATTACCTCTCCGGCCAGAGCTTTCAGCGCCGGCGGCAGCACGCCCAGTTCAACTGGCGGCCGGCGGCGCTCAGCTCCACCCTGCGGCTGCACGAGCACCACGAGAACCTGGCCGGGCGGGAGGATACCCTGCGGCGCGGTTACAGCCTGCGCCTCAGCCACCCCCTGGGGCCGGCGGCGGATACCAGCCTGGGTTTGCATCGCACCGACAATTACGTGGCGGGCCGGCGGCAACGCACCAGCCACGAAGCCGGTCTTTACACCAGCGCCCGCCTATACCCCGATCTGCACGCCGATCTGGATTTGACCTGGCACAGCGGCCGCCAGCACCTGACCGGCAACACCAGTCGGCAACAGCACCTCCGGCTGAAGCTGCACAGCCGGCTGCGCCCCAACCTGCACGCCGAATTGCAGACCGACTACGGCCGGGAGCGAGCGACGGCCGCCGCCGGCCGGGAGAACAGCGGCGGCGAACTGCAGGTTAACTGGCGGCCCTCCGAACTGCTGGCGCTCACTGCCCGGGGCGGCAAGCGGTGGGAAAACGGGAGCAGCCGGCAAGATGATTTGCTGCTCCAGGCCACCATGAGACCCAGCCGCTCCACCCAGCTTTCCTGGCGCTGGCAGCACCATCGCAGTCTGGAGACCACCAATCGTTACACCATCACCGGCAGTTGGGCCCTAGCCCCCCAGCTGACGCTACAGGCCAACACTACCTACATCCGCCGCGGCGGGGAGCATGACTGGCGCTTTTACGGGCAGCTCAGCGCCCGTTACCGCCGCCACTGAAACGGGCCGAGGGAGTTGCCCAAGGGGGTTGCCGACATGATCTCAAATGTATCCTGCCGCACCGGTTGCCGGCCGCTGCTCTGGCTGCTGTTCTTGCTGCTGCTCCAGCTCCTGCTGGCCGGCGGCGGTTGCGCGACCCGGGCCGGGGATTACTACCTGCGGGACGACATCGACCTGGAATATATGCGCCAGATCGCCGTGCTGTCGTTGGCCAACAACAGCCGGGACGAGTTTGCCCCGGAAATGGTACGGGATATCATTATGACCCGGGTGTTGCACCGGCGCCTGTTCGACGTGGTGGACAAGGGGCTGGTGGACAGCCGGATGCGGGAGGAGGTGCTGGATCCCGGCCAGCCGCTGGATGCCGTCACCCTGCAACGGCTGGGCCGGCACCTGCAGGTTCAGGGAGTGTTGCTGGGCACCGTGGATGTGGCCGCCGAGCAGCGCAAGGGGCCGGTGACCTACCCGGAGCTGGCGCTTACCCTGCGCCTGTTGGACGTGGAAAGCGGGCTGGTGATCTGGCAGGCCGGCGGCAATGCCGATGGCGATTCTTTCAGCCGGCGGCTGTTCGGCCTGGCCGCCCGGGATCGTTACCAGGTGGCCCGGGGACTGGTGGATGAGTTGCTGGCCACCATTCCCCGCTAGAGCGGGTGGTGGCGCCATGGCTGCAAACCGCCCCAGCGCCCGACCGGCGGCGTTCCGGTGCCGCCGGATCAGGCTAACTCAATGGTTGATGGTGACAATCATGGCACTGTGGATGGCGCTGCCCGGCAGCGTGAACGCCGCCGGTCGGTTGGCGGTGTTGCCGGTGGAAGATCTGAGCCGGGGTGACAACGGGATGAACCCGACCATCACCGAGCACCTGCGACACGCCCTGGAGCAACGGGGGGTACGGCAGGTGGCGGCCGCCGAGGTGCGGGACTTCATGGTCCGCCACCGCATCCGTCAGCTGGGCCGGATCGACAGCCGCCAGGCCCTGGCCCTGTACCGGGAACTGGGGGCCGACTACCTGTTGCTGGGCACGGTGACCCAGAGCCGGCAGCAGGAGCCGCCGGGGCTGGGGTTGACACTGCAGTTGATCCGCAGTGCCGAAGCCCGCCTGCTCTGGGCCGGCGGCGCGGAGTTGAGCCGGGCTGATCTGCGGCGCCTGTTGACCATTGCCGAACCCCGGGAGCTGAGCAAGTTGGAACAGCAGGTGGTGGCGGCCGCCCTGGCGGACTGGCCCCGGGATTTCACCCTCCTGCAGCCGGGGAAGGCCCCCCTGCCGCCGGCGGCGCGCGTTGAATTAACGCCGGACATCGCCCGTCCCGGCGAGCAGATCACTTGCCGGATCTATCCCCTGGACCCGGTGGACCAGGTGGACCAGGTGGATCCGGGAATCCGGGAGGCGGAGCAGGAAGTCGCGGTACTGATCGACAATCAGCAGTGGCGGGCCGTTTACCAGGCCGACAGCGGTTACTATGAAGTCAGCTGGCCCGCCCCGGCCGCCGACGGCCACTATTCGGTCCGGGTACGCCTGGGGCTGGCGACCCCCGCGGCAAGTGCTGAACACCGGCTTTTTCGCGCCGGGACCCTGCTGGTGGATGGCAGCGGTCCCCGCCTGCACCTGACCTTGCGCGGGCAGGAACTCAACGGCTCCGTGGTGCTCCGCGATCGGTTGCGCATCGTGGCCGCCATGGAACAACCGGAACCGTTGAGTGCCTGGGAAATTGAAGTGTTGGACGACCAGCGAAGGGTGATGCGGGCCGAAGACGGACGCGACAATCTGCCCTCCGGTTTCCGCTGGCAGGGGCGGCGCCAGGATGGCCGGCCGGTGCCGGACGGTCACTACCGGGTCAGATTAACGGTCTGGGACCGGGCCGGCAACCAGGGGACGGCGGAAGCGCCTTTTCTGGTGCTGCGCCAGCCGCCGCCGCTGCAAACCTCCCTGGTGCACCGGGCCGACGGCCTCCGGCTGCACCTGGCGGCCGGCGACGCCCCGCCGGTAACCACCTGGCAACTGGAACTGCGCAATGAGCAGCAGCAGATTGTTTTCGCGGCCGACGGTGACCGCTTGCCGGTGGAACTGGCATTGCCGGCGGCGGTGGTGGCCGCCGAACCGGTGCTGCTGCTGGTCCGGGGTCGTGATCAGGTGGGTAATCAGATCCGGCTGGAGCGCCGGGATCTGTTCCGGCAGGAGAACGGGGAGGAGGAGAGCAGCGATACCGATGAGGCTGACAGTGATTACTGGACGGTGGATTTTTAAAGCCGGCGCCGGCGCTGCCCTGCTGCTGACCCTGGCTCTCCAGCAGGTTGCCTGCAGCAGCGCCCTGCCGCATTCCCAGGCCTACCGGCCGCTGCCCCTGGCCGAAGCGCCACGCAGCCTGGCGGTGCTGCCGGTGATCGATCACGGCGATCATCCCCCGGGCGGCCGCCTCCTGATGTTGCTGCTGGCCGACGAACTGGCCGCCTGCCGGCAGTGGCGGGTGGCCCTGGAGGGTGATGTAATGAATGTCTACCGCCAGTTGCGGCTGCCGCCGTGGCAAGTACCGGACCAGCACCAATTGCAGGCCATTGCCGGCCGGCTGGGGGCCGAGCTGCTCATCGCCGGCGAGGTCTTGGCCATGGAAGAACGACCTGCCGCGGACCTGACCCGCACCATGCTGGAAGTGCGGGTCAGGGTATTCGACCGCCATGGTCGCCAGCTCTGGAGCACCAGTCACCAGCGTCGGGGTGAAGATTATCGTACCCTTCTGCACTTCGGTGTACCGCACACCATCAGCGGCTTGGCGCGTAACGCGGCAGGCGAAATTTTAACCCATTGGCAAGGTAAGGAGTGGTTGTTATGCCCCGATTCCTGATGCTCCTGGTGCTGGCGACCCTGCTGGCACCGCTCGCCGATCCGGCGGCGGCCCGCGGTTTGCAGCCGAAGCCGGAGACCCCGCTGGTCACCATCGACGGCACCGTGTATACGGTGGCCGATTTCCGGCCTTGGTGGCGGGAATGGCGGGAAGCGGAGACCCCGCTGCCGACCACCCTCGACCCCTTCGTGGAATGGCACCTGCAAGCCCACGAGGCGCAACGGATGGAGCTCTATCGGGAAGCCACCTTCCAGCGCCGGGTGGAGGTCTTTCGCCGGGTCCGCTCTTTGATGCGTTTGAAGGCGGAAGAGGTGGACCAGCGCATCGAACTGACGGATGACAGGCTATACCAACTCTACCTGGAACAGCACACCCCGGTCCTCCAGGTACGCAACTTCTTTTTCCATACTGAAGAGCAGGCCACCGCCGCGGCCGCCGAGCTGCAGGAGGGGCACCGCACGGCGGACGAGCTGGCGACACTGCCAACGGACGCAGGTGGTCCCGACCACAGCGGGGAGCGCCGCTTGCACCTGCCCCGCAAGCCGGCGGATTGGCAGCAGGCCCTGGCCGGCGCCGTCCCGGGGGATGTGGTCGGGCCGCTGCCGGGAACCCATGGCGCCATCGTTTTACAGATTATCGCCGCGGTGGAAAGCACCAGCGCCGATCTGGAGCCGCACCGCGCCGGCCTGGAACGGGATCTGCGGCGCCGTGAGGAGCAACGGCTGACCAGCGAACTGGTGGCACGGTTGCGAGCCAAATTCGCCGTGGAGATCAACCACGAACTGCTGGCCCGGCTCAGCCCGGAACCACCGGGGGAGGAATTGGCCGACCTGGTGCTGATTGACAACAACCAGGAACCGATCACCGTTGCTCAATTCTGGGCCGTCTTGGGCCGCGAGCAGGAATTTCGCCGCCGCCACCAGTTTGCCGCAGAGGAGTTCGAGCGCCTGAAACAAAGGGTGGTCAACGGGATCATCGCCCAGACTCTGATCTCCTGGGAGGCCGACGCCCGCGATTACCACCGGCGTGAGCCGCTGGCCCCGATTTACCAGTTTTACCGCCAGCACCGGCTGATCCAGGAGTTGGACGCCCGCCTGATTCAGCCCCGAACCGTGGTGGAGGAGGCGGAGATCGAGGATTACTACCAGCGGCACCCCGAACTTTTCACCCGGCCGGAGGAGCTCAGCTTCATGCTCTTTACCGGCCCGGCGGAACTGGTCGACGACCTGCGCCGGGAGATTGTCGGCGGCCGCGATTTCACCGCCGCCATCAGCCGGCACAGTCCCGGCGGGGCGCCGCGGCAGCGACTGGCGGTGACCGAACTCGATCCGGCTGTCGCCGCGGTGGCGGCGGAACTGGCGCCGGGCGAGGTCAGCCGCCTCTTTCCCCTGCATAATCATTACGCCCTGCTGCGACTGAGCGGCCGCCATCCCGGCCGACTCCAGCCGTTGGCGGCGGTCCGGGAGGAAATCCGGCAGACCTTGCAGGAACAAAAAGAACAGGAGGTCAGGGCGGAACTGATCAACCGGCTGCGGCAGCATGCCGCCATCGAAATCAATCAACCGGCCTGGCAACGCCTGCGCCGGGAGTTGGAGAGCCATGAAAAGAACAGCAATTAATCGCGCCCACCTGGCGACGTTGATCCTGCTTGTCGCCCTGGCGGCACTCCTGCTGGCCGCCTGCCGGAAGGACGGCCCGGCGGACGAGCAGCGCACCACCCAACGCCAGACCTGTGTCGATTGCCATGCCGAAGAAAGCGCCGCCTTTGCCCGGGGCCATACCCACGCCCCGGTGGCCGAGGACCGGTGCGCCGCTTGTCACTTGCCCCACGGGGTAATCGGCGGCGCCCATCTGCGCCAGCCGCAACCCCGCCTCTGCCTGGAGTGCCACCAGGAGCAGCGGGCGGCGGTAACCGACCCCGCGGGCAGCCATCCACCGCTGCGGGGGGGCGACTGCAGCCGCTGCCACGACCCGCACCACAGCCACCACCCGCAACTGCTGCCCGCCGTCGGCGCCGACTTCTGTTTCCGGTGCCATGAACAGGCGCCATTTCGCAAACCGGTACAGCATGCCCCCCTGTCGGCGCCGGAGCAGTGCCTGAGCTGCCACCAGTCGCACCACAGCGACCAGTCGCCGCTGCTGCGCCAGGCCGCCGCCCCGCTCTGCCTCTCCTGCCACCCCGCCGAAGAGAGCGCCCAGTTGCAGGGGCACCACGGTTATCAGGTAACGGACAACTGCCTGGCCTGCCATGAACCCCACGCTACTGACAGCCCCGGCCTGATGCGGGCCCGGGTTCACGAACCGGTGCGCCGGGGTGAATGCCACCGCTGCCATGAGGTCGCCGACGGCCAACTGCGCCGGCCGGAACCGGACGCCGGACAGCTCTGCCGGCAGTGCCACGATCCCGACCACTGGCCGCGCAGCAACCACCCCCCCAGCCGCGACCGCGATTGCCTCCAGTGCCACAACGCCCATGCCGCCGACCAGCCGGCGCTGCTGCAGCAACCGGCCGGTCGCTTGTGCCTGCAGTGCCACGATCCCGGCCCCACCGACCATCCCACCCGCAGCCACCATGCCCCCGTCCGCGACGGCCGGTGTCTTGAGTGCCACCAGGAACACGCGCCGCCGGCGGCGCGGCAACTGCAGGCCGAGCCGGCGGCGTTGTGTGCCACCTGCCACGCCCAAAGCGACTACGGCGGCGGAGCGGGGGCACACCCGCCGGCGGCGGCGCAACAATGCAATTTTTGCCACCAGCCCCACCAGTCGCCGGAGAGGAAGCTGCTGACCCAGCCCGACGGCCTGCTCTGCCTGGAATGTCACCAGCAGCTCGATAATGAGTTGACCCTGTTCAGCCTGCACCCTTCTTTTGCCCGCGGCCAGTGCAGCCAGTGCCACGATCCTCACCAGGCCCCGGAGCCGGCCCTGCTGGCCCGGCCGGCCGCGGGCGGCGCCCTGTGCCGGCAATGCCATGCCGCGCCCGACGCCCTCGCGACAGCGGCCGGCGGTCATCCCCCTTATCGGGACGGCGTTTGCCTGCACTGTCACGCTCCCCACGCGGCCGATCACGCCTTTGTCCAGCGCCGGCCCACCGGCGAGTCCTGCCTGGCCTGCCACCAAGCGATCCGGGGGCAGCAGGAGCAGCCTCATCCCCACCCGCTGCTGGCTCAGGGTAACTGCACCGGCTGCCACACGGCCCACGGCAGCGGCCAGGAACACCATCTGTTGCGCGAGCAGCCGGAATTGTGCCTCAACTGCCACCAGCAGGCCGCGGCCCACTGGGAGGAAGGCTTTGCCCACGCCCCGGCCCGCGGGCGCTGTACCGATTGCCACCAGGGCCACGGCGGCCAACAGCCCCACTTGCTGACGGTTGACGACGGGCAACTCTGCCTGCAGTGCCACCGGACCGATAGCCCTGCTTTCCGCCAGCGCCACGGCGGCTTTGCCCCCGGCGGCGCCAGTTGCCTGGGCTGCCACGACCCCCATGGCTCCCCCGCCGCCGGCCTGTTGCATCCGGTCCTGCACACCCCATTTGCCCAGGGGGTCTGCCGCGACTGTCATCCCGGGAGGAACGACTGATGCGTTACCTGTTGTTTTTTGCCCTGATCGGTTTAATCGCCGGCGGCGGTTCCCTGGCCGCCCGGGCCGAGTACGGGGTGCCGGCCGCCGAGGTGGGCTGTTTCGACTGCCACCAGCAGGTCGACTTCCAAGGACCCGTCAGCCACCAGCCGGTGGCCCGGCAGGAGTGCAGCGCCTGTCACAATCCCCACGCCGCCCGCCACCGGGGGCTGTTGATGGAAACCGGCGCCAAACTCTGTTACCAGTGCCACCCCCCTCACCCCGAAGAGGAAATCTGGGGCGGCACCCACCAGCCGGTGCGGACCGGCGACTGCCTGGCCTGCCACGACCCCCACCGGGGAGAATATCCCGGCCTGTTGAGCCGGGAGCCGGCCGCCACCTGCCGGGACTGCCACCCCCGGGCAGCGGAACGGGCGGTGGGCCATGCCCCGTTCAGTGAAGGTCGCTGCACCGCCTGTCATCAGCCGCACCAGGCCGGCCACCCCGGCCTGCTGCGGCAGCCGGCCGACCAGTTGTGTCTCTCCTGCCACCAGCAAGCTGCCGACGCCCCCGGCCATCAGGGGTTCGGCGGCCTGCTGCGGGAGTGCCTGAGCTGCCACCAGCCCCATGAAAGCGATCGGCCGGGCCTGTTGCGCGACCACCTGCATCCCCCCTTTGCCGCCGGGGACTGCGCTTCCTGCCATGACCGGCCGGCCGGGGAAGGCAGCGCCACCTGTATCTCCTGCCACCGCGAAGTCATGGCGGAGATGCGCAAGCCGACCAATCATCTGCTGGCCGGGTCGCAGAATGGTTGCATCCAGTGTCACAGCCCCCATGCCGGCAACGACGACCGCCTGTTACGGATGGCCGGCGACCGGGTCTGCCAGCAGTGCCACCAGGCTACTTTTCAGCGGCAGGCCACCAGCCGGCACCATCATCCGCCGCTGCCGGCCTGCACCGAATGCCACCAGAGTCACGGCTCGGATCAGGTCGCCATGCTGCGGGCGGCGGACAGCACCCTCTGTACCCGCTGCCATGAACGGCAGGGCACCCTCAGTCATCCGGTGGGAGAAGAAGTGATCGACCATCGCACCAACCGGCCCATGACCTGCACCACCTGTCACGACCCCCATGGCACCCCGTTTCAGTTCCACCTGGTGCAGAGTCATCACCGTGATTTGTGCGTGCAATGCCATCGTGCCTACTGACCTGGGCGGGAGAAGAGAAGATGCCGAACCTGTTATGGATGGAAAGGATACTGCTGCTGTTGCTGCTGCTGGCCGCCGGGCCGGGGCTGGTTCACCCTCCGGCGGCGGCGGCCCGAACCGGTGGGGGTGATCCCTGGCAGTTGACCCTGCTGCTCAACGGCGCCCCCGACGGCCTGGTCCTGCCGGTGTCGCTTTACGTGGACGAGGCTCGGGAACGTTATTACGTGGTGGACAGCGGCAGCGGCCGGCTGCTCTCCTACGACCGCCAGGGCGAATTTCTGCGCGCCTTCAGTGCCGACGGCGCCCTGGATCGCCCCCACGCCTTGGTCCGCCTGGATGACCAGACCCTGCTGGTCCTGGAACGGGGTCGCAACAGCCTGACCCGGATCGATCTGCGCCACCGGACCACCGAGCCGGTGGTTTTGCACCACCAGGGCCGGGAGGTCTTCGTCGACCGGCTGGTTGTCGACCGGGGCAATCTTTATGTCCTGGACCGGCTGGGGGGCCGAGTGCTGCAACTCGACGACCGCCTGCAGGTGACGGCGGTACACAACCCCCCGGAGGATACCGGCAACCTGGTGGATCTGCTGGTCCGGGAGGGCCACCTCTGGCTGCTGGATCAACAGCGTCGGCAGATCATCACCCTGACTCCCGAGGGCCAAGCCGGACCCAGCATCGCCCTGTCGGAGGTAACTTTTCCCACCGCCCTGGCCCGGGATCGGGGCGGCTTTTTTTACGTTCTGGACCGCCACCGGGGGCGCATAACGGTTTATGACCAAGATGGTCGGCAGCGCTACCATTTTTTGAGCAAAGGGCATGGGCGCCGGCATCTCTATTACCCGGCGGAGTTGCGCTTTGACCCCTGGGGGCGCCTCTGTGTAGTCGATCAGGGCAACAACCGGGTCCTGGTTTTCGAGCGCCGGGGGTTGAGCCGTCCCCCGGGGGGGGGGACGGCCCCTGGAAGCGAGAGGGAAGAGTTACCATAACGCCAGAGGAGGAACACCATGCGCGCCACCCCGCTCCTTATCAGCGCCATCCTGCTGATCCCGGGTCTGGCCGGCCTGCTGGGCTGGCCGGCAGCCGGGGTGGCCCGGGTGCAGGGACCATGTTCCGACTGCCATACCATCCACAACAGCCGGCAGGGTGAACCCATGACCTACTTTTTCGACCGGGACGAAGGCCAACTGGTGACCGGCGGCGACCCTAACCCGGCCCTGCTGGTAACCGGTTGCGTCGGCTGTCACCTGGGAGTCAACAGCGCCGGCTCCATGCCCTATGTCCTGTCGCTGGAAGAACCGGACTATGGCCTGACCGGCACCGGGGGCAACACCCGGGCGGCCGGCAGTTTTTACTGGGTGGCCCACGGCCAGGATCGCAAGGGACACAACGTGACCGGGCTGGCCGACTGGGACCGGCAGCACGGCTACACGCCGCCGGGTGGTACCGTGTTGCCGGCGCAACTGACCTGCGCCGGCGCCGCCGGCTGCCACGGTTCGCCGGAGGTGGCCACCCCCGCCACCGCCCTGCAGGGCAGTCACCACCAGGAAAAGAGCGGCTGGCGGGACGGCGGCACGGTGGCCACCAGTTACCGCCTGCTGCAAGGTGTGCAGGGACTGGGCGATCCCTCGTTTGAATGGCAACCCAGCGCTTCCCAGCGCAACAAATATTACGGCTACCACCGCAGCGGCAGCAGCGACCCGGCCCCGGACACCATCAGTGGCTTCTGCGCCCGCTGCCACGGCGACTTTCACCAGGCCACCGGCGACGGCTCCCCCTGGTTGCGCCACCCGGTGGATTTCGATTTAAGCCAAGGTGAGCCGCTGGAAGAATATCTGGGCTACAACGGCGGCGATGGTACCGCCAACCCTTACAACGTGGCAGTACCGCTGGCCACCGCCGACACCAGCGACCAGGTACCCGCCACCATCGAGATCAGCGCCGGCGATCAGGCGGTGGTGATGTGCCTCTCCTGCCATCGGGCCCACGGCAGCCCGGTGGACGCCATGTTGCGCTGGGATTACAAGAGTTGGCCGGCAAACGGCTACAACGGCTGCGGCGTCTGTCACAGCAGCAAGAATTGAATTGAGTGGAGGTGTGCCATGCCTTACCAGTTACCGCCATCCTCGCCAACGTTGCTTACCCGCCGCTTTTTGCCCCTTGGCCGCTTGCTGCCGGTGGCGGCGGCCCTGCTGCTGGCCCTGGCCTGGGGGGGGGTGATCCCCCCGGCCGGCGCCGACCACAGCGGCCCCTACCGCCAATCGGCCCACGGCTCCGGCACCTACGGGGTCGAACACCCGTCGCGCAGCGCCGAGGGCTATGCCCGCGGCAACTGCGGCCACTGTCACCTGTTGCACGGCAGCGCCCCGGATGCGGATCCCGCCGGGCCGTATCCCCACGCCCTCTTCGCCCCCACCGACCAGTGGGCCGAGCCCCCCTACGGCGTGGCGGACAACATCTGTTTCGCCTGCCACAGCGGAGCGCAGGGAACGGTGATGCAGGTGGAGAATCTCGATTACGCCACCCGTTACGGCGGCTTCAGCGACTCACCAAGCGACCCCTCTTTTACCTCCGTGTTGGCCGCCTTTAACGCCCCGGTAACCGTGGCCGGCGACGGCAGCACCGACGGCTCCGCCCATAACCTGCACGGCATTCACCAGTTCATGCTGGCCAACCAGGCCCATTTCCCCTGGTACGACGAAAACAGCAATCCCTGCACCGCCTGCCATAACGTCCACCTGGCCCAACGCCGGCAGGTAGAGCCCGGCCAGCCGCCCACCCCGGTTATCTCCAAACCCACCGCCCCCAACCAGCTTTGGGGCGGGGCCGGGGAAACCATGGCCGAGATCGGCTTCGGTGGCTACCAGCCACCGTACTGGAATATACCCGGTAAACGCCATGAACCCCGACCGGCAATCGCCGCCGAACCCGGCCTGACTCCGGATTACGTTGCCTTTTGCACCACCTGCCACAACCCCCAACTGCAGGTCTGGAGCACCGCCCTGGGACGCTATCTCAAGCCCATCGACTGGGGGCCGGACGGCGACAAACACGGCGGCGCTCCCCGGGATGATTATTCGTACTCGTTTACCGATAGTTATGGACTCTCCGATTATAATGACAATAGAACCTTGGAGCCTTACCATAACCATCCGGACGGCAACCTGGTGCTCTCCTGCCTGGACTGCCACGATCCCCACGGCTCGTACAACGCCGCCCTGATTCGCTGGCGGATCAACGCGAGGGCCTATATGGATTCTATGACAAATTATGATTATCCGATAAGCCGCGGCCCTTTCACTGACCATCGTAAAAATATCACGTATGTCTGCAGCAGATGCCATCCCTATGCCGGCGCCACACACCATGGCTACAAGAGGAACGACTACGGAGATGGCCTTAATTGGCGTTTAATGTACGAGTCATGTTACGACTGCCATGCTGATCCCGGCTATCCCGCTTGGCAGGTCAACTGCCTGAGCTGCCACGGCCACGGTTCCACCATGGTCGACAAAGACGGTAACCTGATCAAAACCTTTTAACGATGCTGCCAACCACCATCACCCATAAGCCCGCTTCAGCGGGAGAGGGAAGCGGGAGCAGCCGGCGCCGGCGGCCGGGTCGACACCTGTGGGCTTTTATCTTTCCAGCCCTGGTAATCGGCCTACTCTCCGGCGGCTGCGCGGCCGTCACTGCTCCCCCTTCATCCCCGGCCGGTGCGCCGATTCCGGCCCGGCCTCCGGCCGGGGATGAAGCCCTGCTTTCGCTGTTTATTCAACTTGCAGAACCGGATGGGCCGGCCCTGGTCCGGACCCTGGCCGCCATCGACCTGCTGGCGGCCGACGGGGCGGAATTCGCCCTGCTGCCGGCGCCTCTGACGCTGGAGAGCGCCGCCATTGCCGGCGGGCAGCGGTTTGCGGCCCGGCAACCGGTTCCGGCCGGCCGTTATCGGTACCTGCGGCTAAGCTTCGCCGCCCCCCGGAGCGGCAGCGAGCCCGCCGTCATGCCGGCCGGCTCGGGGTTGAAGCTGCCCTTGCCGGGGGACTTCCGCCTGGCGCCGGGGGAAAGCCAAAGTCTGTTCCTGCACTGGGACCCCGCCGCCGCCCTGGACCCTGCCCGGCCGCGGCAGGCCTGGCGGCTGCAACCGGCAACGCCGCCGCTGCTGACCGACCTGGCGTTTATCAGCGCCCCGGAGATCGATACCGTCTACCTGTTGCGTACCGACAACGACCATATCTGCGGTTCCTTCGCGGTGGCCGGCCGCCCTACCCGGCTGGCCTACGACGACCGCCGCCGGCACCTGTATGTGCTGGCCGCCGGCGCCGGCGCCGTCCAGGTGGTGGAAGCGGCCACCGGGCGAACGGTTGACCGGCTGACCATCCCCTTGACCACCCGCCCCAGCTTCCTGTTACTCGCCGCCGATGGGCAGAGCCTGTATCTCCTTGATGAGGACGACAACCTGCTGCTGTTCGACCTGGCCCGGGGGGCGGTGGAACAGCGCCGCCGCCTGGGCTTTGGCGCCCGCTACCTGCACTGGTTGCCCGACGGTACCCTGGCCCTGGCCGCTTCGGCTTCCCGCGAAATTTACCGGCTGGATCCGGCCACCCTGGCGGTGCTCACCGTCTGGCCGGTGCAAGGTGACCCCGCCGGCCTGCTGGCCGCCGCCGACTTGCTGTTCGTGGCGGAAAACGACGCCGATACGGTGGGCGTTTACCGCCTCCATGACGGCCAGCCGGTAACCAGCATCGCCACCACCGGCGCCCCTTATCGGCTGGTGGCGGCGGAACAGCGGGTTTACGTCAGCAACCGCCGGGGACGGACCATCTCGCTGCTGAGTATGCGTCCTCCAGGCCTGTTGCGGGAGATCGCCACGGAGCACCAGCCCGGGGAACTGGCCACGGCGACCGGTTACCGGCGGCTGTATGCGGCCGACAGCGCCGAGGGCCTGACCATTATCGATCAGGGCTCCCAGCGGGTCACCGGCCGGGTGGAGCTGGGCACCAGGGCCGGGCATCTGGTGATCATCGACTGAACCATTACGCCACGGAGCAGCATTTTTTGACCATGAAAAGCCGCCTCTACGATAATTCGCCAACCCCAACCGCTCGGTTGCGGCCGGCGGTGACGATAGCCGCCCTGTTGCTGTATGCCTCGTTGCTGCCAATTGCCACCAGTTCCCTCTCCGGCGGTGCCGCTCCGGCTGCCGCCGCCGGCCAGCAGTGCTGCGACTGCCACCAGGAAGTCTGCGCCGAAACGGACCACCGCCTGGCCCATGCCCCGTTCAAAGAGCAACGCTGTACGCTGTGCCATGTCAAGGCGGCGAGTCCCCCCCCCGCCGACCGCCGGGAAGTTCCCGGCGCCACCTTCGCCAGTTGGCAAACGGCTCGGGACCATTACTTTCTCCTGCCCCTGGCAATGGCGGAGCGGGAACTGACCATTGTCGCCAACGGCCCGGACGTTACCCCTTTACGCACCACCCTGCTTTTGCCGCCGCTGGTGGCCATCCCGTTGTTGTCCCCGCCCGCCGCCCCCCCGCAAATCATCAACCTGCAGGTCGAGGAAATCAAGCGGGGGGTGGTCTGGAGCGCCACCGTCAGTTGGCAGACCGATCACGTCACCAGCGCCGGAGTGAAATATGGGCACCGGCAGCTTGACCAGCGCCGTTTTGATGATGAGTACCATGGCACTGAACACAGAATGGTTATCAGCGGCCTGCAACCCGAGCAAACTTACCGGCTGGTGGCCCTGGCCCGGGATCTGTTCGGCAACCGGACCACCTCCGCCGAGATTACCTTCTCCACCCGCGACTACCGGCCCACTCCACCTGTCAGCCGGGAGCGAGCGGCAACCACTGCCGGCGCCGCCCGCCCCCGGCTCCAGGGCGAGGTGCAGCAACTGCCCGACCGGCTGTTGCTGCACCTGCAAAGCGAACACCCGGTAACCATGATGCTGGCTGCCCCCGCCAGCACAAAACAACGTGAACCTGAACATCCCGCCATGGCCGATGAGCGCTTTACCAGCCTGGAGGTCTGTTACCAGTGCCACGAAAAGCTCAAGGGGCCGCTTTCGCACCCGGTAGATGTTTTGCCCCCGTCGGGGATGAGCATTGATCGGCAAACTTACCGGCTGCTGGCCGACGGTCGGCTCAGTTGCATTTCTTGTCATCAACCCCATACCGGCGCCCCCCCGTACCGCCTGGCACGCAAAAACCAACGGCGACTCTGCCTGGGCTGCCACGCCGATTACTGAACCAGAGGTAAACCAAATGGCCGTATCCGCACAAGATCATAAACAACGTAAAATGTTGAACCTGGCCGTCAAACGTGATTTGCAGCGCTGGCTGCTCGGGCGCATTTTCGGGGTGGTGCTGCTCAGTGTGCTGCTGGCGGTGCTGATCCTGTTTATCTACAGCTGGCGCGAACTGGGCAGCAGCTTTTATGAAGCCCATTTCACCATCCGCCAGGTCAGCGATCTACTCTGGCTGGCCATGGCGACCGGCGGGGCGATCAGCCTGCTGGGCGGCGCCCTGCTGGCCCTCTTTCTGCCCCAGAAGATCGCCGGACCGCTTTACCGGATCGAGCGGGAGCTGGAACGGGTGCGCCAGGGGGATCTGACCGTGCAGATCAAATTGCGCCGCGGCGATCCCCTGCCTGAAATAGCCGCCGGCCTCAACGGCACCCTGGCGGAATTGCGGCTGCGGGTGCAACAGCTTCAGGAGGCCTGCCGACAGGTAAACGCCGGTGGGGAACAACCGGCGGCAGAGCATCTGGCCCAGCTCTGCCGGGAACTGCAACAGTTGAAGACCAAATGAATACATCCACTCGCCCTGCTACTTGTATCGTACGCCTGCGGCGTTTCCTGGTCCCCGCCGGCCTCCAGCAACGCTTCCGCCTGGTCATGGCCTTGGCCCTGGTCCTCTTCTGCGCCCTGGCAGCCGGGGTGACCTATTATTCCGAACGGCGCAGCCTGGAAGCGCACACCTTCCAACAGGCTGAACTGGTAATGGCCACCGTAGGCGCTACCCGCAAATACATCCAGGAGGATATGCGCCCCCGTCTGCTGGCGGTTATGGCTCCGGAGCAATTCGTTTTGGAAGCGATGTCCAGCTCTTACATTGCGCGTAAGGTGATGGAGTATTTCGGGGAAGAAAACCCGAACTTCCGCTACCGCCGGGTCAGCATCAACGCTCGCAACCCGGAGTTTGAAGCCACCGCACTGGAAAGGCGGATCATCAAATACTTTAGAGACCACCCCGCAAGCACAGACTGGCGCGATATTGTCAGGCTGGAAGAGGGGCGATATTTCATGCATTTCCGACCGGTAACCTACAGCGCTAGCTGCCTGTACTGCCATGGTGAGCCGGCAACGGCGCCATCGACCATCCTGGATTTGTATGGTGACAGCGGTGGTTTTCATAAACCGCTGGATGTGCCGGCCGGCCTGGTTGGGGTGGCCATTCCGGCAGAGAAAGGCATGGCCCGGATCCAGGAAACCGCTTTTTTTCTCTTTGGCGGCGCCATCATGTTGGCCTTGCTCTTGTACAGCATCTTTACCTTCTGTTTCAAACGGCTGATCGTCAATAATTTGCGCCAGATGCTGGCTGGTTTCCGGGGTAGCCTGGTGGATGAAGAAGGTCGGCAGTTGCTGGAGCAGACCCGGCAAATTGACGAAATCGACGAACTCAATAACGCCGCGCGGTTGATCGCCGCCCAAATGGCCCAGTCCCAGCAGCATCTGCGAGAACGGGCGCGAAACCTGGAAGAGAAAGCCACCCTGGAAAAACAGTTACACCAGGCGCAGAAGCTGGAATCCGTCGGCCGTTTGGCCGGCGGGGTGGCTCATGATTTTAATAACATGCTGCAAGGGGTAATCGGTTTCTGCGACATTATGGCGGCAGAGATGGCGCCGGACGATCCCCAACTTGAGAACTTGCGGGCGATCCGCCAGGCAGGTCTCCGCTCGGCCGCCCTGACCCGCCAGTTGCTGGCTTTTGCCAGTCGGCAGCCAGCCATCCCCAAAGTGATCGACCTCAATGAAACCGTCGGCAGTATGCTCCGGATGCTGCAACGTTTAATCGGCGAAGATATCACCCTGGAATGGAAACGGGGGGAAGAGATCTGGCCGGTGCGTATTGATCCCTCCCAGGTTGATCAGATGCTGGCCAATCTGGTAATCAACGCCCGCGACGCTATCAACGGCCCCGGCCGCATTACTCTCACCAGCAAAAACGTCAGCCTGGACGCCACATACTGTGCCGCCACCGCCGGCACCAAACCGGGTGACTACGTGTTGCTGACCGTCAGCGATGACGGTTGCGGCATGGATGCCAAAACTCTGGCCCAGATTTTCGAACCCTTTTTCACCACCAAGGAGCAGGGTAAGGGGACCGGTCTGGGGCTGGCCACCGTTTATGGCATTGTGCGCCAGAATCACGGTTGCATCAATGTATACAGTGAGCCCGGGCAGGGCACCGTGTTCCGTCTTTACCTGCCCCGCAGCCGGGAAAGTGCCGGTCCCGAACCCATCAAAACCAACAGCGCCCTGCCGGGAGGTCAGGAAACCATTTTATTAGTGGAGGATGAAAAAGCGATCCTGACCATGGCGGAAACGATCCTGACTCGGCTGGGTTATCGGGTATTCAGCGCAGCCCACCCTTCCGAAGCGTTGCAAATTGCAGGCGAACAACCGGAGATCGACCTGCTGCTCACCGACCTGGTGCTGCCGGAAATGTACGGTCACCTGCTGGCCGCCCAACTGCAAACTCAGCGACCTGAACTGCGCTGCCTTTATATGTCCGGCTACCTTTCCGCCACCGTCGCCGACCAGGTTAAACTGGACCTTGAGCAGGTCAATTTTATCCAGAAACCGTTCAGCATGGAAGAACTAGCCGCCAAAGTACGCACCGCTTTGACTCGATGACCACAACGCAAGTAAACGTATTCCGGCAGTTTATAATTCCCGGCATTGGAGGTGCTACGTGAACAGTTCCCATCATATTGTCAATCAGGCTTCGCCGGCCACGCCAACCGCGGATTCCGGTTGTTGTTCGCCAGATAAGCTGGCAACGCTGGAGGCGGAAATCCACCGGCTGACATTTTACGACCGCCTGACCGGACTGGCTAATCGTCACCTGTTCTATGACCGTCTGGAGCAGGCCGGTGCCGTTTCGGCCCGTAGCGGCTGTTACTGTGCCATGTTGTTGCTGGACCTGGATCGGTTCAAAGGTATCAATGATCTATGGGGCAGCCGGGTAGGTGACCAACTGTTGCAAATTGTCGCCGCCCGCTTGCGCACCGTGGTTCGCGCCTGCGACACCATTGCCCGCCGGGGGGGTGATGAGTTCGCCGTCCTGTTTCTCAATCTGTCCGACAATGCTGAACTGGCCGTAACCAGGGCGGGCCGTTTGGCGGAAAAGATTCGCCGGACGATCACCGCCCCCATCTGCGGCTCCGAATACGAAATGGACCGGGATTTCCATTTGAGCGCTGGTTTTGGTGTGGTGTTGTTCCGCGGCCAGGAGGAGAGTGCCGTTGACCTGCTGCGCTACGCTGATACCGCCATGTGTCATGCCAAGGAGGCCGGGCCGGGTAATATCCGCTTTTTCGACCCGGCCATACAGATCGCTCTTGAAGAAAGCGAGGCCATGCTTCAGGATTTACGCCAGGCTTTACACCAGGATGAACTGGTCTTGCATTACCAGCCGCAAACCGACGGCAACGGCCACATCGTCGGCGCCGAGGCCCTGGTTCGCTGGCACCACCCCCGACAGGGTTTGATCGCACCGGGGCATTTCATTCCCTTGGCTGAGACCAACGGGCTGATCCTGAGCATCGGACGCCGGGTCCTGCAACAGGCCTGCGCCGCCGCCACCCGCTGGCGCCGGTATATCGGTGCCGACTGGCAACTGGCCGTCAATGTAAGCGCCCGCCAGTTCCAGCAGCAAACATTTGTCGATGAGGTTCGGACCATTGTCGCCGATTCCAGTCTTGAGCCCCACCGGCTCAAGCTGGAGCTAACCGAGAGCCTGGTGCTGTCAGACATTGACGACACCATCGCCAAAATGTGCGCCCTGCGGGAAGACGGTATCGGTTTTGCGATGGACGATTTCGGTACCGGTCACTCTTCGCTGGCCAAGCTGAAACATTTGCCGCTGGACCAACTCAAGATCGACCGCTCTTTTATCGGTGACCTGGAAACCACCCCACAGGACACCGCCATCACCAGAGCAATTATTGCCATGGGCCAGGCCCTGGGACTGGAAGTTGTCGCAGAGGGGGTGGAGACCGAAGGCCAATCGGACTTCCTGCGCCGTCATGGGTGCCACGGGTTTCAGGGCTATTTCTTCAGCAAGCCGCTTCCGGAAGCGGACTTTGAACAACTGCTGCAGGTCGGCGTCCGTCTCCCACAAGCTGCGGTTTGTGGGTAGCGAATCGGCCTAAAAAAACATTCCCCTCGGCGGCCCTCTGCGGGGAAATTCTGGAGGCGGCCAGAAGCCGGGTGCCGGTGGTGGATGGCTTTATCTCCAGCGCTGCCGCCTTGGCCATGGGCCTGGTGGAGGCCGGCCTGAAAATCATGCACGAGATGGCCACCTTCGGCGAGGCCGGGGTGAGCCAAGGTTAGCCAACATCAAATATCGAGTGCAAAGCGGATTGCTCGTCCGACCTCTAACATCTTGTTCCGGGGGAGAGATGTGACCAGTGGGCCGATTTTCCCCTTTGAGACGGTCTGCAAGTGGTCACAATTAAGGGCACAATCCCTGGGCACACCATCGTTGACCGCCGAAAGAAACACTTCCGATGGAATATCGCGCACGGTGGTTGTGATAGGCGCGATGGTAACCTCACCCAGGTACTCCAACACGCTGTCACGGGTCAGGATGAGGACGGGCCGTTTTTTATCCGGTGCCGCGAATTTATACCAGCGTATTTCCCCTCGCTTCATTCATCACCCCATGCCTGCTCGTCTTCCCAAACCGAAAACTCGTCGTCGGCAACCGGATTTTGTTCGTAACCACGACGATGTTTCAGCTCCAGTTGTTCGTTTTTATAACGGGCCAGAGCATCCTGCAGGGCCTTCCTGGTAAAGGCGGACCTACTTGTGTGGAGTTCCTTTGAAACACGGTCGACCGCCTTAACAAGATTATCATCCAAGGTCATCTGAATTGTTCTCATGACACACCCTCCTTAATGTGGGTATCTATAGCTATAGTAACCCACATCGTGGACAATTTCAAACATGTTACGGATGCCATCAAAATTGACAACACAACCGACCTTGAAGAAACCGTTCAAAGACTTGCCTCGGCGGGGATCTGCCAGTTGATGGGGGTTTTGCCGTTGGCGGTCAGGTATTGGTTGGCCTTGGAAAAATGGCGGCAGCCGAAAAAGCCCCGGTTGGCCGACAGCGGTGAGGGGTGCGGGGCCCGCAGCACCAAGTGGCGCCGGGTGTCGATGATGGCCCCCTTTTTCTGGGCGTAACTGCCCCAGAGCAGAAAGACCAAGTGTTCGCCCTGTTCGTTGAGCAGGGCGACAATGCGGTCGGTGAATCTTTCCCAGCCCTTGCCCTGGTGGGAGCCGGCCTTGCCCCGCTCGACGCTGAGGGTGGCGTTGAGCAGCAGCACGCCCTGCCGGGTCCAGCTTTGCAAATAGCCGTGGTTGGGGGGAGAAAAGCCGACATCGCTTTGCAGTTCCTTGTAAATGTTGAGCAGCGAGGGCGGTACCGCAGTGCCGGGGCGTACCGAAAAACAAAGGCCGTGGGCCTGGCCCGGGCCATGGTAAGGGTCCTGACCCAGGATCACCACCTTGACGTCGGCAAAGTGGGTGAGGTTAAGGGCGTTGAACATCTCGCCGCCGGGCGGGTAGATCACCTTGCCGGCCCTCTTCTCTTGCAGCAGAAACTCCCGCAGTTGCTGCATGTAGGGCTGGGCGAATTCCTCCAGCAGCAGGTTCTTCCAGGACTCCTCCAACTGAATCTGCTCGGCGTTGACGCTCATCAACCATTCCCTCAAAAATAATTACCTGCCGGTTTAACGCAGGGCAAACCTTCGGCAAAGCCACAACGGCGACTCGAAGCGGCCAATCTTCACGGTTTACCGGCCTGGTGGGAAAACGCCGGCCGCTTCCCGTATCCGGCCATGCAGTTTGTGTTCGATATATTCCCCGGCCCGGGGGATCATCTCGTCGAGATAAGCGCCGATCTCCTTTTCCGTGGCGGTGGTCAGGGTCTGGCAGAACAGGCACTTGCGCTCGCCGCCGCCGGTGGAGGGCAGGCCGAAATCTTCCAGCACGTGGCGGGTGATCTGCTCGTGGTCGAAATCCTCAAAGACCGGGAAGATGGTGCGAATGCCGAAATGGTCCGAGAGAGCAGCGATTTTTTCCATGAACACCGGGGTCTGTTCCGGGTAGTAGTCTTGCCGCTTGGCATAACCGGCGGCCAGGACCGGTACCAGATTTTCGGTGCAGTAGAGAATTGCCTTGGTGTGCATGGCCACCTTGCAGGCCACGCAGACCAGGTTTTTGCCGTTGTAGCGCGGCATCAACTCTTCGTAGCGGTCTAGCCACAGGCCTTGAAAGAGGCGGCCCGAATCCAGCTCCACCATTTCCGCCGCCGGCATCTTTTCCGGCTGCATGCTTTTTGTGGCCAGAATTTCCTGGGCCGCCGCAAAGCGCTGGCGAGGGAAATCATGGAACCGGCTCATGCCGTTGAGCATGTGCAGCAGGTGGATCTTCACCGGCCGGGGCAGCTCCGGATGCCGACCCAGGGCGGCCAGGGCATAAACCGCCAGGGAATCGGTACCGCCGGAAAAAAGGATGGCAAGCTCCTGTTTGGACATTGGTCGGTTCTCCTTATTTTTTTGATTTTTCCGGCCCACCTTGCTTTAGCCGATCACCCTGCCAAGCTTGTTCAGTTTTTGTTGACTCGGTAGCGGCAGAACAGTTCACCGTTTAAGGTGGGGTGGCAGGATAGCAATTGCAGATCCAGAAAGGGATCGCCCAGGGGTTCGGCGCCGTCCGCAAGGGAGATGGCGGCCCGGTGGCCGGAAAGCTTGGGGGCGATGGTAACCAGCAGTTCATCCACTATCCTCTGCCGCAGGGCGTGAAAGTTCAGGGTGCCGCCACCTTCCAGCAGCAGTTCTTTGACCCCGCGCCGGGCCAGCTTGCGGCAGGCCGCCGCCAGATCCAGAAAGCCGTCTTTGGCCGGCAGGGCAATGACCTCGGCCCGTTGGCCGGCCTGGTCAGCCAGTGATTTGGCCCGCTCAGCGGCGGTAAAGATCAGGGGCCGGGGGCCGATTTGAAAGATTTTCCGTTGCTCCAGCGGCAAGCGGCCGGAGGCGCTGATGATGGCCCGGATCCGGTTTTCCGGTAAAATGCCTCCCGGGCCGCGCATTTCGGCATCCCCCTCGCGCAGGGTGCCGGCCCCCAGCAGGCTGGCGTCGGTGGCCTGCCGGCTTTCCTCCAGGAAACGGCGATCCTGCCGGCTGCCCATGGTGGCCGGGCTGATTCGCCCGCACAAGGTCATGGCCGCTATCAGGCTTACCCGCATCACCACACTGTGCTCCTCTGTTTCATCCTGTTGCTTATGAGTGATCATTGGGGCCACCGGGTAAGCGATCACGGGGTGCCCCGTGATCGCTTACTGTTGCTTTTCCGGTCGCTCCCCGGTACTCTTTAACAGCCCGCCAACATTAGCAAGAGCTTTTATGATCGCGCAAGGACAAATACAACGGGTGCTGGCCACCCAACTGGATTTCGCCGACCTCTCCTGGCGGTTTTCTCCCATCCCGGTGGAAGAGCCCGATGAGGCGCTGGCGGTTTCGATTCAGCGGGTGGGTCTATTGCACCCCCCCATTGTTTACCCGCGGGGAGACGTTTATCAGTTGCTCAGCGGGCAGCGGCGGGCCTGGCTGGCGGTGCGGCGGTTCAACTGCACCGCCCTGCCCTGCCTGGTTTTGCCGCCGGCCATCGGCGATGATGAGTTGCTGGTGCTGGCCCATGAAGCGATTGCCTGCAAACGTGCTCCCACCGTTGTGGAACTGGCCCTGTTCGGCCGCAAAGTGCTCGAGCTGTTGGCTGAAGAGCAACTGCCCGCCCTGCTGTCCCGTTTGTCGGGACCGGCCATGACCCCTTTTCAGCTTAAGCGCTGGGCCGAGCTGGCGGAGTTGGAGGAACCCTTTGCCGTGGCCCTGCACCAGGGGCGGCTGCAGGAGCCGGTGGCCCGGGAGATGCTGACCATGTCGCTGCCTGAACGGCTGACCATTTTTGAGTTGATCGAGCTGTTGCAACTCAGTGCCGGCAACCAGCGGAAACTGACCGAGATCTGTCGGGAACTTTCCCGCCGCCGGCGGGTGTCTATAAGGCAAATTCTGGCCGGCGAGGAAATTCGCGAGATCCTTGATCACCCGGAGATGAACGCTCCCCAGCAAACCGCAGCCCTGATGCGGCACCTCACGGCTTGCCGCTATCCGGAACTGACCGCCGCCGAGCAGGAGTTCAACACCTGGCAGGCGCGCCTGCGGTTGCCTGACGGCTGGAGTGTTGCCCCCACTCGTTCTTTTGAAGATGACCAGGTAACCCTTACCCTCCCGTTGGCAAACCGGGAAATTTTACAACAGTGCCTGCCCCGGCTCCAAGCCGCCCTGGCAAGTGAAAATAATTTTTAGGAGAACCGCAGCAAAATGATGGCCGAACTTACCCTGATCCAAAAAATTGCCGTCTGGGCCCTGCCCCTGCTCTTTGCCATTACTGTGCACGAGGTGGCCCATGGCTGGATGGCCCGCAGGCTGGGCGACCCCACCGCCGAGATGCTGGGGCGATTGAGCTTGAACCCCATCAAGCATATCGATCCGGTGGGCACCATTTTAGTGCCGGGGATTCTGCTGATGCTGGGCGGCTTCATCTTTGGCTGGGCCAAGCCGGTACCGGTCAACTGGCGCAATCTGCGGGACCCGCGGCGGGATATGATTTTGGTTTCGGTGGCAGGACCAGCCGCCAACCTGGGCATGGCCCTGCTCTGGGGGCTGGTGCTGAAAGTCGGCCTAATGCTCAACCCCTCCACCCCCCTACTGGGCCTGCCTTTAATTTACATGGGCGGGGCCGGGGTGCTGATCAACCTGATCCTGATGGTGCTCAACCTGTTGCCGATCCCGCCGCTGGACGGCAGCCGGATCGTCTCCGGGCTGCTGCCCCCGGAGCTGGCCATGCAGTACAACCGGCTGGAAAGTGTGGGTTTCATCATCCTGCTGGCCCTGTTGGCCACCGGCATGCTGGGCAGTATCATCGGCCCGCCGATTTTCGCTTTGCGCAGCCTGATCTTTGCCATCTTGGGGATCTGAACCGCCGTCTGAACCCGCCCACTTTTGGCCCTGCTAACTCCCGGCAACAGCCGGCTGCTGCCGGTGGGCGGCGATGGTGCCGATGGCAAACATGGTCAGACCCAGCACGACGATGCCGATGAGCGGAAAGGACCATTTAATTCCCAACCAGTCGGTGGCAATCCCCGCCGCCAGGGCGCCGGTCAGTACCCCACCGCTCATGGCCAGGTTGTAGACCCCCATCATGGTGCCCTGGCCGTACTTGCGCCCTTCTTCGGTGGCCAGCGCCCCCAGGGTGGGCCAGATGATGGCCTCCGCCAGCCCCAGGACCACGAAAAGCAGCAGCAGACTCCAGAAGTTGCCGGCTAACGGAATCAGAATCATCACCCCGCTCATAAGCAAACAACCGATCCGCAGCAGCGTCGGCTTGTCATGCCGGTCGGCCAGGCGCCCCCCGACCCCCTGCAGCACCGCGTTGATCAGGGTGCGCACCGAAATCACCACCCCGATCTGCACCGCGCTGGCGGCAAAGGCCTGGGTCATGAACAGCGGCAGGAAGGCCATGGTGGGGACCATGATGATCATGGTGGCCAGGCGGGCCAGCAGCAGACCCGAGGTGCGCCGGCTGGCCAGCATTTTAGCCATGGCGGTGAACAGCCCGTCCCCGTTGCCGGCCCGTTCGGGGTCAACGGCCATGGCCGGCACCTGCAGCAAGACCAGCACCAGGGCAAGAAAACTTAAAGCGGCCATGGCATGAAAGGCCGCCGCCATGCCCCAGAGGTCGGTGAAGATACCGCCCAGCAGCGGGCCGCTGCCGATCCCGGCAAAAATAGCGGAGTTAAGCAACCCCATGTAGCGTCCTTCTTCCCCCATGGGCGCCAGATCACTAACGTAAGCCATGGCCACCGGCACGATCATCGCCGAGCCCACCCCGTGCAAGGCCCGGATCAGTACCAGGTTCTCCACCGAGGTAGCCAGGGGGATCAGCAGACCGACGGTGCCGAAGACCAGCAGCCCGGCCAGCATGAACCCTTTGCGCCCCCAGCGATCGGAAAGGATCCCCACCACCGGCTGACAGACCCCGCGGGTAATGGAAAAAGAGGCGATGATGAACCCCAGGGCCAGGCCGCTGGCCCCCAGGCTGGTGGCAAACACCGGCATCACCGGCACTATGATGCCGATTCCCAGCAGAGCGGTAAAAACGGCAAAAAGCAGTGGCAGCAGCAAGCGATATGGCATCAGCGGGCCACCACCGGGTAATGCGGGGAGTTAAGGTTGACAAGCAAAAGCGCAACCGCTATGGGAAGGCAGGATCCTGATTTTTCAGCACCGGCAGCAGGAGCAAACTTGGCTGGTTTGGGCGGAGTTATCTGCAAAATATTTCTCTCGAGGGTTTAGTCATGGACGATTTTTTCGGAACCGGCGATCAGGCCGGCCAGTTGCTGCAGCAGTTCATGGAGATGACGTTGTCCTTTGCACCCAAAATCGTGCTGGCCCTGGCGACTCTGCTGGTCGGCCTTTGGCTGATCAATCGGCTGGTAAATCTGCTTGCGCGGAAACTTGAAAGCAAAGACCCCACCCTGGTCAAATTTCTCTGCAGCTTCGCCGGGGTTACCCTGAAGATTCTGCTGCTGATTTCCGTGGCCTCCATGGTCGGTGTGGCCACCACATCGTTCATTGCCGTTATCGGTGCCGCCGGCCTGGCGGTGGGGCTGGCGCTGCAGGGCAGCCTGGCCAACTTTGCCGGCGGGGTACTGATCCTGATCTTCAAGCCCTTCAAGGTCGGCGACACCATCGAGGCCCAGGGTTTCCTGGGGGCGGTGGCGGAGATCCAGATCCTCTATACCGTGGTCAACACCTTCGACAATCGGCGCATCGTAATTCCCAACGGCAGCCTGGCCAACTCCGCCGTGGTCAATGTAGGCATTTACGACAAACGCCGCTGCGACATGACCTTCGGCATCCATTACGACGATGACATCGACCAGGCCAAGGAAATTTGCCGACGCCTGGTGGAGGAAGACCCACGCTCCCTGGCCGAGCCGGAGCCCCGGATCTGTGTCGGTGGCCTGGGTGACAGCTCGGTGGACCTCATCGTGCGGGCCTGGGTGCCCACCGATGATCTCTGGCCCTATTACTGGGATATGCAGGAAAAGGTCAAAAAGGCCTTTGACGCCGAAGGGATCACCATTCCATTCCCCCAGCGGGACGTGCATTTTTACCAGGAAAAGCCGGCCGCTTGAAGCTTTTGCCGGGGCAAGCGGGCCGGCTATCATGCCGATCCGCTTGCCCTGTTGTGGCGCAATCACCGCCCGCTACTTTAGTCGTCCGGCTCCAAGGCCTTCTCCAAGGCCTCGTTGATATCGTGCACCAGGTGGAACTTCACCTTCTTTCTGGCGCTTTCCGGCAGCTCGGTAAGATCCTTTTCGTTGAGCTTGGGCAGAATAACCTCGCTGATGTCGGCCCTCACCGCCGCCAGCACCTTTTCCTTGATGCCGCCCACCGGCAAAACATCGCCCCGCAGGGTGATCTCGCCGGTCATGGCCACTTCCCGGCGCACCGGGCGACCCATGAGCTGAGAGGCCAGGGAAACCACCATCGCCACCCCGGCCGAGGGGCCGTCCTTGGGGATTGCCCCTTCGGGGACATGGACATGGAGGTCGTTGTCGGCGAAAATCTTTTCATCCAGCCCCAGTTTGTCGGTATGCGAGCGGATATAGGTAAGAGCCGCATTGGCCGACTCCTTCATCACCTCGCCGAGCTTGCCGGTTAAACTCAGGTTGCCCTTGCCCTTCATCCGGGCGGTTTCGATAAAGAGCAGATCGCCGCCCACCGGGGTCCAGGCCAGGCCGGTGGCCAACCCCGGCCCCCAGGTGCGGGCCTTGCTTTCCGAAAAAAACTGGGGCGGGCCCAGGTACTCGGCCAGGTCGTCGGGACCGACCTCGATTAAGCCGCTGTGCCCTTCCACGATTTTTCTGGCCACCCCCCGGCAGACTCCGCCGATCTTGCGTTCCAGGTTACGTACCCCGGCCTCCCGGGTGTAGGAACGGATTATCCCGGCCAGGGCCTGGTCGCTTAAACGCAGGTCATCCTCGCTGATGGCGTGGGCTTCCAACTGCTTGGGCACCAGGTGGCGCCGGGCGATGTGCATCTTCTCCTCTTCGGTGTAACCGGAAAGCTCGATCACCTCCATGCGGTCCCGCAGGGGGCCGGGAATATTATCCAGCAGGTTGGCGGTGGTGATGAACATTACCCGGGAGAGATCGAAGGGAATCTCCAGGTAGTGGTCGGAAAAGGAGAAATTCTGTTCCGGGTCCAGCACCTCAAGCAGGGCCGAGGAGGGGTCGCCACGGAAATCCATCCCCAGTTTGTCGATTTCATCCAGCATGAAAAGCGGATTACAGGAGCCGGCCTTGCGCAGGCTTTGAATGATGCGGCCGGGCAAAGCGCCGATATAGGTCCGCCGATGGCCCCGGATCTCCGCTTCGTCCCGCACCCCGCCCAGCGAGATGCGCACGAATTTGCGCCCCATGCTGCGGGCAATGGACTGCCCCAAAGAGGTCTTGCCCACCCCCGGCGGACCGGCAAAACAGAGGATGGGGCCGTGCATGTCATGCTTGAGTTTGCGCACCGCCAAAAACTCGATGATTCGCTTCTTGATGTCATCCAGACCGTAATGATCGGCATCCAGCACTTCCTGGGCCCGTTTGAGATCCAGGTTGTCCTCGGTGCAGGTCTGCCAGGGCAGGTCGATGAGCCAGTCCAGATAAGTGCGGGAAACCGTGTATTCCGGGGATGAGGGGGAGATACGGTTAAGCCGGTCCAGCTCCTTTTCCGCCGTTTTTTTGGGTTCTTCCGGTAAGTCGGACGCCTCCAGGCGTTCGCGCAGATCTTTTAAGTCAATGTTCTCATCATCTTCGCCCAGCTCCTTGCGGATAGCCTTGAGTTGTTCGCGAAGGAAAAACTCCCGCTGTTTTTTATCCATGTCCTGCTTGATCCCTTTCTGGATCTTGTGGCTCATCTCCAGGGTCTCAAGCTTTTTGTTCAATTCATGGCCCACCCGGTTGAGCAGCGCTTTGAGGTCTTCGATCTCCAGGACCGCTTCTTCCTCTTCCATGCTCAAGCCAACCTGAGAAACGACCAGGTAGGCGATGTAAAAGGGGTTGGTCAGCGCTGCCACGGTCATCCCCAGCTCCTTGGGCACCCCGCCCAGGTCAGCCATTTTTTTGAACTGGTTGCGGATGTTGAGCAGCATGGCCTCGCTTTCCTGGTCCATGCTCTCTTCCATGGGCACCACCTCCACCCGGGCTTGCAGATAAGGGGTGTGCTGGGTGTATTCCACAATCCGCAGTTTTTTAACCGCGCTGATCAGAACCTGGTAGACCCCGTCGTCGGACTTGATCAACTTGTGCATGTAACCCACCACCCCCATGGAATAAAGGTTTTCACCCTTGGGGGTAGCGGGGATTTCCGGCAGGGCCTCGGAGGGCCTGGCGGTTTCATCCTCTTCCTCTTCCAGCCGGCGATGGGTCACCACCGCCACCAGCCGGTCTTTGATGATGGTTTCATCAACCAGTTGCTGCGAGGAGGGGTGGCTGATCTGCATGGGAAAGCCCATGCCGGGGAAAAAGACAAAACCGTGCAGCGGCAATACCGGCAGTTCTTCCGGCACCGGCAGGTTGGCCGGATTGTTCTTTTTACCCTTCTGTTCCGGGCTCTCTTGCGGCTCGTTTACAATTTCCCGTTCAGCCTCGGGCTGTTCCATATCTTTTTTGTCATCGGTCATCTTGTTTCACCGTTGGTTAATGATAATCACAGGGCGGCGCAAGCGCCGCGGCCTATCCGGCCGATACCGGAATGGTTACCCGCCGCCGCTGTTTGGGCATGGTAATTACCAGGAAGCCCTGGCGGAATTCGGTCCCGGCGGCCGCCACATCAATGGGCCAGGGCAAAGAGATCCGTTTTTCAAAATGGCCCCGTTCAATTTCCAGTTGATGCACCCGCCGCACCTCGGCAGGAAAGTTGTATTTTCGCTCTCCGGAGACGGTAAGCCGGGTTTCCTCGGCGATTACCTGAATGGCGGTCGGATCGACCCCGGCCAGTTCCAGGCAGACGACAAACTCTTGATCGGTTTCAAAAATATCGGTGGGTACCGACCAAGCCCCCGCCATAGGGTTTATTCCTCGCCGTCCCAGTTCCCGGGCCATGCGGTTCATCCCCTTCTCCAGCAGGATGCGCTTGCTGCGTTCATCCATGGTTTCACGCTCCTTAACACAAAAAATCAACAGACAGCTTCATGGCTTACATGCAAATTTACAAATTAAATTATGTGACCGCAAAGGCTGGCTGTCAAGGTGCACTTGCCTGCACAGGTGTTTTACTAATTAATTAAAAGCACTCTTGACATTCGATAACGATAAATATTATTTACTAAGGTTAACAGAACATAAACAGAACGTGGGCTGGGAGCCGATCTGGGCAATCATGGTCAAAATTCTACTGGTTGAAGACAATGAAATGAACCGGGACATGCTCTCGCGGCGCCTGCGACGACGCGGCTTCGAGGTGCTCGAGGCCGTCGACGGCCGCCAGGGTTTGAGCATGGCCACCGCCATCATTCCCGACTTGATCCTGATGGACCTCAGCCTGCCGGAACTCGACGGTTGGGAGACCACCCGCCTCCTCAGGGCCCAGCGGGAGACCGCCACCCTGCCGATAATCGCCCTCACCGCCCACGCCCAGGACAGCGACCGGCGCAAGGCACTGGCTATCGGCTGTGACGAATTTGAAACCAAGCCCATCGACCTGCGGCGGCTGCTAAGCAAGATCGACAAGCTGCTGCATAAAGCGGCCGCCGCCCCTGAGCCCTAACTTCACCGATAACTTTTAAGGAATAGCCATGACCACCCGCACAGGAGTCGGCACAAGTATTCATCGTAACCCCTCCGAGGCCGGGCGTGAGGCCGTTCAGGCCGCCATGGCCCAAGCCGGAATCGATCGTTGCGACTTTATGATGATGTTTGCCACCGTCGGCTACCCCCAGGAAAAACTGGTGGCCGCCGTGCGGGAGGCTGGCGGCCGGGCGCCGCTGATCGGTTGCTCCGCCGAGGGCATCATCGTCCACGAGCAGGCCATCGAAGAAAGCCATGCCCTGGCGGTGATGGTGTGGCAATCAGACGAACTGCGCTTTATCCACGCCATGACCCAGGGGTTGCGCGACGACCCCTACGCCGCCGGTTGCGACACCGCCGCCAAGCTGGGCGCCATCCCCGCCGATGCCGCCGCCCTGTTCCTGTTCACCGACGGCATTCACGTTAATTTCGACCGTTTCCGCAACGGCTTTGAAGACACCGCCCGGCCCGAGCGTTTTCTCCCCATTTTCGGCGGGGCCGCAGCCGACAACTGGCAACTGACCCGCACCTACCAGTACTGCGACGACCAGGTCTTCTCCGACGGCGTTGCCGGCGCCGTACTGTGTGGCCCGGCGGAGATTGTCTCCGGCATCAGCCATGGCTGCGTGCCCATCGGCCGGGAGCGGATGATTACCCGTTGCGAGGGCAACAAGGTTTACGAGATCGACGGCAAACCGGCCCTGGAAATCTTCAAGGAGTACCTGGGCACCGATGACGAGGAAAACCTGGACCAGGCCCGGGTGCACCTCTGCTTCAGCTTCCGCACCCCGGACGCCATGGCCGACGATTACGAGGGCTACATCGTCCGTTTCACCCCGGCCAAGGATGAAAGCGACGGTTCCGTACTGTTACCCACCGAGCTTGACGCCACCTCCGGCATTCCGGTGTGGATGACCCGGCGGGATTTTCAGAAAATGTACTCCGGGGCGGAAACCTTGAACCTGGAGATCAAGCGGCAACTGGCGGGCCGTCGCCCCTGCCTGGTGGCCCATTTCGATTGCGCCGGCCGGGGGCGGATGATGTTCCGGGAGGAGGAAAAAAACCGACTGATCAGCCGCCTGCAAATGGGGATCGACCACGATGTCCCCTGGCTGGGCTTTTACACCTACGGTGAAATCGGGCCCATCCGGCAAAGTAATTTCTTCCACAATTACAGCGCGGTGGTGGCATGCATCGTGACCTAGAGGCCGAAAACGAACAGCTTGCCGAGCAGCTCAAGACCCTGTTTCGCACCGAGCACAAGCTCTACAAGACTCAGCGGCAACTGGAGCATCAAAACAGGATTTTCCGCGCCCTGCACGACCTGGGCCAGCGCACCACCGGGGTGCTGGATATCCGGCGTATTGCGGCGGAAATCCCCCCGGTGGTGCTCTACGAGATCGGCTGCCAGCGGTGCCTGGTGCTGCTGGATGAGCAACTGGGGGGCAAGTTCAACGTGGCCGCCCACGACGGTTTTTTTGAAGATCACTGGGAGCCGGAGCTGGCCTCTTTGCGCCTTGCCGCCGACTCCCCCCTGCTGGCGCCGCTGCGCCAAAACCGCCCCCTTATCCATACCCCGGACCACCCGTTCCCCCTGCTGGCGCCGCTGGCCAAGCAGCTTGAGATGGACCACCTCATGGCCATCCCCCTGCTGATCGGTAGCGACACCCCCATTGATTCCACCCTGGTTTCCATGCTCACCCAGCCCTTCATGAGCGGCAAGGATGAGTTGATCGGCGTTGTTCTGGCCGGCAATGCCGAGGCCGCCGGCAAGGTTTACGCGGAAATCGTGCCCGACGGCAACGTCCAGTTGGGGCTTGCCAGCCTGGCCAGCCAGATTTCCAGCGCCATCAACAGCGCCATGCTCTACTGGGCCTTGCTGGAAGAGCGCGACTCGCTGGAAGAAAAAGTCCAGGTGCGGACCCGCGAGCTGGAAGCGCAATCACGCCTGCTGCAACAGGCCAAGGAAACCGCCGAATCGGCCAACCGGGCCAAAAGCCGTTTCCTGGCCAACATGAGCCACGAGCTGCGCACCCCCTTAAACGCCATCATAGGCTACAGCGAATTGCTGCTCGAGGATGCCAGCGAATGGGGCGAGTGGGAAATAAGCGAGGATCTGGAAAAGATTAAAAGCGCCGGCCAGCACCTCTTGATGCTGATCAGCGATATCCTCGATATCTCCAAGATCGAGGCCGGTCGGCTGGATTTGCACCTGGAGGAAGTTCAGTGGGAGCCTTTGCTAAACGACGTGGTGAACACCATTCGGCCGCTGGTGGTCAAAAACAACAACCGGTTGCAGGTCGACACCCCGCCTGAGGAGATCACGCTCTTTACCGACGCCACCAAGCTGCGCCAGGTTTTATACAACCTGTTAAGTAATGCCACTAAGTTCACCACCGACGGGGAGATCATGCTCAAGGCCAGCCTTTGCCGCCTCCGGCGGCAGCCGAGGCTGGAGTTTGCCGTCAGTGACAGCGGTATTGGCATGTCTGAAGAGCAACTGGCAAAAATCTTTCAGCCCTTTACCCAGGCCGACTCCTCCACCACCCGTAAATACGGCGGCACCGGCCTGGGGTTGGTCATTTCCCGCTATTTTTGTCGGATGATGGGTGGCGATATCAAGGCCACCAGCCGCCCCGGCGCCGGCGCCACCTTCACCGTCTCCCTGCCCCTGACGGCCCGGCAGGATGAAAAAAATGGCAAAGCACAGGTGAGCTCATGAATCCTCGCGTCCCCGAACACAAGTGGAACCTGTTGGATCTGGCCGTAAAATTGCTCGATCAAAGTGAAAACATGGTCACCGGCTGTGGCGGGCTGGAACAAGAGAGCAAGGAGGATCTGGCCAAGATCAACCGGGCCAGCAAGGAGATCATGGATCTGATTAAATCCTTGTCGGCCCTCCAGGCCGGCGCCGGTTTTGATGTAGCCACCGCCCGCCACGACCTGCGCAACCCTTTGAACAACATCCTGGGTTACACCGAGATGCTGCTGGAGGATCATGAGGAAAACCCTGAAGTTCCCGATTTTACCGGCCAACTGCAAGAGTTTTACGTCTTGTCCCGGCTGGTCCTGCAGGAGGTCAACAAGCTACAGCAACTGCCCCTGACCGGCTACCGGCAGGGCGTGACCCCCGGTAAACCCGCCGCCGCGCCGACCCCGAAAACACCCCCCGGCCGCACGGAAGCAAAAGCCCTGCAAGCCATTGATGATCGGGGAGAAAAGCCGCTGATCCTGGTGGTCGATGATATCACGGCCAACCGCGAGGTATTAAGCCGCCGCCTGCGCCGTTTGGGTTACTTGGTGATGGAGGCGGAAAATGGCCGGCAGGCCCTGGCCATGCTGGAAACGGGAGCCTTCGACCTGGTGTTGCTGGATATCCTGATGCCGGAGCTGGACGGTTACGAGGTCTTGCGCCGCATCAAGGCAAACGAGCTGATCCGCCATGTCCCGGTGCTGATGATCTCGGCGGTGGGTGATATCAACAGTGTGGTGCGCTGCCTGGAGGCCGGGGCCGATGATTACCTGGCCAAGCCCTTCAACTCGGTCCTGCTCCGGGCCCGGGTCAATGCCAGCCTGGTGAAAAAGCGACTTTACGACCAGGAACTGCACTATAAGCAGGAAATTGAACAGCACAATCAACTCCTGGAACAAAGGGTGCGCCAGCAGGTGCAGGAAATTTCCCGGGCCCAATTGGCCGCCATCTTCTCGCTTTCCAAGCTGGCCGAATCCCGCGACCCGGAAACCGGCGAGCATCTGGAACGCTTCCGGGAATACAGCCGGGTCCTGGCCCGCCACCTGCAAACCATGCCAAGGTTTTGCAAGTTGATCGACGAGTCCTTCATCGACAATCTCTACGCCGCCTGCCCGCTGCACGACATCGGCAAGGTGGGTATCCCCGATGCCATCCTGCTCAAACCCGGGCGCTTGACAGCGGAGGAATTTGCCATTATGCAGGAGCATGCCACCATCGGGGCGGAAACCCTGCTGGCGGTGGATCGCCAGTATCCCGGCAGCGACCTGATCCGCTTCGGCATCGAAATCGCCGAGGGGCACCATGAACGCTGGGACGGCAGCGGCTACCCCCGGGGGCTGGCCGGCGAAGAGATTCCCCTGGTGGCCAGGATCGTCAGCCTGGCCGATGTCTACGACGCGCTGCGCTCCCGCCGGGTCTACAAGGAGGGCATGGACCACGCCACGGCCCGTAAAATCATTGTGGAGTCGGCGGGCAGCCACTTTGACCCGGTCATCGTCGAGGCCTTTTTGGCCTGTGAGGATGATTTTCAAAAGATCTGGCGCCGGATCGGCGAATAGAACAGCAACCACCCGGGTTTCGCCCAAGCTCCTTAACAGGCCGACCAAAACGCTCAAAGGGCCGAGTCGCAGGCGGCGGGCAGCCGAAAAACACAAGGTTGAACCATGCATTATTGTCCGGAAAACCAGCCGGAGGCGGAAGATAAACTGTTGGCCGCCGCCGAGGCCCAGGAACAGGGAGATTTTCAGCGGGCGAAAGATCTTTACCGGGATATTTTAAAAAATTGTCCCGACCACCTGGATGCCCGGGTTGCCCTCTGCCTGCTTTATCAGGTTGCCGGCGAGGCCGATAAGGGGCGCCGCTGTTTTGCCGAAACCCGCCGCCTGGCTCCGCCGCATGCCGACCTCCACCTGCAGTTGGGCACCCTCTGTCATGATCGGGGCGAGGATGAACTGGCCATCGACTTTTACCGCCAGGCCCTGGCCTTAAAACCCGAACACCACCGAGCCTGGTACAACCTGGGCACCGCCCGCCTGCAACGCGGCGAGGAAGCTTTGGCGGTGGAGGCTTACCAGGAGGCGCTGCACCTGGCGCCAAACGATGTCGATACCCTCTACAACCTGGCCCTGGCCTTAACCCGGTTGGAAAAATTTTCCGCCGCCGCCCACATTTATCACCGGGCCCTGGCCGCCGCCCCCGACGACCGGGAGGTGCTGTACAACCTGGGGGTGCTCTATCGCCGCATGAGCCGTTACACCGAGGCGCTGCGCTGTTTTCTCCGGGTGATCGAATTTGATCCCGACTATGCTCCGGCCCTTGGCCATCTGGGCGCCATGTGGGTGGAGCTGGAGGAAAAGGAGTTGGCCATTACCTTTTTTGAAAAACTGGTGGCCCTCGATCATCAGGCGGAATCCGCCCGGCATATGCTGGCGGCCCTGCGCGAGGAAACCCCGGCGTCCCCGCCAAAAGAGTACGTGGCCAGCCTGTTCGATCATTACGGAGAAAAGTTTGAAAGTGAGCTGATGGAGCAGTTGGGCTACCGGGTGCCTTTCATCATGGCCGAGATGCTGCGGGAAGCCACCGGCGGGCAAATGTTTGACCGGCTTTTGGATCTGGGCTGCGGGACCGGCCTGGCCGGCGAGGCCTTTCTGGCCCAGGCGGCCGAACTTACCGGAGTGGATCTCTCCGCCGGTATGCTGGCCCAGGCCCGGGAAAAGATGGTTTATGACCAGCTGCACCAGCAGGATATTCTGGAATTCTGCCAACAACACCGCGCCACTTACGACTTAGTGGTGGCCGCCGATGTGCTTAACTATCTTGGTGATCTGGCACCTTTCTTTGCCGAGATCGGCAACCTGTTGCCACCCGGGGGGCTGCTGCTTTTTTCCACGGAAGAAGTTGATTGTGAAGGTGGTTTTGTTTTGCAGGAAAACGGTCGCTACGCCCACGCTCCGGGCTATATCCACAAGCTGGCAAGCCGCCATGATTTCACCGTGGTCAATGAGCGGCGCTGCGATCTGCGGCGGGAAAAGGAGCGGTGGGTACAAGGCCGTCTCTACCTGCTGCGGCCGTAAGCGTCCAGCAGCACCGCATCTTCGGGCGATCAGCCAGGCTTACGTACAGGGGGTACGCTGCGCCTGACTGATCGCCCGAACCTGCGGCACTGCTGAACGCTTACGGCCCGTTATACCGGAACCACCCCTTCCACCTCCCGCCATTTCTCCTCCAGGCGCTGCGGTGAGACAGGAAATATGGTTTTGATCTCCTGGGCAAAAAGGCTTATCTTGTACTCCGCCAGCATCAGGCGATACTCTGCCAGCACCGATCTTTTGCCTGCCGACAACTCGCTTGCATCCGGGTATTTTTGCAGCCGTTGCTTAAAGGCGGCCAGGCGGGCGGCCTTGGCCGCGTCCTTGGCGGGATCGCTTAAAGCCCGTTGGGTGCGGATCTGCAGTGCCTTGAGATAGCGAGGCAAGCGAGCCAGACTGGCGGCGTCATGGTGTTCCAAAAAATCCGGCGGCAGCAATTCCGCCAGCTCCTGTTGCAACTCCGCGATCAGCTCTGCGGGCAGACCGGCGGCGGCCGCCGAGCCAACCCTGCTTTGCCCTCCCGCAGCCGGCGGGACCAGGCGATTAATGGCCTGAAGGGTCTCCCAGCGCTCCTGCAAAACCAGCAGAATCAACTCATATAAACGCCGGGCCTCCTGGTAAAAGCCATCTCGCCGCAATTTTTCCACCCGGGCCTGAAATTCCGCCGCCCCGATCAACTCCCCGCTGCCGGTGGCAAAAATCTCCCGCAGCACAAACTGCTCGATGGCCCGGTTCAACTCCTCCAGGCTGGCCACCCCATGGGCCAAGCGCCAGTGCTGGCGGGGGAAGGTCAGGTCTTTTCTTAAACCTTTCAGGCGGGCGGTAAACTCCCGGCAAAAGAGCCGCAGCAGCCCTTGGCAGGTGGCCAGGTGCGCCGGTTTTTCCGCCGTAAACAGGTGCAGGTTTACCCGGCCCCGATCATCCTCCTGTAAACCGGGAAAAAGATAGCCGATCAGTTGCCCGTCGGGGCCGGTCATCGGCAGTCGCTGAGGAATCTCGGGCAGTTCGGCGCCGCTTATGTTCTGCCGCTGCCAGCGTTGGCGCAATGCCGCCACCACCTTGTCGGGCGGTGGCGCTGCGGGTGGGCCGCCGCTGGCCAGGGCGCTTAAATTGCGGCCGGAGGCGAGAATTTTGTCCTCCTGGTTCACCAGACAGAAGCGGCAGCGCAGATGATCGGGCAATGCTTTGATCGGCCAGGCCGCCGCCTCGATCCGCAGCCCGTACCGGTGGTAAATTTCCTGCCCCAGGGCCTGGTAAAGGGAGATATTGACCGATTGCAACTTTTCGTGCAACTTTTCCGCCAGTTCCGCGGCGGTACGGGGGATGGGCACCAGTTGGCGGCGTAAATTTTTCGGCAGATTTTTCAGCAGAAAAAAGATTTTTTCCTCCAGCATTCCCGGTACCAGCCACTCGAAGCGCTCCGGCCGCAGGTGGGCGGCCAGCTGCACCGGAATCAGCACGCTCAGGCCGTCATCTTCCGCCCCGGGCTCAAAATGGTAGCTGAGTTGCAGGCTGATCTGCCCCACCTGCATGGCGGTGGGAAACTGCTCCATGAGGTCGGCCTTTGGCTCCCGGTAAAGCAGGTCTTCCCGTTGCAGTTGCAGGAAAGTGTCGCCACGCCTTTTTTTAAGCAGGCGGTTCAAGCTTGCCTGATCACAAACCTCGGGCGGCAGGCGCTGCTCGTAAAACTGGAAAATCCGGTCGTCGGCCACCAGCAAATCCCGCCGCCGACTGCGTTCCTCAAGGTCTTTAAGGTCTGCCAGCAACTGCCGGTTATGCCCTAAAAAGTGGTAATTCCCCTTGAGTTCACCTTCTACCAGGGCGCTCTGGATAAAAATGCGCCGGGCTTCAGCCGGATCGATCCGGGCAAAAGGCACCTTGCGGCCGGCCACCACCACCAGGCCGAAAAGGGTGCCCTTTTCTTTGGCCACCACCTGGCCACGGCGTTTTTCCCAGTGAGGATCGCTGTAGCTGTAGCGCATCAAGGGGCGGGCCAGAGGTTCAATCCAGTCCGGGTCGATGGCTGCCACCGTGCGGGCGTAGAGGCGACTGGTCTCCACCAGTTCGGCGGCCATGAGCCAGCCCGGCGTGGGGCCGGTTTCCGGCCGCCCGCCCTCTTTTGCCCCCCGCCCCTGCCGTTTCGCCCCTTTTGCCTGGCCCTCACCGCCGCGGTAATAAAGGGAGGAGCCGGGAAAGATCACCACTTCCCGGCCACCACCGCCCTGGTAAATGTTTTTTTCCTTCTTCTGGGCGATATTACGCAGATTGCCGCTGAGCAGGGCCTTGTGTACGGCATCGGCGGCGGCCGCCTCATGATTGAGGCTGAAACCCTTTTCTCCGGCCAGGATCCGGCCGATCTGCCCATAAATATCCTGCCACTCGCGGATGCGCTGAAAAGACAAAAAGTGGCTCTGGCAGAACTTGCGCAACCTGGCTTTGCTGCCGGTCTGTTCCAGCACATTCTGCATGGTGTCCCAAAGTTTGAGGTAAAAGAGAAAATCGGAGTCCGGCACACTGAAGCGGCGATGGACCTGATCAGCTTCCTTTTCCTTGTCTGCCGGCCGTATCCGGGGGTCCTGGATGCTTAAGGCGGCGGCAATCACGCAGACCTCACGCAGGGCGTTTTGGTCGCGGGCCTCCAGGATCATGCGGGAGATGCAGGGGTCCAAAGGCAGGCGGGACATCAGCCGTCCCCGCCGGGAAAGTTGTAAGCGGCCACCTGACGGCCCTTCCAGGGCGCCCAGTTCGGCCAGCAACTGGTAACCATCTTTGATGGCCCGGGCGGAAGGCGGGTCGACAAAGGGAAAGGCGGCGGGATCTCCCAATTTCAGCGCGGTCATGCGCAGGATCACCTCGGCCAGGTTGGAGCGGACGATCTCCGGCGGGGTGTAGAGCGGCCGGTTGAGGTAATCATCTTCGCCATAAAGACGGATACAGACTCCCGGGGCCACCCGGCCGCAGCGGCCGGCCCGTTGATCGCAAGCGGAACGGGCCACCGGCACCACCGGTAACTTGTAAGTGCGGGCCCGGGGGTTGTAGGCAGCCACCCGGGCCAGCCCGGTGTCCACCACGTAACGGATCCCCGGCACGGTAATGGAGGTTTCCGCCACGTTGGTGGCAATGACGATTTTGCGCCCCTTCACCGGCTGAAAGATCCGCCGCTGTTCCTTCGGCGACAACCGGCCATACAGGGGCATAATGGTATTCTTCCCGCCCCGGCCGGCGGCCGCCGGCGCCCCCAGAGCGCCTTCAAGCAGTTCGGCGGTTTCGCGGATATCCCGCTCGGTGGGCATGAAGACCAGGATATCGCCGGGCGGCTCGTGGTTGATAATCTCCAGCACCGCCGCCGCAGCCCGCTCGGTATAGCCCTGTTCATCGGCATCGGCCTCGCCCCCAGTCTCCGCCGGCGGCTGGTGGCGGACCTCCACCGGATGGGTGCGGCCGGCCACCTGAATTACCGGGGCTTTATCGAAATGGCGGGAAAATTTTTCGGTATCGATGGTGGCCGAGGTGATGATTACCTTAAGATCCGGCCGCCGCTTCAGCAACTCCTTGAGAATACCCAACAAAAAATCAATATTCAGGCTGCGTTCGTGGGCTTCATCAACTATGATGGTGTCGTAATCGGCCAGTTGGCGGTCGTGCTGGGTTTCGGCCAGCAGGATGCCGTCGGTCATGAATTTAACCCGGGTGGCCCGGCTGGTATGATCGGAAAAGCGGATCCGGTAGCCCACCAGCACCTCACCGGCCGGCCCCAGCTCGTCGCGCAGCCGGGCGGCCATGGAGATGGCGGCAATCCGCCGGGGCTGGGTGCAGCCGATCTTTTGCTGTCGCCCCCGGCCGGCGGCCAGGCACATTTTGGGAATCTGGGTGGTTTTGCCGCTGCCCGGCTCACCGGCGATGATCACCACCGGGTGGCTGATGATGGCCGCGATGATCTCCTCCCGGAAGTCGGCAATGGGCAATTCCGCCGGGCAGGAAAGCTCGGGGGTAGTGTTCACAGCGCGGGGATCTGGCGATGATATGGGCGACATGGGCGAGCTGGAGAGTAGAAAATATTCAGAAAAAAACGGCCAGTGGCCGATCTGTACAAAAATAAGCTGGAACTTTTACCACACCAAAAGTACAATGCCAGGGATTTTTTCGAATACCATCGGGCAACCGTAAGCTAAGGAGGAGCAGCCATGGCCAATGAAATGGGCAATGTGGACACCGCCGTCAAGGCATCACACAAAACCGTGATTTCAAGGGAAAAAGAGATCGGCGAAGAAGCGGAACGCCCCAGCGGGCCGGTGGGTCTTGATATCGGCACCAGTCATATCGTCATGGCTCAGAACAAAGGCAAAAACATTCACACCGTCAAGCAGCTCAATGCCTTTTTCACCATCCCCTACTCCAAATTCACCAAAAAAATTCTGGTGGAAAACGAGGTCAATTTTTTTGAAAAGAACGACCAGTTCTATATCCTCGGTTACTCGGCGGAGAATTTCGCCAACATGTTCAACACCAACACCCGCCGCACCATGGAAAAAGGGTTGTTGAGCGCCCGGGAGGATGAAGGGATCACCGTCCTGCAGGCCATCATCAACACCTTGATCAACAAGCCCAAGAATGAAGGCGAGGTGATCTGTTTCAGCATTCCCGGCCAGCCCATCGACAGCCCCAACTCGACCATCTATCACGAGTCGGTGATCAAGATGTTTCTTTCCTCTCTTGGTTTCCGGCCAATTTCCATCAACGAGGGCCTGGCCACGGTGATGAGCGAGCTGGCGGAAGACAACTTCACGGGCATCGGCATCAGCATGGGCGGCGGCATGTGCAATGTCTGCCTCTCCTACCTCTCGGTGCCGGTCATTACCTACAGCATCCAAAAAGGCGGTGACTACATCGATTACATGGTCGGCGCTTCGGTGGGAGAACCGGCCACCAAGATCAAGACCATCAAGGAAGGCGGGGTCAGTCTCAACAGAAGCCCCAAAAACCGTGTGGAAACAGCCCTGCACATTTACTACGACGATCTCATCAACAGCCTGCTCCACAGCCTCCAGGATGTTTTGCACTCGTCGGACAAAATTCCCAAAATCGCCAAGCCCATCCCCATCGCCTTAGCCGGCGGCACTGTACTGGCGGGAGGTTTCCGCGAGCATTTCGAAAAGGCACTGAGCGAGGTCAACCTGCCGGTGGAGATCTCCGAGGTCAGAATCGCCGAAGACACCCTCAACACCACCGCCAAAGGGGCCATGGTGATGGCCCTGTCGGAAGAGATTTAAGGTAAGCGGGCAACCCCGTGCCCGCTTACTCCTTGGAAGATCGTCACGGCAGGAATTCCCGTGATCAGTTAGCGATTTAAGGGAGGTAGCCCAGAACCGTCTCGCCGGCTTTGACCCGGCGGCCCACGGCCACTTCAAGCTGGGTGGAGAGCGGCAGGTAAAGATCAACCCGGGAGCCGAAGCGGATCAGGCCGAAGCGCTGGCCCCGCTTAAGCTCATCGCCGGGTTCGGCCCAGCAGACGATGCGGCGGGCGATCAGGCCCGCCACCTGCACCACGGCCATACGCTGGCCCCGGGTGGAGTTGAGAATAACCGCGCAAGACTCGTTCTTCAGGGCCCCGCGCTGACTGTCGGCGGAGTAGAAGGCCCCGGGGGTGTAAACGATCTGCTCCACCCGGCCGGGAAAGGGGGTGCGGTTAACATGCACGTTGAAGACGTTCATGAAGATGCTGACCTTGTAGACGTGCTCCTTGACGAAACGCTCATCAAAGACCCGCTCCACTAAAATCACCTTGCCGTCGGCCGGTGCAACCAGCACATCATCCTCGTGGGGCGCCACCCTCTCCGGATCCCGAAAGAAGAAGAGCACAAAAATGGTCAGGCCCAGCAACACCATGGTGGGAATAAAAAGGCCGAGAATCGCCACCACCAGGGTAGCGAAACCGGCCAGCAGGATAAACGGGTAACCCTCCCGGGCTACTGGAACACGCGGTTTGGTCATTTTGTTATCCGGCTAAAACTTTTTGCCCCGGGTAATGGCAAGGGCACCGGTCTTGACGATTTCCTGGATCCCGATGGGGCGCAGAATGTCGATGATCGCCTGCACCTTGCTTTTGGAGCCGGTCACCTCAACCACATAGCTCTTGGGGGAAACATCCACCACCTTGCCCCGGAAGATGTCGATCACCCGCAGCACTTCAGCCCGGGTGCCGGCCTCGGCCTTGATCCGAATCATGGCCATTTCCCGCTCGACATGATCATGTTCGGCCATGTCGGTAACCTTGATGACATCGATCAGCTTATGCAGCTGCTTGGTGATCTGCTCAATGATCGCCTCATCCCCGTGGGTTACCAGGGTCAGGCAGGAGACGTCTTTTTCCAGGGTCTCGGCCACGGAAAGGCTGTCGATATTGAAGCCCCGGCCACTGAAAAGTCCGGTAACCCGGGAAAGCACCCCCGGTTTGTTTTGGAGAAGAACGGAAATAGTATGTTTCATGGTGTTTCCTTAAACGAGTAACATTTCGGTGGTCGCTTTACCCGCCGGAACCATGGGGTAAACCCCCTCCTCGCGGGAAATTACAAAGTCCATGATCACGGTGTTCTTGGTCTTGAGCGCTTCCTTGATCACCGGCTCCACTTCGCTGGGCTTTTTGGCCCGCAGACCCACGGCACCGTACGCTTCCGCCAGTTTGACAAAATCCGGGGCCACCTCCATCGGGGTGTGGGCGTAACGCTTGTCGTAGAACAGTTCCTGCCACTGGCGCACCATGCCCAGGTAGTTGTTGTTGAGGATGGCGATCTTGACCGGGCACTTGTACTGCCTGGCGGTGGCCAGCTCCTGGATGTTCATCTGGATGGAACCATCGCCGGCGATATCGATGACCGTCTGCTTGGGGGCCGCCATCTGGGCCCCGATGGCGGCGGGAAAACCGTAGCCCATAACACCAAGCCCGCCGGAGGTCATAAAGTGGCGCGGCTTGTTGAAATGGTAGAACTGGGCCGCCCACATCTGGTTCTGGCCCACCTCGGTGGTGATAATGGCGTTCCCTTTGGTCAATTCATGGAGTTTTTGGACCACAAACTGGGGCTTGATGATATCGCTTTCCTCAACATAACCCAGCGGGTGCCGGTTTTTCCATTCCTTGATCTGCTTATGCCATTCCTTGTGCTGATCCTTGGCCGCCTTTTTGCTGAAGTCCTTGCTCTGGTCGAACCAGGCGTTCATGGCGGTGACGGCGTGCAGGCAGTCGGCTACGATGGGAATATCCACCCGGACGTTTTTGCTGATGGAACTGGGGTCGATATCGATATGGATAATTTTAGCATGGGGTGCGAAGGCGTCGATGCGGCCGGTTACCCGATCATCGAAACGGGCGCCCACGGAGATCAGCAGGTCGCAGTTGGCCACCGCCATGTTGGCATAATAGGTGCCGTGCATGCCCAGCATCCCCATGGAAAGCGGGTCGGTGCCGGGGAATCCGCCCAGCCCCATGAGAGTCATGGTAACTGGGATATCCAGCTTCTTGGCCAGTTCGGTTACCGTTTCCGCGGCATTGGCGTTGATCACCCCGCCACCCACGTAAAGAACCGGCTTCTTGGCTTTGAGAATGGCCTTGCAGGCCTTCTCCACCTGACCGGGATGAGGCTCGTAGGTGGGTTTGTAGGTCCGCATCTTGATGGGCTTGGGCTCGGTATAATTGACCATGGCCCCGATTACGTCCTTGGGCAGGTCAACCAGTACCGGGCCGGGCCGGCCACTACGGGCCAGGTGGAAGGCCTCGCGGATGGTGGGGATCAGGTCTTCCGGCTTTTTCACCAGGTAGTTATGTTTGGTCACCGGCCGGGTGATGCCGACGATGTCCACTTCCTGGAAGGCATCGTTGCCGATCAGCATGGTGGGCACCTGACCGGTGAAGACCACCATGGGGATGGAGTCGCAGTAGGCCGAGGCAATGCCGGTGACTGTATTGGTGGCGCCGGGGCCGGAGGTGACCAGGGCAACCCCGACCTCGCCTTTTACCCGACCGTAAGCGTCGGCGGCATGAACTGCGGCCTGCTCGTGGCGGACCAGTACGTGGGTAAGCTTGTCGGTGTTGAGCAGTTCATCATACAAATCGATGACCGCCCCGCCGGGAAAGCCGAAAATAACCTCAACCCCTTGTTCTTCCAGGCATTTAACAAAGGCCTGGGCTCCTTTCATTTTCATGTGCTCTTTCCTGCGTTTGGTGATTTTGACAGCCTGTTATGGGTTCCTGCGGGTCTTTTTTGGGGAAAAAGCTTCAATATAGTTGCTCAAACCCGCTTGTCAAGAAGTAAACGTTGGTTGGTGGCGGGGAGAATACCGGCCGCACGGCCCCGGCGGATAAATTCCGCCACCGCCCGCTCCCCCTCTTGGCCAAGGTCAGAGGAGAAATCGTTGACGTAAAGATCGATATGGGCCCGCATCACCTCGCTGTCCAGTTCCCCCGCGTGACGCCGGATATACTCCATGGCGGCGGCCGGTTGCCGGCGGGCCCGGGCCAGGCTCTGCTTGATGGCCTCGGCTACGGCGGCCAGTTTTTCCTTGCCCAGGCTGCGCCGGGCGGCAATTCCCCCCAGAGGAATGGGCAGGCCGCTGACCTGCTCCCACCAGGCCCCCAGATCCACCAGTAGCTTAAGGCCGTGGGCGCGGTAGGTAAAACGGCTTTCGTGGATGATTACTCCGGCGTCGATCTCCCCTGCCACCAGGGCCGGCATTATCCGGTCAAAGCGCATCTGGCGAAGGTTGGGCGGCAGCTGCCCGGCCCCGGCGGCGATACCCTGCCATACCGCCGGGGCATAAAGCCCCAACAACATGGCGGCGGTGGTGTAACGGCCGGGAATCGCCAGGCGTTTAGCGGGCAACTCGGCCGGGTCCAGGTGCTCACGGGCCACCAGCAGCGGGCCGCAGCCCCGGCCCAGAGCCGCCCCGTCTGGCAGCAGGACATATTCATCCAACACCTGCCCCAGGGCATGAAAAGAAAGCTTGCTGACGTCCAGCTTGCCCTGCAGAGCCCACTGGTTAAGGGTTTCCACATCCTCCAGCAGGATCGGATCAAACTCCGGCGCCTGCGGCACCAGGCCATGCACCAAGGCATGAAAAATAAAGGTGTCGTTGGGACAGGGGGAAAAACCCAAGGAAAGGGGCGTGCTCATGGTGACATGTTTCCGGTGTTGACAGGTGGTGGGCGTTATCAAGATGAGGCGGCAACGGCGGCTAGCAGCTCCGGCAGCAATAGGGAGAGAATTTCCGCGTTACGGGCCACCGCCTCCGGCAGTTGCCAGCGGCTCAGATCGCGGTCCTCAACCAGGTTGCTGATACAACGAATTTCCAGCAGGGGTAACCCCAGCCGCTGGCAGACCAGGGCGGCGGCGGCCCCTTCCATGTTTTCACACAGGGCAAGGTGGCGGTGGGCCAAGGCCATTCCCCGCCGACGTGTGGTGCTGGCGGCGTTAACGGTGACAAAGGTGCCGCGATGAAAAGGAATCCGCCTTTGCCGCAGGGTATCACAGGCGGTTTGCAGCAGTTGGTGGTGCAGGCTAAATTCCCGTTCGGCGGCCAGTTGTGGATTGTCGAACGGGTCGGCACCATGGTCGCAGGCCAGGCCGAAATCACCCAGAACTTCCCGTTCCGCCACACAGATATCCAGCACCCGGGCACTTTGCACCGCCGCCCCGGCCGACTCCAGCATGTAAGCCCCGGCCACCCCCGTCATGATCACCCCGGCATAGCGGCCTGGGCGGCAGGCCAGCCAGGCGGCCAGGGAGGCGGCGGTGGCCGTTGGCCCAACCCCGCAGTTTAAAAAGTCGATCTCGGCTCCCCGGCCGCTGTAATTGCCACCGTTTAGGCTTTGGCGTAGCGGCTCCAACTCCATGGCTGTGGCCGCCGTTACCAGCAACCACCCTGAATCGTCCCGCAGGGAGCAGTGGGAGGTGGCAGTTGTTGGGCAAGGGTGACCGACCTTCATGAAATTGTCCCGACGTGTTACTAAGTTAAGCCGATCAAGGATGGCTCTTGCCGCGGTTAGGAGCTTGCCGGGCCGTGGCGCTTAATGCGGTTTGCCTGGTCCAGTACCACGATTTGCGGGGTGTATCGGGCCAGTTCTTCATCGGCCACCATGGCGTAGCTGGCGATAATGATCATGTCGCCGGCCAACCCCTTACGGGCGGCGGCGCCGCGCAGGCCGATCATGCCGCTGCCGGCCGGTGCTTCGATGACATAGGTCTCGAAACGCTCGCCGTTGTTCATGTTATAGACATGGACCTGTTCGAACGGTATCAGGCCCACCGCCGCCATCAATTCGGCATCCACCGCCAGACTGCCTTCGTAATGCAACTCGGCGTCAATCACCGTGGCCCGGTGAATCTTGGACTTCAGCATGCTGCGTAACATAATATCGGTTGCTCTACTTTAATGATTACGGCCTGTTGCCGGTTAAAAAACAGAAGCCGGCAGAACTGGCCAGGGTATCAGGGGTTTAGATGATAGACTGCATTTGATTTTTGCGTTTCACTTCGGAATCACAGGCGACAGTTGTCAATCAGCCTGGTTTTGCCGCTGCGGGCCGCCAGGGCCAGTACGGTGCCGGGGGTTATCGACTCAGCCGCCGCCAGTGAATCGGGATCGACAAACTCAATGTACTCCCACTTCAGGCCAGCCTGTTCCAGCCCGGCGGCCAGTTGGCGCCGCAACCCTTCCGGGTTTGTCTCCCCGGCGGCTACCATCCGGCGGGCTTCCTCGAGGGCCCGGGGCAGCGCCAGGGCTGCCTGCCGCTGTTCCTTGGTCATGTAAACATTGCGGGAACTCATGGCCAGACCGTCGGCCTCCCGCACGATGGGGTGGCCGACAACCTCCAGATCCCAGTTTAAATCCCGTACCAGGGCCCGGATCACTGCCAGTTGCTGGAAGTCTTTTTCGCCGAAAATCGCCTTGTGGGGGCGGATCAGGTTGAAAAGCTTGGTCAGCACGGTGGCCACCCCGGTGAAATGGGTGGGGCGGCTGCGGCCGCAGAGTACTTCGCTGCTGAGTCCGGTAACCGTTACCGAGGTGCGGAAGGTCGGTGGGTACATGGCTTCCGGTTCCGGGCAGAAGAGCACCTCCACCCCGCAATCGGCGGCCAGGTCGGCATCGCGCTGCCGGTCGCGAGGGTAGTCGGCCAGATCTTCACCGGGGGCAAACTGGATGGGGTTGACAAAGAGGCTTACCACCACATGCCGGGCCTGGGTGGCGGCCAGACGCATCAGGTGCAAATGCCCCTCATGGAAATAACCCATGGTGGGCACCAGGGCAATTCTTCCTCCCTCCCGGCGCCGCCGCTCCGCCCAGCCACGCATGGCCTCAAGCTGGGTGATGATTTCCATGTTCTTTTTACCGTAGGCGCGACTCGGCCTGCTCCAGCACCAGCAGCGGGGCGTTGGTTTTTTCCGTCACCTGGCGGTATTTTTCCCGGGCCGCTTCGGTGTCTCCCCGGCGGGCCATTACATCACCGGTGCCCAGCAGTCCCCAGGCTTCAAAGCCCGGGGTTTCGGCCAGTTCCCGGTAGTACCTAAGGGCCTGCTCATCCTGGCCCAGTTCGCTCAAAACCTGGGCCAGACTCAACTGCACCATGGGGCGGCGTGCATCACGCCGGGAAATGGTGCCCAGCAACTCCTGGTAAGCCTGAGCCGCTCCCTCCAGGTCGCCGGCGTCCCTGGCCAGGTGAGCCAGTTCAATACGGCTCCAGATCCCGGCGCCGGTGCGGCGGTAGGACGAAGCCACCTCTTCCAGGGCCTGGGCCCGGGCGGCAGGATCGGCGATTTGCATGGCGACACTAAGCTGCTGGGAGGACTGTTCGGCGCGGGAGGTTACATACTGCTGGCTCAGGCTCCAGGTCAGTATCGCCACCACCACTATGCCGATGGCCGCCAGGATATGGCGGTACCAGACATTGAGAAACTCCGCCGCCGCCGGGGGCAGGTTGAGTTCATCGAAAAAGTTGGTGGTGCCGCTGCCGGCGGGTTTAAGCTTGCCCGGTTGGAAGATTTTTTTTTCAGCCACGTGTATTCCCGTTTTTTATTTTGGTAAGCTGGTAGTAACCGTTCACCAGAGAGGTATTAACTTGCCGGTTGCGGCAAGTTTGGCAAAATTCTTTGCCCTTGTTAAAGCGCGTTAGTATACTTGCCTTTTAAGCAAAAATCATCCCGGTTTTTTTTACCGGTCAGGGCAAAAGATGCCAGACCGTAACCCATTGCAAACTTATGGAAAACCCTTTCGACAACCGCATTCAAACCGTCTCGGAACTGACTCGCTCCATCAGGGGGCTGCTGGAAACCTCTTACTCCATGGTCACCGTGACCGGGGAGATCTCCAACCTGCGCCGCCCATCTTCCGGCCACCTCTACTTTACCCTGAAAGATGCCGACGCCCAGTTGCGGGCGGTACTGTTTCGGGCCCAGCAACGTTACCTGGCCTGCACCCCCGCCGATGGCCTGGAAGTTTTGTGCCGGGGGCGAATCTCGGTGTATGAGCCCCGGGGCGAATATCAGTTGATCATAGACTTCATGGACGGCAAGGGCGCCGGCCTGCTGCGCATCGCCTTTGATCGCCTGAAGGCCAAGCTGGAAGCCGAGGGGCTGTTTGCCCCTGAACGCAAACGACCCCTGCCCTTTCTGCCCAAAAGCATCGCCCTGGTTACCTCGCCCCAGGGGGCGGCGGTGCGGGACTTTCTGACCCAGGCGGCAAAACGCTGCCCGGCCACCGCCATCAGCATCATGCCGGTGCGGGTCCAGGGTGACGGGGCGGCGGCGGAAATCGCCCAGGCCATCGCCCGGCTCAATCAACTTGCGCGCTGGGACGTTATCGTGCTGTGCCGCGGCGGGGGTTCGTTGGAAGACCTCTGGGCCTTCAACGAGGAAGAACTGGCGAGAGCGGTGGCGGCGTCGGAAATTCCGGTGGTTTCGGCGGTGGGCCACGAGGTGGATTTCACCATCGCCGATTTCGTCGCCGACCTGCGCGCTCCCACCCCCACCGCCGCAGCGCAGATGGTCCTGCCGGACCAGGAGGCGCTGGCCGGCGCCATCAACGAATTTAACCGGCGGCTGGCCGCTACGCTGCGCCGGCAGTTGCAGGAGGCACGCCAAAAACTGCTTGCCGGCCAGCGCTTGCTGGGCGACCCCAGCCGCCTGCTGGCCCAGCACCACCTGCGGCTGGACCACCTCCAGGCCGAGTTGGGCCATGGTCTGCGTTACCACCTGCACCGCTGCCAAGAGCGCCTGAACCGCTTTCAGGCCATCTTGCAGCAGCGGGACCCCCGCCGGGAACTGGCCCGGCAGCGCGACCGCCTGCAGGCCGGGGTAATGCGGTTAAATTTCACCATTAACAGTATCATGGTGGAAAAACGTAACCATCTGGGCCGTAATGCTGCTATTCTGGATGCAGTCAGCCCTTTGGCCGTGCTTGGTCGCGGCTACGCCATTGCCCGCCGGACCGACGGCACGGTTTTGCGCTCCGCCCGGCAGGCCGAAATCGACGAAGAGCTCAGCCTGATCCTGCACGATGGCCAACTGAGCTGCAACGTCAAGCAAATCAAACCGCAATAATTTCGGTTACGGCTGTGGCAGCTTAACCTCAACCCCGACCAGGAGAAACGCCGATCATGAAATTCATCGCCCTGTTGCTGGCTTTCATCCTCCTTACCGCCACCGCTTTTGCCGCCCTCAACTGGCCCACCCTGGTGGCGCCGACTGCTGTCTCTATAGGGGTGGCCGAATTCAATGCCCCCCTGGGACTGCTGATGTTCGGCGTGCTGGCCTTGCTGACGGTGTTGTTTCTGGTTTTTGTGGTCTACCTGCAGACCACCCTGATGCTGGCCACCCGGCGACATGCCCAGGAATTGCAGGATCACCGCAAGCTGGCCACCCAGGCGGAAACCTCCCGCTTCACCGAGTTGCGCAACTACCTGGAAAAGGAACTGGCCCGCCAGAGCGAAGCGGCCGAGAATACCCGGGCGGAGATGCTCAACCGCCTGGAGCTGGTGGAAAATGCCCTGCTTGGCCGGCTGGATGAGGCGGAAAAAGATCTGCTGGCCAGTGTGGAGCAGTCGGGCAACACCCTGACCGCCTATATCGGCGAACTGGAAGACCGCCTGGACACGGAAAAACGCCGGGAACAACGGGAGTCGGACACCGAAAGCAGCCTGCTGCCGGAAAAAGAATAATTATTTTTTGTCGTCCCGGACCGCCAGAAAATCATGGTCAACCTTGGTGGCCAACTCCGGCCGGCTGGTCAGCAGCAGTTCAGCGGCCAGCTCCGTGGCGCCCCGGGTCAGTTCAGCACAGCTTGCCCCCTGCTTTTCCTTGCGTTTTTTCAGTAACACCCGGCAGCAGGTGGCGCCGAAACGCTCCTTGAAGCGATCATGCATCACCGCCGCTATTTCTTTCTGGAACACCTTTTTGGCCAGCCCCCCTTCCTGGCGTGGGCCCAGCAGCAACCCCAGCACCATCTCGCCCCCGGCCAGGGCCCCGCAGACACAGCCGGCCCCGCCCATCCCGTGGCAGAAGCCGGAACCCAGGGCGGCCGCGGTGTTTTCAGCCAGGCCGATTTTAAAAGCGCCGTTTAAGGTAACCAGTACCGATTCGGCACAGCAGAAGTTGCGGTGGCTGTAAATATTTTCCGCCCGCTGGCCGCAAAGCTCGGGAATTTTTTCCATCACGGTTGCTCCTTGCTGTTTTTTTCCGTAATCGTTCAGCAGCACCGCATCTTCTGGCGATCAGCCAGACTTACGTACAGGGGGTACGCTGCGCCTGGCTGCTTGCCCGAACCTGCGGCACTGCTGAACGATTACAGCCCGTTATACCTGTAGGTTAGTACCTCTGGTGAACGGTTACTTTTTTTCCGGCTTGCCAAGTGCTGCCGACTTTGGTTCCTGCAGCAGCAAGGTCAGCCGATCCACCAGCCTCTCGGTGGTAAAGATCAGGGATTCAAGATCGAGAAAATCCAGCACCCGGGCATCGTACAGTACTTTGGCCGAGGCGGCGAAGCCCTCCTCCGGCGCCTCGGCCCAGAAATGCAGGCACTGGGGCAGTTGGGGCAGCACCGGGATGATCATGCTGAGATCGGCGGTGGACTCGGCCGGGGATGAACCGCCCAGTTGCAAGCCGGCCGCCAGCAACCGCTGGTGGCCATACTCGTGGAACAACCGGGCCAAAGGTTGTTCGCCGTAGACGGCCAGGGTGCGCACCTTGGAAATGGTATTGGGCAGGCTTTCCAGGCCGATCCATTGGTTGGTGGGGGCGGGGCCGCCGCCGGAACGGACATAGCTGTAGAGCAGAATCCGGTCCCTGGGGTCCTCCGGCTCCACCCCCTCCAGCCAGACACCGGTCGCGTTCAGCCGCGTCTCTTGGCCAAGGTAGTTGAACACCAGCACCGGTCGGCCGCTGCCGTCCTGTTCCAGCCGGCAGCCCAAGGGCTCGGCCAGAGCGGCAAAGTCCAAGCCGGCAACCTGGCTTTTCAGGTACTCCGCCAGTTCCAGTTCCCGCTGGCGAAGCACCCCGGCCAGCTCCGGTCCCTCTTGCCGGCTGAGGCCCAGGGCGGCAAGGTCGAGGAAAGGGCACTTGGCAGGGTCCTCTCCGCCCTTGGTAACCGCGGCGGCAAAGGCCAGGCAGGCGGGGTGGCCGCACTGGCCGCAGTTGGTCTGCGGGGTTTTCTTGAACAGTTCCAAAGGGTTCATATTTTTTATATTGGTGCGCTGATATGGCCGTTTTCGGTCCTGGTTAAAATTTCGGCCAGGCCGGAGGCGCGGGTTACCCGGCGGTCAACGGCCCGGCTGAGCACCTGCTCGGGGCCGAAGAGATGAACCCGGCTGCGAGCCCGGGAGACAGCCGTGTACAACAGCTCCCGGCTGAGCAGGGGTGAGTCTTCCGGAGGCAGAACCACCGCCACCTGGTTGAACTCCGAACCCTGGCTTTTATGAATGGTCATGGCAAAGGCGGTTTCGTGGCGGGGCAACCGCCCCGGCGGCAGCATTCGGGGCGCCCCCTGGGCGGACGGGAAAAAGGCCATCAGTTGGCCGGCGTCGTCCGGCGACGGCCAGATAATGCCCAGATCGCCGTTGAACAGCCGGCTTTCGTAGCTGTTGGCCACCACCAGCACCGGTTGCCCCCGATAATAATCCCCTTCCGGAGCGAGTCCGTCCGCCGGCCCTCTGGCCTCCTTTCCCATTGCCCCACGGCCTGCCGCCTCTCCCAGCACTCCTTCCGCCCGCAGCAGTTGCCGGCAAAAGCTGTTGAGTTGCTCGACCCCGTATGGTCCCCGGCGATGGGCGCAGAGTAGGCGGAAGTCATTCATTCTGGCCAGGGCTTCGGCCGGGGAAGAGGCCTGCAGGCAAGGCCGGAAACCGGCCAGCACCAACTCGCGCAAGGTGGGGTTTTCCGCCGGAGCGCCGGGTTGGTCACTTAAAGTAACCTCTGCTGGCGGCCCTTTGGGGTCATCATTTTGGGCGCCATCCACCCGCACCGGCACCGCCAGTACCGTGGCCGGCTCTCCCGCCTTAATCCCTCGCACCAGGGCGCCGATACCCCGCCGAGGATCAAAGCGGAACTCCCGGCTCAACTCAATAACCGCCGAGTCCAGCTGCGGGGCGGCCAAACAGATATCGCCCAGAATGGAGCCGGCCTCCACCGAGGCCAGTTGGTCCTTGTCGCCCAGCAGCACCAACCGGGCCCGGGGAGATACGGCGGCAAACAGTTTGCTCATCAGGGCCAGGTCCACCATGGAGGCCTCGTCCACCACCACCAGGTCGGCCGCCAGCGGGTTGCTCCGGTTATGGCGGAAAATGGTGGGGGAACAGCTTTGATACCCCAAGGCCCGGTGGATGGTCATGGCGGAAAACTCCGCCGCTCGTTCCCGCAGGGTCTCCGCCAGGCGAGCTGTTGCCTTGCCGGTGGGGGCCAGCAGCAGCACCCGCAAATCGCTCCCCTGTCCCTCTTCTCTGGCCATTTGGGTCAGCAGGGTCAGGATAAAAAAGATAATGGTGGTCTTGCCGGTTCCCGGTCCCCCGGAAATCACGGTTAGATAATGGTTGAGCGCCCCCAGTACCGCCGCCTGCTGGTCCTGGTCCAGTTCCACCCCTGCTGCCGTCGCCAGTTCGGCCAGGCGGGCGGCGGCAACCTCCGGCGCCGGCGGCGCGGGTACCCTTACCGCCCTTGCCCTGATCTCATCGGCCAGGGCCATTTCGTACTGCCAGTAGCGCCGCAGATAAAGCCGGTTGTCGCTCAATACCAGAGGGGCCACCGCGACCTGTGGTGGCCCGTGCTCGGTTGCGCCCTGAAGATGGCTGCACGCGCCAGGCTCCAGGCTGTCCACCAGGGCACTGTGGCGCAACTCGGCCAGCAGGGTCGACGGCGAGGGGGCGGCATAACCCATGGCCGCGGCTTCCGCCGGCCACCAGGCCGCCACCTCCGGCAGCTTAAGGCAGACGTGGCCCAAATCCACGGCCCGGCGCAGCAAGGCCGCCGTCAGCAGCAGGGCGGGGGAGCTCTGAGGTTGCAGCCGGGCCAGCAGTTCAAGCCAGTGCCGGTCAAACTCGGCCAGCACCTCTTCCTTGACCAGGCGTTCCATCAGTTGGGCCATTTCCGGACCCATCACAACTTCTGCCCCTTTTGTTGCAAATAGGCTCTTAACTGCTCGGTAACCGGATCGGTACCATCGGTCGCCGGCAGATAGAGGGTAAAAACCGTGCCCTGCCCTTTTACGGAGTCAACCTCGATGTGGCCGCCGTGTTGGTTGATCACGGAATAACAGATGGCCAGCCCCAGGCCGGTTCCCTTGCGAGAGCTTTTTTCCTTGGTGGAAAAATAGGGATCAAAGATGCGACTGAGCACTTCCGGCTCCATTCCGCAGCCGTTATCCTGAAAGACGATACGTACGTAGCGGCCCGGCGGCAACGGCAAGCGGGTGTCGGCCGGCAACTCCAGGTTCCGGCAGGAGATCGTCAGTTCCCCGTTATCGCCCATGGCATCCCGGGCGTTGAGCACCAGGTTGTGAAAAACATTGCCCATTTGCTCCGGGTCCAGTTCGGTCGGCCAAAGGTCTTCATCGGCACTGAACTGCAGTTCACAGTTGCTGCCGGTCAAGGCAAAACGGGCGGTTTCCGGCAACAGCCTGGATAGCGTTAACGGCCGCCGATGCAGGTGGTTGCCGGTGGTGAAGGTTAAGAGTTGCCGGGTAAGGAAACGGGCCCGGTTGGCCGAGCCCTCGGCCAACGACAGATGGGCGCGGGCTGGATGGTCGGCGGGCAGGGAAAGCTCCGCCAGGCTGATCTGGCCGTAAAGAGCCGTGAGTAAGTTGTTGAAATCATGGGCAATGCCACCGGCCATCACCCCTACTGATTCCAGTTTTTGCTGCTGAAAAAAGCGCCGGTGCAGGGCCTGCTGCTCTTCCATGTACTCGGCAAAACGCTGCGAGAGAAATTCAAACTCATAAACTCCCCGGTAATCCGGCTTTTTCCCTTGCCGCAAGGCGTTGATCATTTCGTTGACCGGGGTTTCCACCTGCCGCCGGAAAAAATAACCACTGAACAAAACCCAGAACAGCAGCAGGATGACGGTACCGAAATAGGCATAATGCACCTGGCTTATGGTGTTGAGGAAATGGCCGCTGTCTCTGAAAACCACAAACTGCCAGTCCCAGGGCGAAAAGGTGCCGCCCTGGAGGTGATATTCCCGGCCGTTGAGAGTCACCATCTCAGGGGAGCTCTGAGGAACCGACAGGTCTTCCACCAGTGCCCCGAGCGCAGCCGGTTCTGAAGTCCTTTCGGCATAGGCTTTATCCGTCCCCAGCAGCTTGCCGGTCGCCTTCGGCAAAGGCGTCGGCAAGTCAGGCGCCAGCAGCACCTGCTGGTTGTTGACCAGAAGAATCTGCAGCCGGTTGGCGGTCAGAAAATCCTCGATAAAACTTAAGGTGGCAACCTGTTTCAAGATGTATTCAATACTGTCTGGAACTACTCCGGTCCGGAGCAGTTCGTTGTGGCTTTGTTCACAAATACGTTGAATATCGTCAACGGCGTCGGCCATCTGCGAGATGTTGCATCTTTCAATAAACCGGGCCATGGGCAGAAGGGCTAAAAAATAGAAACCGCCCCCCACCAGCAGAACCATCAGCAGGTTGCCCACGGTGTAACGGCAGGCCAACCGCCGGTTCCACCATCGCAGATGATCAAGCATCGGGCTGAACAAACCAGGCAACCGCTTCATAACCTGGGCTCCGCGGTCATCAGCTTACGGGGCCAGACCACCTCCTGGCGGCCGTCCTGCCACTGGGTAACCAGGCTGAAGTTACGAATTTGCCGACCCCGGGCGTCCACCCGGAACCGCCCGGTCAGGCAGATGGTGTCCAGTTCGACCAGTTCGGTGCGCAATTTCTCGCCATCCAGGCTGCCGGCCTGTTGAATTACTTTGGTCATGATTTGCGTGGCGGAGTAGGCGGCGACGGAGAAATAACTGGCTTCCCGGCCGAATTTCTCTCGGTAGGCTGCCAGAAAGGCTTCCGTTTCCGGGGTGCTGATGCCGCCCAAATATTGCCACTGTTCGGTGCCGAACACCCCTTCGGCCCCCGACCCCAGGCGTTTGATGAAAGACGGGTTGGCCGGACCCTGAGTACCGTAATAGACCCGTGGAATCCAGTCCATGGCAAGCATGGCCCGCCGCAGGGCTATGGTCTCCTCCAGATGGCCGGCCATGATCACCACCTCGCTGTCCAGCTCCCGGGCCTCAGCCAGCAGGATGGCAAAATCCTTTTCCGGATCGCTGAATTGGGCATCCAGCTTCAACTCCAGGCCGAGCCAGGCGGCCCGTTTCCGCACCCCTTCGGCGGCGGCTTGGGAAAACGGGTCGGCGGAGTGCAACAGGGCCAGGCCGTCGATGCCGTGAGCAAACAGCATTTCCATTAAATTGGCGGGTATTTTGTCGGCGGTGGTGAAAATCCCGAAGATGTAACGGGCCCCTTGTTGCCAGAGCCCATCGGCCACCGCCCCGGAGGCCAGCAAAGGAAAGCGGTGCTGCTCAAAGAGCGGCAGCACTGCTCCGGTTATCTCGCTGGAAAAGGGGGCAAAAAGCAAATCCACCCCTTCTTCGTCCAGCAATCGCCGGTAAATTTCCAGAGCCTTTTGCGGGTCACTCTGATCATCATAGATGGTCAGTTGAACCTTGCGGCCCAGCAAACCGCCAGCGGCATTGATTTCTTCTTCCCACAGCCGAAAAGCCAACTTCTGATCATGGGCCATGGTGGCGTACTTACCGCTCAGCCCCAGGGATACTCCCGCCAGCAACAGCTCTTTTCCCGGCGCAGCCTTGGCCGAGACGCCGGCCAGGAGCAGCAATAACAACAGCACCAGCCCCAGTCGTCGACCGAACTCAACCACACGCCCCCCCCTTTCCCTGTCGTGCAATCATTAGATCCCGTTTTTACTTGCTTCCTTTTTCCGCCATCTTAGCCTTGAGCAGATCCCCTAAAGTTCCCATGGGGCGATCGCTCTGCCGACCCTGCTGATTTTGGTACTCCCGGAAATCCTGGCGGTTGTCCGCCGGGGCGGCGGCTTTTTTCCTCGCTTTACCGGCGGCTCCGGCGGCCGGCCGGGTTTCGCTTTGAGCCGGCTCACCGGCGGCTTCACTCTCCGCCGGTGGGGGCACACTTAAGGAAAGCCGTCGCCTTTCGGAATCGATGGCCTCGATCTCCACTTCCAGGGTTTCACCGGGCTGTACCACCTCCCGGGGGTGATTGATCCGCCGGCCGGCACCAAGCTTGGAGATATGTACCAGGCCGTCTATTCCCGGCGCCAGGGTAACAAAGGCCCCGAAGTCCATCAGCCGGGCCACCTTGCCCTGGTGGCGAGAGCCCTCGGGAAAACGGGCCGCCACCCCTTCCCAGGGATCGGGCAGGGTGTCTTTCAGGCTCAAGGAGTAACGCTCTTTCTCCCAATCCAGGCTTTTGACCACCACCTCCACCTCGCGGCCCGGCTCCAGGTGGCTGTGAATATCTTCCACCGTGCCCCAGCCGATCTCCGACATGGGGATCAACCCCTCAATGCCGCCGATATCGACAAAAGCGCCGAACTTTTGCACCGAGGTCACGGTGCCGGTCACCTTGTCACCAACCGCAAGGGACTGCCGCAACTCTTCCTTGCGGGCCGCCCGCTCCTCTTCCAGCAACCGGCGGCGGGAAAGGATGATGTTGCGCCCCCCTTCGCGAAACTCGATAATTTTGAAGGCGAAACCCTGGCCGAGGTACTCTTCGTTGTTTTCCACTCGGCGCAGGGCCATCTGGGAAAAAGGGCAAAAAGCCCGGACATTGCCGCTGATACGTACCTGAAAGCCGCCCTTGCCTTCCGCTTCCACCGTGCCTTCCACCGGAATCCCGCTGTGGTAAGCCTCTTCCAGGTGGGCTTGGGTGGCGGCCCCGCCAACCTTGGTGGTAAAAAGCTTTTCCTGCTTCTTTTCGGCGAGAAAGTAAACGGTTACCTTATCTCCCACCGCCACCGTGCAGTTACCTTCTTGGTCAATAAATTCAGCCTTGGCTACCGCCCCTTCGCTTTTGCCGCCCAGATCAATGAAAATCCACTCCCTGGCGATGCTGACAACCTCGGCGGTGATCTGCTGGCCGGGGGTTAATTTTTCGCCGGCTGCTTCATGTTCTGCAAAAAGTTCCTCAAAACCGCTCATTACCATCAACTCCTGAAGTTAATTGCCAAAAGAACAGCGGGGCCGATCCCTGCTGTTCATCGTATATACTTAATAACACTTTCGCACCCGTTGCAAAACGGGTTGTTGAGGCCCACGGAGGGCTTTTTCAGCGCCCCTGCTAAAGGTCGATCACCCCTAAGATTTGGGCCAGTTCTTTGAGGGCCTGGCGAGGGCTGGTTACCAGGACCGTGTTGATCCCCACCGACTGGGCGCGCTCCACGTTGCCCGGGTCGTCATCCAGAAAAATGGCGGCTGCCGGAGGAGAGTTCAACTCGGCCAGCACCTCGATAAAAAAACGGCTGTCCCGTTTACTGCGACCGTGGTGGTAGCTGTTGAAAACCCGGTGAAAGAGAGGGAAAAACTGGTGGCGCTCATTAAGTTCGTCCAGCCAGTTGGTTTGGTCGCTGACCATGACCAGGGTAAACCCGAGTTGCCGCAGGCGAGCCAGGGCAGCTAACATTTCCGGGTACGGCCGGAAGCGATCAAGGATATGGCGGCGCAACTCCGTATTGGAGGCGACAATCCCGGTGCGGCGGCGGAACTCGTTCCAGTAGGCGGCCTCATCCACCGCCCCCACCACATAGCCGCCGTCGAAAACAATTTCTTTGCCCAGGCGGAAAGTTTCGGCAGGATCAAGCCCGTGTTCACCCCCGATGGCCTCCAGCCCGGTGCGAAAGCCCTCGGCGGCTACAACCCCGCCAAAATCAAACATAATGGTTGTATAGTCGCTCATTTACAGGTCTCGGCTCCTTCGGTTATCTTCACCATGTATACACTAAAGATAGCCGACCACGATTCCAGGTAAAGCAAAAACACCTTGCCTTTGCTCTTTTTTCCTTTAAATGCTTTATATATGAAGACAAGCAAACTTACCATTCACCTTACCTCCTGATGACCACCTTCGCCGCCATCGATTTCGAAACCGCCAACTACCGCAGCAACAGCGCCTGCGCCGTGGGAGTGGTGGTGGTTTCCCACGGCCGGGTCGTGCAGCGTTTTTACGAGTTGATCCGGCCGCCATCGAACTGGTTTGTGTTTACCCACATCCACGGCCTGACCTGGCGCGATGTACGCAACGCGCCGGCTTTCGGCGATATTTGGCCGCAAATTGCTAAAGAGATGGGCCAGGTGGAATTTCTGGCCGCCCACAATGCTTCTTTCGACCAGGGCGTAATGCTGGCCTGTTGCGCCGAAAATGCCCTGCCGCCGCCGGCCCCGCCCTTTATCTGCACCGTGCGACTGTCTCGCAAGCAATGGAACATTCACCCCACCAAGCTGCCCGATGTCTGCCGCCAGCTGCAAATCCCCCTGCACCACCACCATGCCGCCTCAGATGCCGAAGCATGCGCTCAGATCGTACTGACCGCCCTGAACCAGGGCTGGCGGCCGGGGTGAACTTGTTGCCCACAGGTAAGGCACAAATAAGGCAGCCAGCAGACAAGTAATGCCAAGGCTCTGTTCATAATCCGGCAAGGGCTTCGATGCGCTGGCGGGGTGGGCGTTCGTGGTGGATGCCGGCGGCGGGGCCCAAGTCCGGGTGCAGGCCGCGGAGAAACAGGTAGAGGGCGCCGCCGAAGTGTTGATCATAGTCGTAATCCGGCAGCCGCTGGGCCAGGTGGCGATGCAGGGCCAGGGTGTAGAGGTGGTACTGGAGGATATAGTGGTGGTTGCTCATCGCCGGCAGCAGGTTGGCGGGTTGGTAGTCGGCGTGGGTGGGGCCCAGCAGGTTGCTCTTGTAATCGATGACATACCATTTGTTCTGCCACCGGCAAATAAGATCGACAAAGCCTTTCAGGTATCCCTGCAGGGCCGGGAAGCGCAGTTGTGCCAGGCGATCGGCGTAACCGGGAGGCAGGTTTTCAGGAAACTGCTTAAAAACCCGGGCCAGGTCGGCGGCTTCCAGGGGCTGGTCTTGCTGGCGCACCGGGCCGATGAAGGCCATTTCGTTGAGCCGCTCCGTGTCTTTGATGTCCGCCAGCCGGAAGGGCTCGGCGGCGGTCAGCGGGGTGTCGAGGATGGTGGCCAGGGCCTCTTCCAGCACCGGTTGCCATTGTCGGCGGTCAACCCCGAAGATGCGCAACTGCTCGGCGATGATCTCCTGGTGCTGATCGGGTTGCTGAAAAGAAATCAGCTCCAGAATGCGGTGCCAGAGATTGCCGATAGCCGCCCCGGCGGGCAGGTCGGCCAAGGGGACGCGGGCGGCAAGCCGCAATGAGACGGGGGGGGCGCCGGCCGCCGTAACCGGTGCCGCCCCGCCGCGATCGCCGGCGGCATCTCCATCGGAATCTCCGGTGGCAGTTCTGGCGGCAGCTCCGGCCGAATCGCCGGCAACGGTCGCGGCAGCATCCGCCGCGGCGTCGTAATCGCGCTCACTGACGGTGGCATTGAGCTCCGACGCCCGGGCGATGAGATGGGAAAAACTGCCCACCCGCCAGGCGGTGTCGATGGTGGTTTGCATCTGCCGCAGCCGGGTCGGGTCCGCCGCGGCGGCGGCAGATGGTTTTTGGACCTGCCCGTGCTGCGGCGGCGCCGGAATGGTTTCTGCCGACGCGGTCTGCAGGCCCCAGTCCGGTTCATTGGCCACCCGCCGGTGCAACCGTTGCTGCAACTCGGCAAAGGATAAGCCGGTCAGGTCGGCGGGCGGGTGACCTTGCTCACCGCCGTGCAGCAAGTAGGCCAGGGCCGATTCCTGGTAGCCATCGGCGCCGAACCACACCGCCCGGCAACAGTGGCGGGCCCGGGTGAGGGCCACGTAGAGCAGGCGCAGGTCTTCGGCGAACAATTCCCGGCGGCGGGCCTGGCGCTGCTCATCATCGGGCTGCAGGGTGATCTTACCCTGCCAATGATCATCGGGGTCGTGGAAGGTGAAAAATTTGTCTTTCTCTTCATTTTTCCGTTTGCCGGTTTTCCACAGGTAGGGGCAGTAAACCACCGGGTATTGCAGCCCTTTGCTGCGGTGGATGGTCAACACCTGGACCGCTTCCTCGTCGCTTTCCAGGCGTAACTCGTCGAACTCGGAGCCGGGGCGCAGGCCGGCAATCCCTTCATCCAGCCATTTGAGCAGGGCTGGCGGCTGCAAATGGGCTTCCCGTTCCTGGTTATGGAGCAGTTCCGCCAGGTGGCGAAAATTGGTGAGTCGCCGTTGGCCGTTGGGGTGATTGAGCAACCGGGCCGGCATCTCCTGCTCCTCGCCGATGGCCCGCATCACGGCCATGAAACCCCGCTCGCTCCATAATCGACTCCAGCGGGTAAAGCGCAGCAGCCAGCTCTGCCACTGCTGCTCGTCTTCTTCCAGGCTCTCCAGTTCGGCCCGGGTGCAACCCAGCAGACCGCTGAGCATGGCTGCCCGGCGCTGGGGCTCGCCGGCCTGGCCCAGCAGGCCGTGGAGCAGGATGGACAACTGCCGCGCCTCGGTACTCTGAAAGACACTCTCCCGGCTGTGCAGCACCGCCGCCACCCCCCGACGTTGCAAGGCGTGCTGAACCAGGGCGGCCTGCTGGTTGCTGCGTACCAGCACTGCGATATCCGCCGGTCGCAACCCTCTTTCCCCCAGGCTGCCGGCACCTTCCAGCAGGCGGACGATATCCGCCGCCACCAGGTTAGGCACTGCTTTTTCCACCCGGCTCCGGGCCGGCAGCCGTCCGGGACCGCTGTTAAGTCGTTCCGCCAGCTTAGGGGGCGGGAGCAGAAACTGCAGTGGTTGCTCATCCTCTTCGCCGGCGGACGTTGTTTCCCGCCACAGGTCGGGCGCATCGGGGCGGGCCGTTACCGCCGGGAAATCGATCCCCGGCACCACAAAGGGCTGGGCAACCGGTTGAAACAGGGCGTTGACCGCCGCCACCAGGCGCCGGTCGGCCCGCCAGTTGATGGTCATGGTGTAACGCTGCTCACCGGCATCCTGCGCCGCCTGCAGGTAAGCAAAGATATCGGCGCCCCGGAAGGCATAGATGGCCTGCTTGGGGTCACCGATTAAAATCAGCCGCCTCCCCTCTTCCCGCCCGCCGGCAACATGTTGGCCATAAACTTGTTGAAAAATACTGTACTGCACCGGGTCGGTATCCTGGAATTCATCGATCAGGGCCACCGGGTAGCGACTGCCGATAAAGCGGCGCAGAGCCGCCGCCCCCGGCCCTCGCAAAGCCCGCTCCAGGCCGTAGAGGAGATCATCGAAAGATTGCAGGCCGGCGGCGGCCAGCCGGGCTGGCAACTCCCGGCGGGCAAAGGCCAGCAGCTCTTGCTGGATGGCCGTCTGGTAGGAGAAAGCCAGCTTTTGCACCGGCTCCATGTAATGCGCCCAGAGGTCAAAAAACCGGTGGCGGGGAATGTTACCCTTTTTGATGTTGATTTTCTTGCAGACCCCGCCGTCGGGGTCGTTGAAAACAGCGGGAGTCATTTTTTCCGCCCCTGACGGCAGCACCAGGGATCGAGGTTCGGGGGCGGCCAGGTGGACGGCCAGTTTGTCGACCAGGCCGGCGGCCAGCAGATCGCGGTATTTTTTCAAAAAATCGGTGTCATGCAGAGTTTTGACGATCTCCTCTCGGTTTTGTTGCCAGCACTGCCGCGCCCTGGTGTAACGCCTTTGAATATCGGCCATTTGCCCGGCCCAGGGGGAAGTTTCAGCGCCGACTGGGGCACTAAACTGCCGGTCTAACGGGCCGTAAGCGAACAGCCGTGCCGCAGGTTCGGGCAAGCAGCCAGGCGCAGCGTACCCCCTGTACGTAAGCCTGGCTGATCGCCCGAAGATGCGGTGCGGCTGTTCGCTTACCCCGGTAAGCAGCGGGAAGTGGCGGTGGCGCAACCCCTCCCGCACCAGGGCGCGCAGTTCCGTAAGGCTGTAAACGCGGCGCCAGAGCGCCAGCAGCCGGGGATCATCGCGATGGTGGAGGGTGGCCAGAAAATCGTAGATCAGTTCATCGATAAATGGCGTCACCTCGCCGAGCAGTTCCAGCTCAAAGGGCATCCCGCTTTCAAAGGCGCCCTGCTGCAAAACCCGGTGGCAGAAGCTGTGAATGGTGGTCACCGCCGCCTGGTCGATATCGCTGACGGCCCGCTGCAGCAGCCGCAGATCCCGTTCCGGCCGGCGGCTATTGCGAACCAGTTCCTGCAGGAAAGGATCATTAGTACCACCGCCCTGCTGGAAGGCGGTGGCGGCGGCCTGGAGGCGGGCGCGCAGGCGGCCGTGCAGTTCGGCGGTGGCGGCCTCGGTGAAGCTCAGCACCAGGATCTTTTCCACCGGCAGTTCCTGTTCCAGAATAAAACGCAGGTAGAGCGAGGTAATGGAATAGGTCTTGCCTGTGCCGGCGCTGGCCTCGATGAGTTGCAGCGGGGCCGACGGCAAAGCGGCGGCGTTGAAGGGTTGCGGGGTAATCATTTTTCTCCAGCTTTTTCCAAAACTCGGAGCATGGGGAGGTAAACGGTTTCGGCCACCGCAGTGAATTCTTCCCAGTCGCTCCCGCCGGGCCCCGAGCTGTCATCCTCCGACCACTCACCCGCCGGGTCCGCCTCCTGGAAGATCAGCCCCACGTAAGGGTCGGCCCCGTCACCCGGATGAAAATCTCCGCCGTGGTACGCTTGCAGGGCGGCCTGTCGGGCCTGGCGGCAAAGTTTCGCGGGGTCACTTTCTTTGGCTTGGTAAATCTTATCTGACCAGGCGTGGGAGCAAGCCGGGAAAAAAGGCAGCGGCGCTTCCTGCCCCCGTCGCCACAGGTCGAGCAGTTGGGCCAGCAGGCTTTGGGCCTGCTCTTGCGCCACCGCCCGAAAAATGCGGATATCCGCCTGGCCTTCGTCTTGCCCCTTACCCCTGGCCACCAGCAGGCACTGGTGGTCTTGGTCGGCCGGGGCCCGGGCGCACAAGGCCAGGTGGTCAAGCCAGGCCAGCAGCAGAAAAACCGGCTTGCTTCGGCCGGGCCGCCAGCGCAGCAGGCCCAGCTCGGCCCGGTCCCGCAGCTCACCGCGCAAATACAAGTGCTGTCCAAGCTCAAGGTCAAGGGGCAGATTCGGCAAGGGACGGCCGGCGGGATTGGTGGCCAGAAAGGCGGCCACCGGCTCGACGGCGGCCATGGCTTCCGCCAGGGCCGGGGCGGCGGCCCCGGCCAACGGCAACTCGCCCCGGGCGGCCAAGAGGTGCCGGAGCCGGCGACCCGCTTCGTCATCTTCCCCGGCGTTCACAGCCGCCAGCACGCTGGCGGGATCTTGCAGCAGTTGCCGGTTCAGCCGGTATGCATCCAATCTTTCCAGGAAAACCGGTTCCCGGTCCGGCCGGGCCTCTTCGCCTGGCGGCAGGCTCAGGCCCAGGTGATGTTCGGCATACCACCTGGATGGATTACGAAAAAAACGGTGCAGTTCGGCCAAGGTGGGGGCGCCTGGGGCGGGGGCAGTGGCGGCGGCCTTGGGCCGCGGGGAATCCGGGCCACCCTGCCCGGTGCCGACCGGCCGGGTGCTTGGCACGGGTGCATATTCAGCGGCATAGGTAAACAGCAGCGGCTGGTCCGGCTGGAAATAGCGCGGGCTGAAGGGCTGCAGAGGGTGGTTGACGACAAAACGGGCGCGGGTACGCCGGCGGCGGTCGGCCAGGCGCTCTTCTTCGCCGGTACCCTCACTATCTGCGGTGCTTTCTGCGACAGCCTCCGGCATCCGCTCCAGGCAGTCCAGCAATTCATCCACCAGGGGCGAGGGTGGCAGTTCTGTGTTGTCTTTGATGCTGCGGCCCACGTAGCTGATATAAAGCCGCCGGCGGGCGGAGAGCAGTGATTCCAGGAAAAGGTAGCGGTCGTCCCGGCGGCGGGAGCGGTCACCGGGACGGGGGGCGGCGGCCAGCAGGTCGAAGCCGGCGGGGTTGTCCTGGCGGGGGAAATCGCCGTCGTTCATTCCCAGCAGGCAGACCACCGGGAAAGGAATGGTGCGCATGGGCAGCATGGTGCAGAAGGTCAGGCCGCCTTCCAGAAAGCCGGCAGCCATGCCTGCCTCGTCCAGGCGGGCGCGCAGCAGTCTCAGAAAGGCTGCTAACTCCAGGGGGCGCTCCAGCCCCGCCCGCTCGCTCTCCTGAAGCAGCGCTACCAGGGCATCGCGCAGGCTTTGCCGCTGCCACTGTTCCCCCGCCGCCGCCCGTTCCTCCGGGGCGAAAAAGGCGGCCATGGCCCGGCGCACCAGCTCCACCCAGCGGGCCATGGTTTTGGCTTCTCTCACCTCGTCGACCAGGCTGAACAGGGCCTGGCTGAATTGCAGCAGTACCCCTGCCAGCTGGGCGTCCTGGCCTTCAATGTCGTCGAAGGGCAGTATGCCGGCCACCAGATAGCGATCTTCGCCGGGCAGCGCGTAACCGAGGATCAACCGGTCCAGGCCGAAACGCCAGGTGTTTTGGCGGTCCGGCGGCTGGTCGTGGCGACGGCGGTGCTCTTCATCAATCCCCCAGCGCACCCGCAGTTGCTCCAGCCACTGTTCAAGGCGCTGCAACTGCCGGCCGTCCAGCCCGAAACCTTGCCGCACCGGCTCCCGGGCGAGAAAATCCAGCACCTGAGACAGCGGCAGCCGGCCGCGGGCCAGGTCGAGCAGGTTTAACAGGGCATCCAGAAGCGGCGCTTCCCGGCTGACCCGGCGGTCGGCAAGGCGAAAAGGGATGTAGCGGCGATCACCGGTGGGTCGGCGAAAAACCGCTTCGATCAGGGGGGCGTAGGTCTCGATATCCGGCACCATGACCACGATATCCCGGGGCCGGTAACCCTCGACATCCAGCATGGCCAGAAGCTGGTCCTGCAAAACTTCCACCTCCCGCAAAGGGCTGTGGCAGGCATGAATGACAATGGAGTGATCATGGTCTACCGCCCCCGCCGCTTGTTCAGGCAACCGGTTGTTGGGGTTCGGGCTGTCGCCGGCAGAATTCCGTTGGTCAGCGGCCGCTGGGGCGGGCTCCTGCAACTCCAGGATATCTCTTTGCAGGCGGGCCAGGATGGAGGCCCCGGCAACTTCGACGGTTGCAGGATTGACAAAGCAATCACCGTGGGCAGGTTGCAGGTATTCGGCCCGCTCTTCCATGATATGTTGGAATTCCCGCCCCACCTCTCCCCAGGAAGCCAGCAGCGGGTGGCCGGTATCCAGGTGCAAGTGTTCGAAATCTCTTCCATGCTGTTCATCGGCGTTGGCTGCCGGGGGGTGATGGCGCAACAGCAGCCGGTTGGCGGCCTTGGGGCTGAGGATATCGCCCCAGTAGTCACGGGCCGGGGCAAAGAGCAGCAGGTGGCAGGGCAGCAGTTTGGCCGCCTCATTGAGCAAATCGAGGTACACGGGAGGCAGGGTGGTGATCCCGAAAAGGAAAACCCGGGCGGGCAGCAACTCGGGTTGGGCTAAATCGCCCTGCTGCAGGCGACCTTTGGCCTGGTGAAAAAGGCGGGCCGGGGAGCCGAAGCGTTGCGCCAGTTGCCGCCACAGCAGCGCCTGCCAGCGGTCGTCATCCTCCGGTTCAGCTTGCCGGTCTTCCCAGGCCAGCACCATTTCGGGCCGATACACCAGGTACTGGTCGAAAACATAGGCGATCCGTTCCGCCAGTTGCAGACTTTTCCAATCGTCCGCCCCCTCCAGGTAACGGCGCAGGGGGGCAAACTCCGGCCGGGAGAGCAACTGCGGCAACAACTCGAGAATCGCCAGGGTCAGCAGCTCCCGGCTGAAAGAAGTGGCGGTGGCCGCCTCCTCTCCGGCAGCGGCCCGCAGCAGGCGTTCAATGAAACGGCGGGGGTGGGGGAAATCGGGATGGGCCCAGATGCCGAAACGCTGGGCCAGGCTTTGCCCCAGCCAGGTAGCCATGCCCCGGCTCTGGACCACTACACATTCACTGCTTAAGGGAGGCGGCGGATCATCTTGCAGGCTGGCCGCCAGGCAGTCCAGCAAGGCCTCCAGGCGATTGCTGCGGTAAAGGATCAGGCGGCGTTCAACAGGCACAACGTAACCATTCACCAGAGATATTAGGCTGCCGCCCCCAATTTGCGCAGGCAACCCTGCAGTCGTTCCACCAGGGTGCCAAGCTCCGGCTTGGTGATCTGGTCGTCAGCCCCCACCTTTTCCCCTTTGTGCCGGGCGGTGTCGTTGATCAGGGAAGAAAAGAGCATCACCGGCACCTTGGCAAAGGCCGGTTGCTGCTTGATTTTCATGCAAAGATGATGGCCATCCATGCGGGGCATTTCAATGTCGGAGATAATCCCTAAAATTCGGCTGTCCACCTCGCCGGAGCCCATGGTCAGTTCCAGGAAATCCCAGGCCGATTGGCCGTCGGGAAAGGCCTTGACCTTGTAGCCGGCCCGGGTGAGGGTCTGGGTGATCTGGTCGCGGATCATGGCGGAATCGTCGGCAATAACGACAAATTTATCCTCCTGGCCGGCTTCCGCCTTGTCTTTAACGGCGTGGGTAACGTAATCCATGGCCATGCTGGGATCTATATCGGCACAGATCTTTTCAAAATCGATCATCTGGATAATGCGGTCGTTGACCAGGCACATGCCGGTCAGGCTACTGTCGTTGGCCACCACTTCCGGCGGCGGCATGATCTGGTTCCAGGAGATCCGGTGCACCTTGTCCACCCCGTGAGAGATAAAGCTGAACAACTTGCCGTTGATCTCGGTTACCACCACCACCCACTTGGCCTTGGCCTCCGGCGACAGGTCCGGCTGGTAGCCGAACCAGTGGCAAAGGTCGATCAGGAGAATGGTGCGGTCACGGAGCATAAAGACACCACGCACCGAAGGGTGGCTGTCCGGCACCTCGGTGAGTTTGCTCGGCATGGCCACCAGCTCCCGCACCTTGGCAGCATTGATGCCGTATGATGTTTGGGTGGAAGCCGAGCTGGCGGGATCAAGCCACTGCAGGTAAAGGGTGATCACCTCCAGTTCATTGGTGCCGGACTCCAGAAGAATATTGGTGCGGGAACCCGCCGTTTGACTCATCTCAGTTCCTCCAACCACAACTGCTGGTTATATTTTGCCTGCCGGGCCGGTAAACTCCGGTTATTCCGGTTGTTGTTAGGTTGCCACCCCGCCCCGCTTGGGACGGCCCTTCGGGTACCATTTTTTCACTATAAATTAGGATGGTTACACTTATCAAGCATTCTTTAGAAAATTATGAGGCTACTTGCTTTTTAAGCGCTTCAAAACACTGTAAGCCAGAGGTCGATTACTACCACAATGATCGAAATCACCACAATAAAAATGTAATTGACATGCTCTTTGGATTTTACCACCGAAGAAAGGACATAATCCAACAGCAGGCGATCATCGCGGTTCAACTCCCCTTCCGCCTTCAGTTTTTCCAGCAGGCGGTTGGCGGTGATCACCCGTTTCCTTTTTTCGGTGATAAAATAACGGTAAGCGAAGAAGAGGATGTAACCCAGCACCCCGAAGTACCAGATGGGGCGCACCAGAGCCGGGTTAAAAACTTCCACAATGGTGAGAACCCGAAAGGAAAGTGCGGCCAGCAGGCCAAGCACCATGGCCCCGTAAATCACCGGCCTTGGCATGGTGTGAGGTAGTTTGTCGATCATGGAGTTTTTTGTCAAATGAGTTTTTATGGTGTAAGCGATAACCAGGCACCGCCAAAAAAGGCCTGCAGTGTAGCTACTTGTGGTAACCGGTGCCCAGCCGGATGCTCCAGGCCCGGTAGAGTTGCTCGAGCAGCAGCAGCCGGGCCATCTCGTGGGTGAAGGTCATGGGCGACAGGGAAAGGGTGAAATCGGCCCGGCTTAAAACCTCGGCCGAGAGCCCCAGGGGCCCGCCCAGCACAAAAACCAGGCGGGATCGGCCCTGCTCCTGCCAGTTGCCCAGCAAGTCGGCCAGCTCCGGGGAGGAGAGCAGGCGACCGCCGGGGTCCAGGGCCACCACCAGGGTGTCATCGGGGATGCGGCTTAGCAGCAGCCGGCCCTCTTCCCGGATCAACCGGGCTTCATCGTCGCCCTTACCCGGCCTGGGGGCCTTCAGGGCTTTCAGCTCAAGGTCGATGTAGCGGCTGAGGCGCTGGGCGAAATCGTCAACCCCCCGGGCCAGGTAGTCTTCCTTGGTTTTTCCGGGGTAAATGATCTCAAACCGCATCTTTGCCGGCTTCTTTCATCTTGCGCCGGAACTCCTCGTGGGTCAGCCCTTCTTTGAAGCCGGGGCAGGAGGCGGTAATTACCGCAAAGTTGCCGGGATCATCCAGCATGCTGGGGTGCAACGGCCACTGCCGGCAGCGCCAGGGTTTGCCCTCATGGATGGTGCAGCCGTGGTCGTAGAAGATACAGTGGCCGTCAACGATTTTCATCTGCACGGTATTGCCGGTGACCCGCAGGTAACGCTTTTTGACTTCCTCAAGGGGCATCCCCAGGTGAGCGCTAAGCCGTTCCTGGTCATTTTTGTTCAGCGAGACGGTGGTCTCACCCTGGCAGCAGTAGCCGCATTGGCGGCATTGATAAAAATCCTCAACACTCATGGTGCTTCCTCTTCATTTTTACCTGTAAGCGATCGGGTACGTTCACAGATCCTTGGTTATACTTGTTTCGGCCCATGGCCATGGGTTGCCGCCACCTCTTTTGCAGCGATATACCCCATGGTCCGGTAGATCAACTTGGCGGCGGTAAAGGCGGCGTGCTCCTGCCCCGGCCGGGGTGCCAGCTCCACCACGTCCAGGCCCACCAGGCCCGGCTTAATGGCGGTCAGCATACGAATCAGCGCGGTCACCTGGCGCCAGGACAGGCCGTCGGGTTCCGGGGTGCCGGTGGCCGGCATGATGGCCGGGTCCAGGCCGTCCACATCGATGGTAAGATATACCGGCCCGTTGATCTCCCCCTGCAGTTGCTCCAACCAGTCCGGCTGCTGATGAATTCTGGCCATGGTATAGGGTTGCCAGCCGTGTTGCTGCACCAGTTGCCACTCTTCAGCCGAAAAAGAGCGAATGCCGACCTGGCTGAAGTTAACTCCCAGCTCGGCCACCCGCCGCATGACGCAGGCATGGCTCAAGGGGGTGCCGCTGTAGGCATCACGCAGATCGAGGTGGGCATCAACCTGGACCACGTGCAGGTCGGGGTATTGCTCCTGCATGGCAGCCACCGCCGGGCCGCTTACGGTGTGTTCACCGCCCAGCAGCACCGGGAAAAGACCGGCGGCAAGCTCCCTGCTCACCGCTTCCTTGATCAGTCGGCAGTCATCGGTTAAATCATGCCCCGCCAAAGGCAAAGGTGGACGGGTAACAATCCCGGCCTGAACGGTTTCCTGCAGCAGTTCATCGTCGAACACCTCAAGTGCCGTCGAGGCTTCCAGAATCGCCGCCGGACCGGCCTCGGTCCCCCCTCCCCAACTGACGGTCGGCGCCATGGGAGCGGAGAGCACGGCAAAGCGGGGGCAGACCACCCCAACATCAGCCTCATCTTCGAGAAAACGGGGATAAACCATGGATGTTTGCATGGCCTTTAAATAAACCATTTTCCGCCGGGCTACAAGTATTACCAGGTAAGATGAACATCACTTGCCAACCGGGTATAAGATAAGCTAGGCTATGCATGGCTCAACAGTTACGAACCCGAAAGCCTTGGCCTTTGGCCGGGCTGCATGGAGGTTTCCCCATGGATCGACGCAATTTTCTGCTCAAGACAACGGTGGCTGGCGGCGCTTTGCTGGTGCCCCCGGCCTTTGACACCTGGTGGCAGCAAAGCCGGGCTGGTGAACTGCCGGACCTGGTGATGACCAAAGGCGGCGACCCCGCCAGCGCCACCCGCCAAGCCGTGGCGGCCCTGGGCGGCATGGAACGCTTTGTCAGCCGGGGCGATATCGTGGTCCTTAAACCCAATATCGCCTTCGATCGCCGCCCCGAACAGGCCGCCAACACCAATCCCGATGTGGTGCGGGCCACGGCGGAAATGTGCCTGGAGGCCGGCGCCAGGCTGGTCAAGGTGTTCGACCGGCCGGTGAACGATGCCCGCCGCTGTTACGTGCAAAGCGGAATCGCCGCCGCCCTGGAGCCCCTGGACGGGGTGGATCTTAAATATGTCGATGAACGGCGCTTCCGGGATATGCGTATCGGCGGCCAGGTGCTGACCACCTGGCCCATTTATACCGAGGCGGTGGAGGCCGATGTACTGATCAACCTGCCCATAGCCAAGCACCATGGCCTGGCCCGGTTGACCATGGCCATTAAAAACTGGATGGGCATCATGGGCGGCAACCGGAGCCGCATTCACCAGCGCCTGGACCAGGCCCTGGCGGAGATGGCGGCCTTTGTCGAACCTGACCTGAGCATCCTCGACGCCCACCGCATCCTGGTGGCCAACGGCCCCCAGGGCGGCAGCCTGGATGACGTGCGCCGGCCCGAAGTGATCATCGCCGGCACCGATGAAGTGGCCATCGACTCTTTGGGCGCCACCCTCTTTGAGATGACCGGCAGCGACCTGGGCTATGTGCGGGAAGCGGTCCGGCTGGGGGTGGGCGAAGCGGACTTGAACAAACTAAAACTGCAGGAAATCAACCTGCCGGCCTGATCGTTGGGCAGCTGACCAACAAACGGATTGTGCAATGTTAACCAAGATATTTTCCTGGCGCGGCCTGCGGATTGCCTCTCAATGGTTGTTTCTGCTCTTTTTTCTCTTCCTTTTTCTGGAAACCGAAGGCAAAGGGGCCGATGAACTGGGTTGGCCGGTACGGCTTTTTCTCGATTTCAACCCCTTGATCCTGCTGACCACCCTGCTCAGCGCCCAGAGTGCGCCGGTGGCCTTTTTTCTTTCCTTGCTGATGGTGGCCGTCACCTTGCTGCTGGGGCGGGTGTTTTGCGGCTGGATCTGCCCTTTCGGCACCCTGCACAACCTGGTCAGCCAAACCGCCGGCCGGGCCCGCGCTTTGGTGCGCCACCCGGCCTGGTTTAAAATTAAATATTATATCCTGGTGGTCATGCTGGGACTGGCCCTGCTGGGGTCGCAGCAGGCCGGCTTGCTGGATCCCATTTCCCTGCTGATCCGCTCGCTATCGGTCAGTATCTATCCCGCCTTCAGCCTTACTGCCAGCGCCCTTTTCGACGCCCTGTACCACGCCGATCTTCGCGGGATCACCGCCATCTCCGAGCGTTTTTACAGCCTGCTGCGGGATACGGTGCTCCCTTTCCAGCAGGGCTTTTTCCGCCAGTCGGTGTTCATCGGCCTGCTCTTTATCGGGCTGCTGGCCCTGAACCTTTACGAGCGCCGTTTCTGGTGCCGCTACCTGTGCCCTTTGGGCGCCCTGCTGGGGTTGTTGGCCCGCTGGTCGCTGCTGCGCCGGGAGGTGGCCGAGGGCTGCACCAACTGCGGCGCCTGTGGCCGCAACTGCCCAGGTGGAGCTGAACCGCGCAGCCTGCAACACCTGCCCGCCGGCTTGCACGACGCGGGGCGGCAACAAACCGAAACCGTGGCCGACAGCAAAGAGCAAGCACGGCAACCGGCCGCCGGCTGGCGCCGCAGCGAATGCCACGCCTGTTTCAACTGCGATGACCTTTGCCCCCACAACCTGGTGAAATTCAAACTGGGTCGGCCGATTCTGCCGTGGGGTAAACGGGCCACAGCCGATCTTTCCCCCGGGCTGGACCTGGGCCGCCGCCGGCTGGTGGGCGCGGCGGTGGCCGGGATGGCCATGGTGCCGCTGATGCGGGTGGGTAATCTGCCCGAAGCCCGGGCCAACCCCAAGCTGATCCGGCCGCCGGGTTCGGTGCCGGAAAAGGAGTTCCTGTCACGCTGCGTCAAGTGCGGGGAGTGCATGAAAGTATGCCTTACCGGCGGCCTGCAGCCCACCCTGCTGGAAGCCGGGGTGGAAGGGCTGTGGACACCGCTGCTGGTGCCCCGCATGGGTTATTGCGAATACCACTGCACCCTGTGCGGCCAGGTCTGCCCCACCGGAGCGATCCGGCGGCTGAGTGTGGAGGAGAAAACCGAGGTTAAAATCGGCCTGGCCATGTTCGACCGCAACCGTTGCCTGCCCTGGGCTTACGGCATTCCCTGCATCGTCTGCGAAGAGGTCTGCCCCACCCCCAAAAAGGCGATCTGGTTTGAAGAAGTGGAGGTGCTCAACCGCGACGGCGAACCGGTCCGCGTGCAACGCCCCCACGTCGACCTGGAGCTTTGCATCGGCTGCGGCATCTGCGAAACCCTTTGCCCGGTGACCGATAAACCGGCAATCTACGTTACCAGCATCGGGGAATCCCGCTCACGGGACAACCAGTTGCTGCTTTAGGTTCATGCCACGCAGCTCAGCCGGTGACTGCGACTCTAATTGCCGGGCTCGCAAGAGCAGCAACTCCGGCGCTGGTCAACCCCCAAGCACGCCGGTGCCGCCACATTCGGGGCACGGCACATCGGGCGTGCACTTGCAGTCTTCCCAAGCGTCGTCACCTTGGTTGCCACGCCACTCGTGATCGCAGGTGCAGGTGCCGGCAATAACTTTTTTTCCGCCGCACACGGCGCAGATATTCCCGCCTTGCTGGTCTTTTTCTTTGTTTTCACGCATACGATGTCTCCTGGGAAAATGGTCATGAGCCATAGCCTTCCTCACCTGATCGGCAAAGACAATAACAGCTTATATGCTATTACAGGTCACAAGCAAGCGGCAATTTCAAAAAAGCACCTCATAATGCCCATCAGCGAAGATGGCCGATTCGCCGGCGCAAACGGCGGCAAATGCCCAAACTGTTTTGGCCTGCATGATCGACAGTAGCACCGTGCACCAGGCATTGACCGCCGAACAGACATTGACCAGGGCGGCGGCGTTCATTAGAATATGCCGCAAGATGCAGACTCCCTTCCCCCTTCACTGGCAACGCTTTCCATGGCGCGACGGCAACCGGTTTACCCTGCTGGCCGACGGGGAGATTTTTTTCCCGGCGATGCTGGCCGATATCGCCGCCGCCCGGCACTTTGTGCTGTTGGAAATGTATCTGCTGGCCTCGGGCCGGGTGGCCGACAGTTTTATCTCCGCCTTTGAGGCGGCCATCGCCCGCGGGGTCGATGTTTTTGTGCTGGCCGACGATTTCGGCGCCCGCGGCCTCAACCAGGTGGACCGCAACCGTCTGCACCAAGCCGGGGCGCACCTGGCCTTTTACAATCCCCTGCACTACGGCAAGTGGCGCCGCAATTTCTGGCGCGATCACCGCAAGCTGCTGGTGGTGGACGGCGAGATCGCCTACACCGGCGGCACCGGCATCACCGATGACTTTGTGCCCCGCCCCCCCTATTCTTCAACCTTTCCCCTGCTGGCCGCAACCCCGCCCTGGCATGACGTGATGCTGAGGGTGCAAGGTCCCTGCGTGGCCGACTGGCAAAACGCCTTTGCCCAAGTTTGGAAACACACCCGCGACGGCCGCCACAGCCCGCAATCGCCCCCCGTACAGCCCGGGCTTCGACAAGGTCGCGTCTTTGGGCGGCAAGGAGCCAAAGCGGCCGCGACCGGGCGGGCGGCAACCCACAAATGTTGTACCGCAGGTGAGCAGCAACCGGGCCTGGGAAGGGTCGTGCTCAACAATCCGGTGCGTATGGAAATCAAACGTTCGCTGCTGAATCGGTTGCGCAACAGCCAACGCCGCGCCTGGATTGCCACCGCCTACTTCATCCCCTCCTGGAAGCTCCGCCGCGCGCTTTACCAGGCGGCCCGGCGGGGCTGCGATGTCCGCCTGCTGCTGCCGGGGCCCCATACCGATCATCCCAGTGTCCGGCATGTCGGGCGCCGTTACTACCACAAGCTGCTGGCGGCCGGGGTGCGGATTTTTGAGTACCAACCCCGTTTCCTCCACGCCAAAACCCTGCTCATCGACAACTGGGTCTCCATCGGCTCCAGCAACATCGACCGCTGGAATTTCCGTTGGAGCCTGGAGGCCAACCAGGAAGCCTCCGACCCGGCCCTGAAAGATCAGCTAGCGGGCCTGTTTGAACAAAATTTTGCCGCCAGCCGAGAAATTCTGGCCGACCAGTGGCATCACCGCCCCTGGTACCAACGCCTGCCGGAGCGCTTCTGGGGCACCTTGGAGTTGTGGCTGGAGCGCTTCAACCAGCGCCAACCCTGACCAACGGTATGTTAACTGGTTGGCAGATGCGGCGCGTCAAAAAAAAGCTAGCGGCGCCAGGGGATAAACTCTTCATCCCGGGCCGGGGCGGTTTCCAGCGCCATCACCGGTTCTTCCCGATCGCGGCACAACTCCACCACCGCCCTGCCCTGCTGCCGCACCGCTTTGCCGGCGTAGCGCAGCACCAGGGCCACCGCCCGTTGCAGATCGGCCGCCAAGGGGGCAGCGGCCGCCTTTTCGGCGTTTATTTGGCGCTCTGTTTCCCCGTTGGGGAGACTGCCCGCCGGCGGTCGTAACACCGCCTGTGGGCCGGGGTGATCGCGCAGTTGCAGCAACCAGTCGCCGTGGATGCGGCGGGAAAGCACCCGCTGGTTGCCCGCCTCGGTCCGGCCCAGGGCCAGAATGGAGCCGCCGGGCAGTTTGAAGATCCGGCCGCTGAGCAGCAGCAGGATATCCTCGGCCCGCACCGGTCGGCCTTCGGCAGCGGTTTCGGCGTAGTGGCCCCGAATACGCTCGGCCAGATTGGGGTCGGTGAGCACGCAGCCGCCCCCCGGCGATTCGTAGTCATCAATGCCGAATCGGGCCGCCAGTTGCATCTGCGGGGTGCGGCTGCGGCCCTTGAAGTCGTAGAGTTTTTCCCGGTCCACCAGGCCTTCGCGTTCCGGCTTGGTAGGCGGCAGGTTGCGGGCGCACAGCGGCCTCAGGAGCAGATCGGCACAGCCGCTGTCCCGCTCGATCACCCGCAGGGTGTCGCGGCGCTGACTCATGGGGCGCTGGCCCAGCACCTCGCCGGAGATCAGAAATTCCGCCCCCACCTCGGCTAGCATCCGCCTGGCCTCGCCCATCAGCATGATCTTGCAGTCCACGCAGGGGTTGAAGTTCTTGCCGTAGCCATGCGCCGGGGCGGCCAGCATTTGCAGGTAAGGTTCGGTGAGATCCCGCAGGATCACCTCGATGCCGTATTTGCGCCGTACCATCTGCCGGTATTGTTCCGGATATTGCAGCAGGTCGGCGCCGAAAAAGGGGCTGATGAACTTGACCGCCAGTACCCGGATATTCTGCTCCATGATCACCCGGCAGGCCAGAGTGCTGTCCAGCCCGCCGGAATAGAGTGCCAACGCGGTGGTCATTTTGCCCCGCCCCTCATTTTTGCCGTCAATTGTTTTTTCTCCGCCGTGGTCCGGTTGATCAGTTCCGTGGCATAGGCCAGGGTTTTATCGCTGACCGCCGCCCCGTCCAGCATCCGAGCCAACTCGTGCGGTCGCCGCTTTTCCGGCAACCGGTCGATTTCGGTGATGGTGCGCCCGTTGCGCTGGCTCTTGGCCACCAGGTAATGCTCGTCGGCCCCGGCGGCGATCTGAGGTAAGTGGGTAATGCAGATCACCTGGTGATGACCGGCCAGCTGGCGAATCTTGCGGGCCACCGACTCGGCGGCCTGGCCGCTGATGCCGGCATCGACCTCGTCAAAGACCACGCTTTCCACCTTATCCTGCCGGGCCAGAACGCATTTCAAGGCCAGCATCAGGCGGGAAAGCTCACCGCCCGAGGCCACCCTGGCCAGCGGGCGCAGTTCTTCGCCGGGGTTGGCGGAAAAAACGAATTCCGGTTTATCCCAGCCCAGGCGGGTTATTCTGGCAGGCTCGCCGGCCGGCATCTGAACGGCAAAGCGGGCCTGCGCCAAAGCCAGCGAGCTCAGCTCTGCCCCCACCCGGGCGACAAAATCATCTGCCACCCGGCGGCGGGCGGCCGATAGCTCGGCGGCGGCGGCCATAAGCTCCGCTTCCCGCCGCGCCACCTCGGCTTCCAGTTCCGCCAGGGCGGCGTCCATATTCTCCAAGGTATCCAGTTCAGCCCTGGCCTGCCGGGCAAAGGTCAGCACCTCTTCCAGGGTGGGACCGTATTTGCGCTTGAGCTTCTGAAGCTGGTCGATGCGGGCCGTCACCTGATCCAGGGCGGCGGCGTCATTGGGCAGGCCATCGAGATAGCGGACCAGTTCCATCTGGGCGTCTTCCAGCACGAAAGCGGCACCGGCCACATCCTCGGCCAGCTTGCCGATTCCTTCATCCCGGGCCGCCATCTCCTGCAGATTTTTGCGGACCGCGGCCAGAGGCGTGCCGATCTTTTCCGCCAGGGCGGCATAGCTTTTCCGCCCCAGATCGATCAGGGTGTCGGCAAATTTAAGCCGATCCTTTTGTTCGGCCAGCCGTTCGTCTTCCCCCGCTTCCGGGGCGATCTCCTCGATTTCCCGGCACTGGAAGGCAAGAAAATCGCGGCGCTGCTCCTTGTCCTGTTCCTGGGTGCGCAGTTGCAGCAGGCGGTTTTTCACCTCCTGCCACTGGTCGAACAATACCGCCAGGGCCTGCCGCTGTTCCAGCAGGTTGCCGGCGGCATCAATGCATTCCAAATGATAACGGGGTTGCAACAGTTGCTGATGGTCATGCTGACTGGCCACGCTGACCAGGTGTTCGACCAGGCTGCCCACGGTGGCGGCGGTGGCCATGGAGCCGTTGAGGTAAAAGCGGCTCTTGCCTTTGGCGCTGATAATTCTTTTGACGATCAACTCACCGGCCGGCTCATCTTTCGCATGCCCCTGCGGCCCGTCCTTATCCGGCAACTCAAGGCCGGCTGCGCTTAAAAGTTGCACCAACTCCTCGTGGCCCGGGTCGAATTCAAAAAAGGCCTCCACCGTGGCCTGTTCCGCCCCCCCGCGCACCCAGTCCGCCGAGGCCCGGCCGCCGGCCAGCAGGTGAACGGCCTGCAGAATGATCGACTTGCCGGCCCCGGTCTCGCCGGTGAGCACTGCCAGGCCGGAGCCGGGCGACAGCCGCAACTCTTCCACCAGGGCCAGGTTTTTAATCCACAGTTCCTTGAGCATTCCGCCAAAATACCGTATCGTTCCGGAATTGCAAGACAATGAGAGAGGCAACAAGACAGGCTGCGCCGGGAGAAAGGCCGGGCAAAGATAAGTTATGGCGTTTTTCCGGGAGCAAAGTTATCATAAGCATGATCCTGCAACTTTTTTATTTGTACAGGTGTCTTATTCCCCATGATTTTTTCTACTAAAATTCCGCAACGCTGCCTGGTCTGGCTAACGGTTGTACTGATGCTTGCCGTCAGTCTGGCCCAGCCGACACCCGCTGTGGCGCTTTCCATCCAAGAGGAAAAAGAGCTGGGGGAACGCCTGCTTACCCTGGTTCGCAAGGAGTTCAAGTTTCTCGACGATCCGGATATCACCACCTATATCCGCCGCCTGGGGCAAGAGGTGCTGGATGTGGCCGGCCCACAGCCCTTTGACTACCATTTTTTTGTGGTGGACAATAGGGAGTTTAATGCCTTTGCCGCCCCCGGCGGGATCATTGTTATCCACTCCGGCCTGATCGAGGCCGCCGAAAGCGAGGGGCAACTGGTCAGTGTCCTGGCCCATGAAGTGGGGCATGCGGTGAGCCGCCACTACGCCGATCGCCTGGACAAAACCCAGCGGGTCAACCTGGGCGCCACCGCCCTGGCCCTGGCCGGGCTGATTCTGGGCGGTGGTGCGATGGCCGAAGCGGTGGTAGCCGGCTCCCTGGCCGGTAGCGCCACCATGAGTCTGCAGTTCAGTCGCCAGGACGAGGAAGAGGCCGACCTGCTGGCCCTGCGCTGGATGCGGGAAATGGGCCGGGATCCGGCGGAAATGCTGGGCATGCTGCGCACCATGCGCAATATCAGCCGTTTTCGCCGGGCCCAACTGCCGGCATACCTGCTGACCCACCCGGAACCGGAACGGCGCATCGCCTATATTGAAGATCGGCTTTATATCGACCGCCTGCCCACCCGGATTGAGCCCCGGCCGGGGGATGAGGATTTCGAGTTTGAATTCCACCGGGTGAGGCAACGGATTTTCTCCCTGACCCGCTCTCCCCAGGACCTGCTGCCGGCCCTGCGGCACCGGATGCGCCAGGGCGAGGAAGACCCGGTCAACTTCATGGCCCGCTACGGGCTGTCCCAGGTTTATCTGGCCGACCGGCAACACAAAAAAGCCCTGGAGGAAATCCGCAAAGTTATCGCCCGTTTCCCGGATCGCCCCATTTTGTTGGCGGATCTGGCCATTATCCTGTTTGAAGCCGGCCATGGCGAAGAAGCTTTGGAGCAGTTGATCGAGGCCCGCAAACGGGATCCCAACGACCCCTATATCCTGTTTCACCTGGCCAGAACCCTGCAACAACTAGACCGGTCCGCCGAGGCCAAGCCCATTTACGAGCAACTGCTGACCAAAACCCCCGATCATGCCCGGCTGCATTTCCGCTACGGCCAGGTACGTACCGAACTGGGAGACCGGGCCGCCGGCCACTATCACCTGGGCCTTTACCACTGGTATCTGGGCGAGGCCCGTATGGCCCGGCACCACCTTGGCGAGGCCGTCCGCCACGACGAAGAAGATGGCAACTATCAGCGCCGGGCCAAAGAACAACTGGCCACCATCGCCCGCCTGGGCAACAAGTAAGGGCCCTTGGGGATGCTGAACCGCTGGCTGCAAAAAATTAACGACAAGGTTGGCAAACGCGACCCATCCCCCGAACAGGCAAAAGACCGGCCAGCAACGGCGGCCCCCACCGCTGAGCAGGAAACCGGTCGCCGCCCGAAGAAGGCCCATGAGGTGGGCCGCCCGGCTGCCAAACCGGCCCCCTTTACCCCTCCCCAACTGCCTGACTGGCAAAAGGAAGACCGGGTACTGGATAACTACCGGATTGAAGCGCGTTTGCCCTCGGGCCACAACGTCAGCCGCGCCTGGCAATGTTTTCATCTGCGCTGGAAAATACCGCTGTTGCTGGAAACACCGCCTGCCGAGCTGCTGCAAAGCCCCGCCGGGCTGAAACAATGCCTCCACCGGGCTGAACTGCGGGTAAAGACCGGGTTGCACCCCAATGTTGCCGTTTCTTATAACCTGCGTTTTCAGCACAACCTGCCGGTGATGATCAGCGAGTTGGTGGCCGGCGACACCCTGGCGGCCTGGTTGGCCGATCGGCGCTGCCACAACCCCCGTATCGCCCTCTCCCTGGCCATCCAGTTCTGCCACGGCATGGAGCACTGCCACGCCCTGGGGCTGACCCATGGCGACATCAGGCCGGAAAATATTTTTATTACCCCCGGGTCGTTGCTGAAAATCACCGGCTTCGGGCTCGCCACCGGTTCCGCCGATCCCTCGCCCGCTGCCGAGCTGCAGGCCTTTGGCCGTTGCCTGCAACAGATGTTTGCCGCCGCCGGCTGCCAGGCGAAAGGCTCAACGGCCAGCCTGCCGCCTCCCCTGCGCCAGGCCCTGCAGCGCAGCCAGGCGAGCAACAGCGGCCAGGGCTACCCGGGTTTTGCCGACTTGCGGCATGACCTGAACCGAGCCTACCGCCAACTTTTCAAGATGTCCTGCCCCTACCACGAAGCGCCAACCCTTGAGATGCGGGCGGAAGTACTCAACAACCAGGCGGTTTTTTTACTGGAAGAGGGCAAAAAACAGGCCGCCACCCGCAAGCTTATGCGTTGTCTGGAGTTGAACGATACTCTGCCGGAGGGGGTTTATAACGAACTGCTGCTGCGCTGGCGCCTGGAGGGCAGCAGCCCGGCCCGCATCCTCCGGCGGATCGAGGCCAACCGCCAGTACGGTCGACCGCCGGGCGGCCAGGATCTTTTGCAGGAGTTGGAAAAGGCGGCCAAACTCAACATCACCGGTCTTAAGAGTGATTTTGGCCAGGACCACGAGGATGGCCCGGAGTTTTGCCTGGTGCCGCCCCCCGTAAGCCTGGCCGTTTACCGGCGCGGTGCCCAGCGGCGTCAGGTGGAGAGCAAGATCCACGATCACCTGGTCAATCGCCGCTACCAGGCCTGTTTTGAGGCCCTGCTGGCGACCTGGCGTCTTGAAGGCTTTCGCAAGGACCGTTTTTTCAATCGCGTTTATGAAGAGCTGTTGCTGATCCGGGAAAAGCTGTTGCCCCTCCATGGCCAGCGTTTTCTTACCCTTACCGGTCACCAGGCGCCGGTGGTCGCCCTGTCCTGCATCCCCAACAGTCGCCGGATTGCCTCGGTGGGGCAGGATGGCCGCCTGCTCATCTATAACCTGACTGGTGGCGCCAGCCCGGAAGTGGTACAAAATAACGAGTTGCCCATCAGCACCCTGGTGGTTTCCCCCGGTGGCAAGCATCTGGCCGTCGGTACCAGGGAAGGCGGGGTGCATCTGGTGTCGCCCCGCTCCGGCACTGTTTTGGGCCAGGAGCAAAGCCACCGGGCACCGGTAACCGCCCTGACCTTCAGCCGGGACGGCAAGCTGCTGACCTCCGGCGGGGCGGACGGCAGCATTATTGTCCGGCGCCTGGCCACCGGCCGGGAAGACGGCGTCTCGCTGGCGGAAAGCGGCGCCATCAGCGCCCTGTGTTACCCGGACCAGGGCCTGGAACTGATCAGCGGCAGCGAAGATGGTCTGCTGCGCCACTGGCAAAGTCGCATGCGTGAATGTACCGCCACCGTCCAGGCCCACGCCGGATCGGTGTATGATCTGGCGGCAACGGTGGCCGGCGAGCACTTTATTTCCACCGGCGGGGACCGGCGGGTGAAGATCTGGCCACGGCGGGGCGATGAAGCGCAACACAGTATCAAACCCCACCACGACCGGATTCGGGCGGTGCTGGGGCTGGCCGACGGCCGTTGCCTGGCCTCCGCCGGCGATGACGATCTGATTAACATCATCAGCCTGGAAGGCGGCGAAAAGCTTTTTTGTCTCGATGGCCGGGGCGGCGGCATCCGCAGCCTGGCCCCCGGCCCCCGGCCCCATACCCTGCTGGCCGGCCGTAACGACGGCAACATCAACGTTTGGCAGCTGATCTATCAACTGGATTTCGATATAATCTAATGAGCAACAGCAAAACGGCAGCGAGGAAAAACCAACCCCAGCGGGACCAGCCTACCACCCCGCTGGCCGAACGGATGCGCCCAGCCCGGCTGGATGATTTCGTCGGCCAGCGCCATCTGCTGGCTGACGACAAACTGCTCGCCGGCTTAAGCCGCCACGGTTACCTCCCATCGCTTTTGCTCTGGGGTCCGCCGGGTTCCGGCAAAACCACCCTGGCCCGGATTCTGGCCGGCGGCAGCGGGGCGGATTTTGTCTTTTTCTCGGCGGTCCTCTCCGGGGTCAAGGAGATCCGGGAAATTGTCGAACGAAGCCGCCGCATCAGGGCGGAAAGCGGCCGGGGCAGCGTACTCTTTGTCGATGAGATCCACCGTTTCAACAAATCTCAGCAGGATGCCTTTCTCCCCCACGTGGAGGCCGGACTGATCACCCTGATCGGGGCCACCACCGAAAACCCCTCTTTTCATGTCATCGCCCCGCTACTCTCCCGTTGCCGGGTGATTGTGCTCAACCCCTTGGCGGCGGAAGATCTACAGATCATCCTGGAACGGGCTCTGAGTGATGAAGAACGGGGCCTGGGGAAGCTGCGCCTGAAGATCAGCCGGGAGGCCGCCGATCACCTGATCAGCATCGCCGATGGCGATGCCAGGAGCCTGCTCAACAGCCTGGAAATCGCCGCCGCCCTGGCCCAGGATCAGGCCCGGGGACAGACTGCAAGCCAAGAGATCGGCGGTGAGGTGCAAATCGGCCTGACCACGGTGGAAGAGGCCATTCAGCGCCACAGCCTGCGCTACGATGCCGACGGCGAGGAACATTACAATCTGATTTCGGCCCTGCACAAAAGCCTGCGCGACAGCGACCCCGACGGGGCCCTGTACTGGCTGGGCCGGATGCTGGCCGCCGGGGAAGAGCCGCTTTACATCGCCCGTCGCCTGATCCGCTTTGCCTCGGAAGATATCGGCAACGCCGACCCCCAGGCTCTGGGCCTGGCCGTGCAGGCCCGGGAGAGTTACCACCTGCTGGGCAGCCCGGAGGGTGAACTGGCCCTGGCCCAGGCAGTGGTTTATCTGGCCACCGCGCCCAAAAGCAACGCCGTTTACGCCGCCTACAACCAGGTGCTGGCCACCATCAAAAAAAGCGGCAGCCTGCCGGTGCCGCTCCACCTGCGCAATGCCCCCACCAAGCTGATGCGGGACCTTAACTACGGCAAGGACTACCAGTACGCCCACGACGACCGTCTGGGGCTGGTGGATCAGCAGCATCTGCCGGACCAGTTGGCCGGCACCAGGTTTTATCATCCCACCAACCGCGGACATGAGGCGCTGGTTAAGGAGCGACTGGAAAAATGGCGCAAAATCCTGGCCCAACGAAAAAAGACCCAACCCTAGCGAGGCCTGTAAAATGATTAATACCCCTAAAGTATGGCTAGCGGCTCTGCTGGCAATGGCAGCCGTTTTCGCCGGCCCGGCGGTGACCTTGACCACGGCCGACCGGCAATCCCCTGCACAGTCGACGACCGACCTGCTGCTGCTTTATTCCAACGACGTGCGGGGCGAGATCGAACCCTGCGGCTGAGTATCGGAACAACTGGGCGGTCTGCCCAGAAAAGCGGCGCAACTGAACCTGGCCAGGCAACAGAACCCGAACACTTTAGCCCTGGACGCCGGGGCCCTGCTCTTTAAACGGGAACGGCTCAACCCCGGCCTGCAGCAACAGGACCGGGCCACGGCCCGGGGCATAGTCGTCGCCTATCAAGACATGGGCTTTGACGCGGTGGGAGTCAACGCCCTGGATTTGGCCGCCGGGCTCGATTTTTTGCTGACCATCACAGCCGAGTCCCAGCAACCGCTCTGGCTCAGTGCCGACCTCATCGACCAGGCCCGCAACAAGCCCCCCTTCCCCCCGGGAGTGGTGGTGAAGAAAGGCGGCAACAAAGTTGGGGTCATCGCTTTAACCGGTTCCCTCCCCTCGACAATAAATGCAACCACAGCTGCCGACCCGGCGGCTAAAGCCGACAAACCTGCCGTGCCGGCCTTACGACCCTGGCGGGAGGTACTGCCGGAACAGGTGGCGCATTTCAGCGCTGAAAGCGATTTTCTGGTGTTATTGTCCGGCCTGGAAGCTACGGAGAACGAGGCTATTGCCGCCGAATTTCCCGAAATTCACCTGCTCATCGTAGCCAGCCGCAACAGCGAGGCCAACCTGCGCCCCCGGCGAGTCAACAACACCGTCATCACCTCCGTCGGCCGCCAGGGCAAACGGCTGGGCCTGATGGAAATAACCTGGACCCCGGATCAAATCTGGTTCGACCAGGAACTGGCCCAGTTGGAGGATAAACGCCAGGAGCTTGATCGCCTTAACTGGCAGTGGCGTAGCCTGCAACGTTCACTGCAATGGGTGGAAAAGGAGCACTCTGCCACCGAGGTTGCCGAGGAACCCGAAAAAACCGAGAGCCAAAAGATCTACCGGCAGCGGATGGCGGCCTACCAGGAGGAGCTGCAGCAGGAGATCAAAGCTCTGAAAAAGCGTGTGGCGGCGCTGGAAGAAACGGCGGGGCAACGCCAGGCCGGCAGTTTCCATAACCAGTTTTTCAACCTGGACCATAACTACCCGGAAGATGAAAAAATGCTCCGGCTGGTGGCCGCAATCAATGAGGAAATCAACGAGATCGGTCGTCAGCAGGCCATAAAAAACCGTCAGCAACAAGAGACCAGGGAGGATTTCCCTTACCTGGGCTGGCAAGCCTGCGCCCAGTGCCACCAGTCGCAAACCGCCAACTGGCAGCAGAGCCGCCATGCCCAGGCCTACAAGACACTGGAACAGCGGCAGCGCCAGTACGACCCGGCCTGCATTGCCTGCCACGTAACCGTCGACTACCAGGATGACGAGGTACAGGCGCTGTCGTTGCCCTCAGCCTTGCGGGGGGTGGGCTGCGAGACCTGCCATGGTCCCGGCCGGGAACATGTGGCCACCCGTAACCAGCCCCAAGCAACGCCCGGCGTCATCCGGCGACCGCAAGCCGAAACCTGCCGCCGCTGCCATACCAGCGAGCAGAGCCCGGACTTCAACTATCTGCAATCCATCAACTACCTGGAAGAGTTATGCCTGCCCCGGCCGTAGGTTGTTAAAGAGGTAAGAGGGGAAAAGCGATCACGGGGTGCCGTAAGGTTTACGGTGCCCCGTGATCGTTTAAGGCGTAATCGTTCAGCAGTACCGCATCTTCCGGCGCTTGACTGATCGCCCGAGAAGATACGGTTTTGCTGGACAATTATTTAGGCGCCGAAGGCTTTTTGCAGCGGCGGTACGGTCTGCTTCTTGCGGCTCATCATGCCGTCGACCCACATGGTGTCGTTGCTCAGTTTGCCGCCGAAGGCGCTTTCCACAACCGCCGGATCATCAGAGAAGACCAGCAGCTCGGAACCTTCCTTGACCACGTCGGTGAGCATCATGATCACCGTGTGGCGGCCGTCGGCCTTGACATCCTGCAGGCCCTTGATCAGGTCGTTGCGGATGGCGGCTACCTGGTCCAGGGTGGCCAGTTCCAGCTGGCAGATGCCGACCTTCTTGCCGCCCATGTCGAAATCTTTGTAGTCGCGGAAGACCAGGTCTTTGATGGGCACTCCATCCACCGCCGACTTGGCCTTGAGCATCTCCATGAACAGGGAATCGGTGTCGGTAACCCCGGCCTTGGCGGCCAGTTCCTTGACGGCGGCCTTATCTTCGTCGGTGCAGGTGGGGGACTTGAAGTTCACGGTATCGCTGAGGATGGCGCAGAGCATGGCACCGGCGATATCCTTGGGCAGATCAACGTTGTTGTTCTTGAACATCTCGTTGAGCACCGTGCAGGTGCAGCCCACCGGCTTGGCGTAGAAGAAGATGGGACCGTTGGTGGTGATATCGCCGATTTTATGATGGTCGACAATGGCCACCACGTTGGCGCTTTTGATGTTGTCCGGAGCCTGGCCGATATCGCTGAAATCCACCAGGGCCACGTCCTTGTCGGCGGCGTCGGTGAACAGCTCCGGCTTGGACAGGCCAAAGCGCTCCAAAACCAGGGTGGTCTCGGGGCTGAGGTCGGCGGACTGGGCCACGGGAACAGCGTCGGTGCCGGTGGCCTTCAGGTAGTGAGCAAAGGCGATGGCGGATGCTACGGAATCGGTATCGGGGCTTGAGTGCCCTACAACATAGACGGACATACGGGTTTCCTCCTTTTGGGTTTTCTGGTGTATTACGGGTAACTTAATGGTTGACGAAAACAGGAACAAACATCTGCCGACGATAAAAAGCCGCAACAGCACCGGGACAGGCATGGTAACCGGCAGTATCACCGACCAGACCAGCCCGGGCATCCCGCGACTTTTTACCGGGTTGTCACATAAATATCGGAAAGATAGTGGGGCTGTTGGCTGACGTCAAGGAAAAATGTCATTCCATTTTTCACTGCCGGTAACAATCGGGAAGAGATTGTTACCGGCCGCCCCGTTAATCCAGCCGCACCAGCTCCACGCGGCGGTTTTTGGCTTTATTTTCAGCCGTGTCGTTGGGCGCCACCGGCATTGTTTCGCCATATCCTTTCGACTTAAGACGCGAGGGGTCAATCCCGAAAAGCAACAGGTAGTTCAGCACCGATTCCGCCCGGCGCTGGGAAAGCTGAAGATTGTAGGCGGCACTGCCATCACTGTCGGTATGCCCCTGAATCTCAAGCCGCAGGTCAGGATGATCGTGCAGCAGGGTCACTATTCCTTGGAGCTGTTTGCTCGAGGCTTGCTGCAACGTTGCCCTGTCGTAATCAAAGAGAATACCGTAAAGGGCGATCCGGCCGTCGGCGTCGAGGGCGGCTTTCATCTGGTCCGGGCCAAACTCCAGTTTTATTTCAAGAGGTTCTTCATCAATGATAATCAGGATTGTCGAACCAGCCCCCACCGACACCTCTACCCGACACCAGGTTACCCCTCCATCTTCACGGGGAATGGTAAACACCAGCTCCCTTGAGTCTTCCCATTTGATTTCACCCCCCATGGCCAGAGCGGCGCTTTTAAAATTTTCAAAATACTCCACCCGTGAAACACTGGTGTCGCGACTACCATCCTCTTTATGCAAAAAATAGCGCAGCCGTCGATATTCCCCCTTAACCATCTGCCTTTCGGCTCTCCCGGTTTGCGGGTTTCGCACCTGAAATTCGTAGGAGTCGAAATTCTGATAAACGGAGCTTCTCTCATGCAGCACCGCCCCGGGAAATGGACGTATCAAGGGATGCTCTGGCACTTCCTGGGCAGCGGCCGGCAAGATGCCGGCAACCAGCATTGTCATTGCAACCAGCAGCAATAAGCTTGTCTTCAGTCTCATCATGTCCACCTCCCCTTCCCTGGTGAATGCAAGTTTTCCTTAGGCCCTCAATACTCCATCATGGCGTAATGTATCGTCGCTGCAACGCGCGGTATCTGTCAATCAAAAATTAGCACCATTGCTTCCCTGAGTGTAAATCGCGAAATTACAGCATGATAGCAAACATCAGGGCTGAAATTATTTTTTTAAAGTTGGCGGCCTGTTTCTCGCCACCCAAGCTGCAAATAATGTTTTTTTTATCTTGCCATCCCCTTGGCGCCGTGGTATTTAGTTGGTTATGTTTTTTTAGACGCCGTTGTTGCGCAACATCTGTTTGGTGATTAACAAGATTACGCAGAGGAAAACCGCACAGGCAAAATTGACCGTGCGGTTTTTTTGTTGGCGCAAGAGGCGGCAAGCCAGGTGTAGCCGGGGTTACCGGCCGGGCCTGGTGAACTTATCAAGTGGTCATTGGTGACCGCGTCCAGTATGAGGAGTAGCAGATCATGGCAGAAGGTACAGTAAAGTGGTTCAACGACGCAAAAGGTTTCGGCTTTATCGCTCAAGACAGCGGCAGTGACGTATTCGTACATCACACCGCCATTTTGGGGCAGGGCTTCAAGTCCCTGCAGGAAGGAGCCCGGGTCGAATTCGAGATCGTTGACGGTCCCAAGGGCCCGGCGGCAAGCAACGTTCGCCAGCTCTAAGATTTTTACACCCTGAATCCACAAAGCCCCGTACCGTTCGGTACGGGGCTTTTTTTGTGCCAATTGGCCGGCCACGCCAAGGCAGGGGCAAAAAAAGGCCATTCAGTTCTTGCACCCTTGCTGCCGCTTGGCTATTCTCTTCTGGGTATCATAGCGGTAAGTCGCACCATCTACCGAGAATCTGTTTCAACCCAGTTTTTATAGACTAATTAGGAGGTTTGCCATGGCCGTTAACCAGGCTGATTTTGAACGCGCGCTGGCGGTGGGTCGCCCCCCCAACATCACCGCCCTGTTCCCCAATTCCAAAGCCCTGATCGTCAGCGGCAAGGTTATCGACCGGGCCTTGTTGACCAAGGGCCGCTGCATGACCATCGCCGCCAACGCCCGCAATCCTTTTATTATCCGTGGCGCCCTGGCCGCCGCCCAGCGGGCCAATGCCGCCATCATCATTGAAATCGCCCGCTCCGAAGGCGGTGCCAAGGCCTATTGCCCGGTAAATTACTGGAACATGGCCACCCTGGTGGACACGGCCATGAACGAGTTGGGGATTACCATTCCGGTGGCCATCCACGCCGACCATTACGGGCTGAAAAAGGAAAGCGACATCGACTTCGCCAAGGTGGAGATCCCCACCCTCTTTGAACACGGGATCACTTCCATCGCCATCGACGCCTCCCACCTGCCCGACGACAAGAACCTGCTGACCAACCTGGCCTTAAGCCAACTGGTGCCGGCCTGGGCCGGTTATGAAACCGAGGTGGGTGAAATCAAAGGTACCAGCGGGCTGTCCACCCCCGATGAGGCCCTGTTTTTGATCCAGGGGCTCAATGCCCACAACATCTTCCCGGACTGGATCGCCCTTAACAACGGCACCACCCACGGCATCGAAGCCAGCGACGCCGGGATTGACGTGGAACTGACGCGCAAGATTCATGACCAGCTTTCCCCCTACCGTATCTCCGGTGCCCAGCACGGCACCTCGGGCAACTCCTCGGACCGCCTGCGGGCCATTGCCGAGCAGACCCGGACCACCAAGGCCAACGTGGCCACCGCCCTGCAGATGGTCTCCTGGGGGGTGGAGGTCAACGACTACGGCAACGCCAAGCTCGATGCCGACGGTCGTTTCGTGAAACTCAAGAACGAGGGGGTAACCGAGTCGTTGTGGGAGGAAATGGTGGCCTACGCCGAGGCCCAGGGCTGGAAGGGAGGCAATTACAAGAATCTCAACCTGCCTTTTGCCAACCGTCTCACCGGTCAGCCGGCGGCGGTACGGCAGCGGATGTGCAAGGCGGTGGAGGATTTTGTCTACAAACTGCTCACCTCGGTGTTTAACGCCGAAGACACCGCCGAGGCGGCCCTGGCGGCGATTATTCAGCAAGGCAGCCACGACCTTGGCCCCAAGGCGGAGCGCCTGGAAGACCCGGCCCAGTGGACCGGCGACAAAATTGTTGAAAAAGCCGCTACCCTGGATAGCGACAAAGGCCCCGAAGGAGATTTCGACGACTAGTAATCGTTCTGCAGCACCGCATATTCGGGCGATCAGCCAGGCTTACGTACAGGGGTACGCTGCGCCTGGCTGCTTGCCCGAACCTGCAGCACTGCAGAACGATTACTGTTTGTTAAACCGGCAGGCTACTGGCCTTGGTGAGCAGTTGTGCCGATTCTGCCTTGCCAGGAAGTAAAACGGCAAAAGCCGTTAGCGCCATGGTCTTGAAGAGCTTGGCGCTAACGGCTTTTGCCGGACGAATCGGATGAAGTGAAGCGGATGAAGCGGAAACTGGGCCTTAATGCGGTTGACTATTTGCCGCCGCCTGCATCCTTGACCTTGTTGACCTCATCCTGGATATCTTCTTTCAAGGACTTGATGTCGCTGACTCCACTTTCCTGCTCCACCTCCCGTACTCCTTTTTTAAACGAGCTTATGGCCTTTCCCAGGCCAGAGCCGATTTCCGGCAGCTTTTTGCCGCCAAAAACCAGAAAGGCGATAATCAGGATGACAATCAACTCCGGCATTCCCAAACCAAACATGGCGATTCTCCTTGCTCCGCGACAAAGGGGCGACTACCACAACCAAAAGACCGTTATCTCACCGGGGCAGCCAGCCGGGAAAACGGTGAGCCCAAACTATTAAATGACATTCTAACTCATATTACAGGAAAAAAAACCAACTTTTGCAATCTCTGTTGCGAAAGCAATGGCAAGATAGTAGATCAAAAACAAAAAATACCAACCATGATCAAACCCATAAATTCCATGATCTCGAAAGCCCAACTCTGCCTTACCGCCCTGCTCTTCTGCTGCTGGCTCTCAGCGGCCGGACCGGCAACGGCCGCGGCCGCCGAACTGCGAGTAATCACCGGCATTGCGCCGCTTTCCTTCCTGGTGGCGGAAATAGGCGGCGAGCGGGTCCGGGTTGGGACCCTGATTCCCCCGGGCCAGGACCCCCATACCTTTGAGCCGCGCCCCGGCCAGGTCACGGAACTGGCTCGGGCCGACATCTTTTTTGCCCTGAACATGCCCTTTGAGCGCACCCTGCTGGCCAGGACTCCCCAGCAGCAGGGAAGCGGGCCCCAAATTATCGATGTCTCCCGCAATATCGATAAACTGCCCATGCCGGAACATCACCACGACCACGATCACCGCCATGGCGAGGGGGCCGCTCACCGGCACGGCGAACTGGACCCCCATATCTGGCTGGGACCGGAAGAGTTGCTGATCATCAGCAGGCATATCCTGAACGGCTTAAGCGCCGCCGACCCGGATCATGCCGCCCATTACCAGGCGGCCCATGAACGGCTGCGGCAACGCATTAAAGAGTTGCATGCCCGCAACCAAGCACGGCTGGCGCCGCTGGCCGGGCAGACCTTTTTTGTTTACCACCCGGCTTTCGGCTATTTTGCCGCCGCTTACGACTTGCAGCAAAAGCCGGTGGAGATTGCCGGCAAATCGCCCACCCCGCGCCAGTTGATTGCCCTGATCGAGGCTGCGCGCCGGGAAGGGGTGCGGGTGGTTTTTACTCAACCCCAGTTCGACCGGCGCAGCGCCGACGCCGTCGCCCGCGCCATCGACGGGCGGGTGGTCATGCTGGACCCTTTGGCCGCCGACGTGCTGCGCAACCTGGAACAGATGGCCAGCGTCATCCAGGAAGCCTTAACCCCGAGCGGTGACCAGTGAATCCGCCGGCAGAAAGCATAGCCAACGCCGCCCCGGTAATCGAGGTGAGCGGGCTTGATTTTGCCTACAACCGCCATCAACCTGCGGTTTTACAACAGGTAAACCTGCGCATTGATCACCTGGATTCCATTTGCCTGGTCGGCCCCAACGGCGGCGGCAAAACCACCCTGCTAAAACTTATTTTAGGCCTGCTCACCCCGCAACGGGGGCAAATCCGGGTGCTGGGGCGGACACCGGCCGAGGTGCGCCTGCGTCTGGGGTATGTGCCCCAGTACGCCCATTACGACCCCCTCTTTCCGGTCACGGTGATGGATGTGGTGCTCATGGGTCGCCTGGGCCGCCAGCCCCTGGGCTGGTACCGCCAGGACGATCGCCAGGCCGCCCGCCAGGCCTTGGCGCTGATGAAACTCGAACCCCTGGCCGAGCAGCGTTTTGCCTCCCTTTCCGGCGGCCAGCGGCAACGAACCCTGATCGCCCGGGCGTTGGCCAGCGACGCCGAAATCTTGCTGCTGGACGAACCAACCGCCAACATCGATCTTAAATCGGAGCAAAGTCTTTTTGCCCTGCTCAAGGAGTTGAATCAAAGCCGCACCGTGGTGGTGGTTACCCACGACATCGGCTTTGCCTCCAGTTTTTTCCAGCGGGTGGCCTGCGTCAACCGCCAGGTGGTCACCCACCCGGTCTCGGAGCTTAACGGCCAGATGATCCAGGAACTCTACGGTGGCGATGTGGCCATGATCAGGCATGACCACACTTGCGTCGGCGGCCACTGCCGGCCGGGGGAGAGCGGCGGTGTTTGAACTCATCGAGGCCTTGCGCAATCCCGATATCTCCTTTTTTCGCCATGCCTTTTTAGTTGGCCTGCTGGCCAGCGTCTCTTTTGGGATAATGGGAACTTACGTGGTGGCCAAAAGGATCAGCTACCTGGCGGGGGCCATCGCCCACTGCGTACTGGGGGGCATCGGCGCCGGGCTTTATCTGCAGCACCGGGTGGGCATCGGCTGGTTTGACCCCTTATACGGGGCCCTGATCGCCGCCCTGCTGGCGGCTCTGATCATCGGGCTGGTCAGCCTGCATGCCAAGCAGCGGGAAGATACGGTGATCGGGGCGCTTTGGGCCACCGGCATGGCCATCGGCCTGCTCTTTATCGCCCAGACCCCGGGCTATGTGGAGCCCATGAGCTATCTTTTCGGCAATATTCTGCTGATCAGCCAAACCGATATCTGGTTGGTGCTGGGCTTGAACCTGGTGGTGGTGACGGTCTGCGCGGTTTTTTACCACCAGTTGCTGGCGGTTTGTTTCGACGGAGAATTTGCCCGGCTACGTGGCTTGAACAGCGACCTGTATCACCTGCTGCTGCTCTGCCTTACCGCCCTGACCGTGGTTTTGCTGGTCCGGGTGGTGGGCATTATCATGGTGATCGCCCTGCTCACCCTGCCGGCGGCGGTGGCCGGCACCTTTGCCCGCACCCTGGGGCAGATGATGCTGGGGGCCATCGTTTGCTGCCTGCTCTTTGTCAGCTTTGGCCTGGGCATCAGCTTTTTGCACGACCTGCCCAGCGGCCCCACCATTATCCTGGTGGCCGCCGGCGCTTACCTGCTCTCCCTGCTGGCCCGGCGCTCATAACCGATTCGGCGCTGTTTTAATGCCGCCGGCAAGCCTGCCTTTGCTCAACCTTCCCCATCTCTCCGGGGCAGCTCGATGATTACCGCCGTTCCCCCCAGCTCGCTTTCCCCGATCCCGATCCAGCCCCCCTGCCCGTCGACGATCCGTCGGGCGATGGCCAGCCCCAGGCCGGTTCCAGCCTGCGAGGAGTCCAGTTTTTCAAACAGATTAAAAACCTTTTTCCGCTGTTCAAGAGCAATTCCGGGACCGTTGTCTTCCACTTTAAACCGCAGCAACCCCGGTAAGCTCTCACCGCTGACCCTGATCAACAGGGGGTGATGGCCGGTGGCGTGGCCAATGGCGTTATCCAGCAACACGGAAAACAGTTTTTGCAGCCGCGACACATCAAGTGGCGCCGCCGGCAGTTCACCGATCTCGAGCCGACCGTTGATTTCGGCCAGCCGGGGTGCCAGCCGCCGTTCTTCGGCTGCCAGCACCTCCCGGACATCGCTGGCCACCGCCTGCGGCGGTTGAGCTTCGGTGCTCAGGTACTGCTGAATATCATTAACCAGTGCCCTGAGTCGCCAGGCCTCATACTCGATAAAGTCCAGGGCGGTCAGGCTTTCACGACTCTCCTGGTCCGAGCTGAAACTTTTGCGCAACCGCTGGGCAAAGGTCACCAGGCGGCGGGTTGGCTCCTGCAGATGGTGGGCCATAACCTCAGCCAGCCGCTTCATCTCCTGGCTGGAGCGGCTGAGGGCGGAGATCATCAGATCCCGTTGCAGCTCATCGTGGCGGCGCTCCAGTTCCGCCGCCGCCCGCACGGCAAAACTTTTGAGCAACGCAGTGTTATGGGGTTCCTCGGCCATCGGGCGATCATCAATGATTGCCAGTAAACCGATGGTTTCGCCGGTGGTGGCAAAGAGGGGTGTGCCCCAGTAACTTTCCACTTCCATCTCCTGCAGCAACTGATCCCGAGGGAACAGTTGCCTTATGTTGCGGGGGTAAAAGCAGACCCCTTGGTTGACCACGTTGCGGCATGGGGTGTCGGCCAGATGATAACTGAAGTTTTCCACCAGCTTGCCGTCGCTGCAGACCGCCACCGTCCGGGCAAGATCCGGCTGCCCTGGGGGGATTTCTGCAATCAGCACATGGCGCTTGCCCTGGGATGCCGCTATTTCGCCGACCAGAAAGGCCAAGACGTTTTGCTCCTGCAGGTTGCCGCTTTCCGCCAGGACCCGCAAAGCCTCATGGGCCTGTTTTTGGGTGGTGATATCGGAAATACTGCCATCCACCCGCAGCGGTCGCTGTTGGTCATCGTACACCAGCCGCCTTTTGTCGCGCACCCAGCCCAGGGTTTCATCTTGCCGGACAATTCGGTACTCCAGGTCGGCCATCCCCTCAGCCTGCAACTGCTCGATGATCCGGTCGGCCAGGTGACGGTCGTCGGGGTGCATCATGGTCCGCCACAAATCGGGCTGCTCAATAAAAGCCGCCGGCGGTCGACCGTAAATTCGTTCCGTGGCCGGACTGGCAAATAACATTACCAGCTCGGGCCAGGAAAAAGACCAGACCGCATCGTTGATATTGCCAAGAATATCCACCAGCCCAGGCAACGACAGTTCCCCGGGGCTCTTTTGATCGACCTGTTCATTCATGGTATTTTCCCTGGTGATCGGGATCAGGATCTGGTTCTTCGGCAAGTTTTGGTTCCAGAGGCAACTCAAACCAGAATACCGCCCCCTGGTCGGAACCGGCGGACTCCACCCCGATGCTGCCGCCGTGGCACTCGACGATCCGGCGGCAAAGGGCCAGGCCGATGCCGGTGCCATCAAATTTCTTTCGGCTTTGCAGACGGGAAAAAACCTTGAACAACCGGGGCTGCTGGCTCGGGTCGATACCGATCCCGTTGTCACGGATCTCAACCCGCCAACAATCACCGACCACCGAAGATTCCACCTCCACCTCAGGGGTGCGGTCGGCAGGGACATATTTAATGGCGTTGCTCAACAAATTCTGGAACAACCGGGTCAGTTCATCGCCACTGGCCACCACTTGCGGCCACCGGCCGGCGACTTTCATCGTGGCACCGCTTTTCTCGATATCCAGAGCCAGAAAAGCCAGGGCCTCATCCAAGGGAGCGCGGCCATTAAGGGGAGCCATGGGATCGCCTTTGCGCCCTACCCGGGAAAAATTCAACAGGCCTACGATCATCTCGTCCATACGCCGGGCGCCATCGGTGGCGTAAAAGATATACTCCTGCTCTTCCGATGAAAGACGACTACCCAGGCGGCGCACCAGCAGTTGCAGATAACCCTGTACCATCCGCAGGGGCTGCCGCAAGTCGTGGGAGGCGGCATAGGCAAACTGCTCAAGGTCGGCGTTGGAGCGGTGCAGTTCCTCGCTTTGCCGTTGCAGCTTTTCTTCGGCCCGGCGGCGCTGGCTGATATCTTTAAAAGCCGCGATGGTCCCCGTGATTTTTCCCTGCTCACGCACCGGGGTAACCACCAGTTCCACCGGAAAACCACGGCCGTCCTTGCGAAAAAACCATTCTTCCAGGCGCCGCACCCGGCCATCCATGGCGGTAAGATAAACCGGGCAATCCTCCACATGGTACTCCCGGCCGTCGGGGGTGTGGTGGTGAAAAAGCTGGTGCTGGTCGGCACCGATAACTTCTTCGTGGGTAAAGCCCAGCATCTCCAGGGCGGTATCATTAATAAAGGTGCACCGGCCGGTGCGGTCGGTGCCGTAAACCCCTTCCCCTAAGCTTCTAAGCAGGTTCATGGTGTGGGCTTGTTGCCTGGCCACCTGCCGCCGGGCCCAGAGCATGCCGATGGACAACAGCAGCAAAAACAGCATGGACAGTACCGTGGCCACGATCAACCACGTCCAGCGTTGCCAGGCATCATGCAGGGTAAAGAAAGGCGACTGCTCGAAAGGCGGCAGGCGCAATTCGCGCAGCAGTTGCTCCACCGGCCGGTAGTCGGCCGGCAAGGTAAAGCCGTAAATCCCCGCCCGGCGAGCGTCTTCGCCACCATGGGGCAAAGCCAGTACGGCGGTAACCAGTTTCAGGGCCGCCTGTTCATCGACATGGGCCAGGGCGACCAGGGGCCATTCGGGATACAGCCGGGTGGAAAGCACAAAAGGGAACTCAGAACGGGGCAACGGATTAAGTACCCTGACCACCTCCGGGTCCAGCCGCCCTTCGTGGATCAACCCCTCCATTACCCCGCTGCGGACGAAAGCGGCATCGGCCTCGCCCCGCAGCATGGTGTCAACGGCCAGGTCGTGGGGCATGCCCGTTTCCAGCACTCGAGACTCCCGCAAAATGTTTACCCCTTGCTGCCGCAACTCAAAGGCCTGCATCTGAAACCCTCCCAGGGACTTGCGGGAAACCGTGGCCACGGTCCGGCCGGCCAGGTCCTTGACCTGTTGCAGCTCCCGCTGTTGGGAGGGCACCAGAATCACCCCACCGAAACCACGGGATGGCTGGTCTTGCACCAGGTTGATCATGGTGGCCAGCGGCGAGGATAGGTTGTCCCGATGGGCCAGCAGCACGTAATGGGCCGGGTTGCTGAGTACGAAGTCGATCTCGCCGGCGGCGATGGCATTTTCCAGGTCGTCGTAATTGAGGGCCTTGAGGTCGAGCCTGAGATCCGCCACGGCGGCGTTGAGGTAATCGACCAGAGGCTGCCAGCGCTGCTCGGTGTCCGGCACCGGGCGATAGGCCAGAACCCCCAAGGTCAGCCGCTCGTCGGCCGTTTGCGGTTGGCCCGTTCCAGGGAGCAGGAGCAGCAACAAAAAGAGCATTATTGGCAACAGATGAGAACGCCGCCCGGTTAAGAGTTTCATTTTACCTTGATTTCCGTTGAAAAAGGTCAGGCTTGCAAAGAATCAGCGGGCACTGCCATCTACCTTTATCATTTTCCAGCCCCGGAAACAACAATCGGCGGCGCACCCCGTGCGCAAACCCGGCTGATCGCCCGAAGATGTGGCGCTGCTGGACGTTTACAATGGCAGCAGCGGGCACTGGCGGCGGATACACTGAGGGTTGGCCACAGCCTGGTCACAGGTGAAGTCGGCCTCAGCCAGCAGGGAAACCGGTAGCAGCTCTCGGGAGATGGCGGCGGCTTCGCGCAGGACGATGAAGGCTTCCCGCCGGCAGCAGCGGGCGCCGGTGACAGAGGCGACAGCGGACAGAATCCGGGCGGATATCTCCTGTGCCTGGCGGCGGGGCTTGGGGGACAGCGGGGTGGCATCCAGCAGAATACTGAAGGCGATCCCGGCCCCAACCGCAGCGCCGCAGTTGCCCCAAAAGCCGCAGGCCCCGCCGGGTATTTGGGAACCGCGCGCTATGCCGGTGAGGATCGCTTCCCGGCTCAACTCGCCGCCCCGGTTGCGATAGGTGGCCAGGATCACCCCCGGCACCAGGGCGTGATGTTCCGGGCCGTGCATGGGAATAGCCGGAGAGTGGCGGATTTTGGCCAGCAGGGCCAGCATGTCCTGCTCGCTGGTTTCACTGCAGATCGCCCGGATGACCGACAGGCCGTCACGTTGGTGACAGTCGTCGCAGACGTAATGATGCTGCCGGCAGACGGCGTTGGTTTTGCTCACCACACCGCAGTAATGGCAGGCCTGATCACGTTCTTGCCGGGAGTATCGAAGTTCTTCACCACAGACCAGGCAGCCGGCCTGATGCCGGACGGTGGCGGTACCGGCCCCGGCCGGCGCTGCCGACGACGGGCAACAGCTGCCGGCGGCAGCCCCCGGCCCACCGGCCGAATTGCCCGAACCGGGCGTAAACAGCGGCAGGGTTTTCTCCAGCGGCGCCGACGCTGCCCCTGCCGGAGCTTCCTTTGAAGCTGGATCTTCCGGTGAGGCAGGCGGGCAACAACCGCCGCTCATGGGCAGGTTGGTAACCGCCCCGGCCTCGTCGAGCACCAGGATCGCCTCATCCCGGCGCTCGGCCTCATTCAGGACGGTTTGCAACCGCTGCCCCTGGCGCAGCAGCACCCCGGCGGCGGTCTGCACGGCGGCAAAGGGCCCCCGGTAGATGACCTCCAGGTTTTGTGGCGCCACTGGTTTGTCGGCCGCAAAGGTCAGGGAATAAAAACGGGTGTCGCCCTCCTGGCGGTAGGGGAAGCGCTTGAGCAGGCGGCTGCCGGCAAAACCGCAGCTATGCAACATGGCCAGCAGCTCTTCCTGGTGCATGGCTCCTCCCAGGCATTCGCCCCTGAACCTGGTGTTGTTTTTTATCGCCACCGGCACCGGCTCATCGGTGACGATGTCGGAAACCACCAACCGGCCGCCGGGCTTGAGAATCCGCCAAATCTCGTGAAAGACCCGGCGTTTGTCCGGGCTGAGGTTGATCACACAGTTGGAAATCACCAGGTCGGCACAGTCATCGGGCAGGGGAATGGCCTCCAGCAGTCCCTTCTTGAAAGCCACATTATCAACCCCCAACTCCCGCACCACCGTCGCCTTGGACTTTTCCGCCAGGGCCAGCATCTCATCGGTCATATCAATGCCGAACACCCGCCCAGACGGGCCAACCGCCCGGGCGGCAATAAAACACTCCACGCCGCTGCCGCTGCCCAGGTCAACCAGCACCTGGCCGGGTTGCGGGGCGGCATCATGGACCGGGCTGCCGCAACCGTACGATTTCCGGCGGGACTCCTCGGGGATGTAGGTGGCCAGACCCTGTTCCGGAGCCAGGGGGTTAACGATGTCATCTTGAGCGCTGCGGGCGGCGGCGGCGTAAAATTCCCGCACCGGCCCATGCCCCCGCCCCTGCTCGTCGGCCAGGGAGATCACGCAGTTGCAATGGGTGAAGCTGACCGCCGCTCCGCCGTCTGGACAGTCATGCCTTACCTCACCCATGGCCAGCAGCACCGCCGGCTCCCGGGCGACCGCCGGTGACGGTACGGGATAACTGTCGGCCTGGCGGGCGATCAGCCACAGGGCCAGGCCGTTGTATAGTTCCAGGTAAGGATCATGGCCGACCGGTGCACCGCCGGCCAGATAACTGTGGTCCAGATCGCCGCCGCCGATCAGCAATTTAAGCGGGTTTTGCCGGTAGGCCTCGCTGTCTTGCAGAGAGGTAGCGCGAATCTGCCGCAGCACCGGGCTTTGTTGCCAGATCCGGGCCAGGCCGTCGCTGAGGGGGCCGCAGTCCAGCTCCTTGACGCCCATCAGGGCCGGCGAGGGATAAACATGGCCGTCGGGGCCGACGGTCAGCGACTCCCAGGCGGTGTTGGCCAAATCATAACGGGTGCCCGGCGAGGAAAAAACCTGGCCGCGCAGGGTTTCCACGTTGTCGATCAGCACCCCGCGCTCTTCCGCCCGCTCCTGGGCGGCCAGCAGCCGGGGCAGGATTTCGGCCGGCGCGACAAACTGCTCCCGGCTCCCAATGCCGCGGACAAAATGCCAGATCAGATGCAGATTACCCACCCCCTGCTCGGCGGCAAAATCCACCATGGCCGGCAGTTGTTCGACGTTGATCCGGTTTACCGCCACCGCCAGGGTGGCCGCCAGGCCGTGGCGACGCAGCAGTTGCAGGGCTTCCACCAGGCCGGTGAAACTGCCCCGCCCCCGAAGCTGATCATGCTGCTCGGCCAGACCGTCAAGGCTGAGCTGCAGGTGCAGCCGGCCGGGGGGCAACTTTTGCAATTCGGCCAGGTGGTTGACCAGCAGCAGGCCGTTGGTCAGCACCACGGCATGGTGGTCGGGATCGGCCAGCAGCCCAGTCAGGATGGCGGTAAAATCGGGGTAGGTAAAAGGTTCGCCACCGGTGAAATAGAACAGCCGGCAGCCCATCTCCCGGGCCTCGGCCAGACCCCGGCGCAGCAACTCGGCGGGCAGACTCTCGGCCGCCAGGCCGGGGCGGGAGGCAAAAAGACAGTGACGGCAGGCAAGATTGCAGTTGTTGGTAAGGTGAAACCAGCACTCTTTAAGGGCGGGATTTTCACCCTCCCGCAACAACTCGCCCCGGCCCGGGTAGGGCGGGACCTGCTCGCCCAGTCGGGCCAGCAGGCGCCCGGCCGTCACCAGGTTGGTGGCCAACTCCTGTTGGTCCAGCCCGCCCTCCCGGCCGGCGGCACAAAGCGCCTCAGCCAGGGAGCCGGAGGAGCCGCCGGCCTGCAGAGCCTGCAACAGCCCATCGGCCCGGTTGTTGACCACCACCCAGTCTGGTTTTTCAGAATTTACATAAATCGCCCGGCTGTCGCAGGTCAGCCGTCGCCACTCGTCAAGCATGGTTGCGCCTCTTGTTTTGCAGTTCAGCGGCGCAACTTAAGCAATAGCTAAGGCCCGGTCAAATAGATTTTGGCAATTCAGTATGCACCGAGCCATAAATAAAACTTTGGCCTTATAGTGATAAGTTACCACCTGTTGCTTGATGCTTTAACGGCCGTAACCCGGTCCCGGGGGGGGTGGTGGCATATCATAACCCGGCGTCCTGGGCCTGGGCGGCACTCCATAACCGGGCCCCGGAGGAGCCGGTGGCATATCATAACCCGGTGCCCTGGGCCTGGGCGGTACCCCGTAACCCGGGCCGGGGACGGGCGGGGGCGGGCCGTAAGCCGGCGCCGGCGCGGCCAGGGACTTGATATAGGCGATCATATCCTGCATCTCCCGAGAGTCTTCGGCGATGGCCTCACCTTTGTTGGCGTTGATGATGCAGAAGTTAATCGCCTCGGCCAAACTGTTTTGTCGCTCACCCATGATCCTGAATCTGGTTTTGGTCCCGGATCGCTCCAGCCCCTGCCCCCCGGGATGGCAGGAGTTGCAGGACACCTGACCGCCAAAGGCCTTAGGATCATTAAACAAAGCCTGGCCCCGTTCCTCGGCCGCCGTTTGCCCCATCAGGGTCGCCGGCACTGCCAGCCCCATCATCAGTGCCGCCGTTAAAACCAACTTTTTTCCTTTACCGTTCATGCTGCCACCTCCTTTTGCGTTGGTTTCCTCAAAACAGAGTAATCATGTTGGAACGCTTATTTCATTCTCCACATACAGCACTGGCTGTGCAAGTAAAATAATGCTACGCTAGGTAACTGTCGGGGCTGCTGGGGCTGACGGGAGTACGCCGACCGGCAAAACATCGCCCCCGAACCGGAGGGAGAAGCGGCATGAAAATTCGTCTGCTGGTTGCCGGCCTGCTGGCAATGATTGTCGCAATGGGGTTGTACCTGCTGCCCGCCCGGGAGTTGGCCGTGGAGGTTATGCAGTGGGTGGAGGGCCTGGGTTTTACCGGTTACGTGGTGTTTTTTCTGTTGTACGCTTTTTTTACCTTGCTGTTTCTGCCGGGGTTTATTCTTACCGTCGGGGCCGGGGCCATCTTCGGGCTGGCCGGCGGTTTTGTGGCGGTATCTTTGGGCAGCACCGTGGGCGCCGCCCTGGCCTTCCTGCTGGGGCGATTTCTGGCCCGGGAGGCCGTTGAGCGCAAAGTGGCGGGTAATAGCAAATTTGCCGCAATCGATGCCGCCGTGGCCCAAAAGGGCTGGAAGATCGTTTTTCTTACCAGGCTGAGCCCCGTTTTCCCCTTCAACCTGATCAACTACGCCTACGGCCTGACCCGCATCCCCTTTCCCCATTACGTGCTGGCCTCATGGATCGGCATGATGCCCGGCACCCTCCTTTATGTTTACGCCGGCTCACTGGCCGGCAACGTGGCCCGGGCGGCACTGGAAGAAACTCCTTCCGCCGGAACCTGGGAGCTGGCCTTCCAAGGTCTGGGGCTGCTGGCCACCCTGACCGTCACCATCTACGTCACCCGGCTGGCCCGCCAGGCCCTGCAACAGGCAGTACCGGTGGAAAAGCAACAGTGAGAGGTTTTGCAGATGAGCAAATTCGATTATGACCTCGGTGTTATCGGCGGTGGCGCGGCGGGCTTGACCGTGGCCTCGGGGGCGGCGCAACTGGGGGTAAAGACCCTGCTGGTGGAAAAAGAAGAGGCCCTGGGCGGGGATTGCCTCCATTACGGCTGCGTGCCCAGCAAAACGTTGCTCAAGTCGGCCCATGTTTATCAGCAGATGAAAGAAGGAGCGCGCTACGGGCTGCCGGCCATCACCCCACCGCCGGTGGACTTTGCCGCTGTGGCGGCCCGCATCCGGGAAGTGATAGCGGTGATCCAGCAGCATGACTCGGTGGAACGCTTTTCCCGCCTGGGGGCCGAAATCCGCTTTGGGCCGGCCCGTTTCCGCGACGAGCACGCGGTGGAGATCGACGGCCAAACCGCCAGCGCCAGAGCCTGGGTGATCGCCACCGGGTCATCCCCCCAGATCCCGGCCATCCCCGGCCTGGATAGAACCCCGCATTTGACCAACCGGGAAATTTTCTACCTGGACCACCTGCCCGACTCAATGCTGATCCTGGGGGCCGGCCCCATCGCCGTCGAGATGGCCCAGGCATTCAGCCGCCTGGGCAGCAAGGTGACGGTGGTCCAGCGCAGCAACCAGATTCTCAGCCGGGAGGATCCCGACCTGGCGGCCCTGGTTCAGCGGGAGCTGGAACGGGAAGGGGTTGAGTTTTTGCTTAAAACGGCGGTGCGGCGGGTGGCCGATGGCGGTGATCGGCGCGAAGTGGTGGTTGCTGATGCGGCGGGCCGGGAACAGACCATTGCCGCCGAAGCCTTGCTGGTGGCCTTGGGCCGAAGCCCCAACACCGACGGCCTGGGGCTGGAGCAAATCGACGTGCCCTTCGACCCCCGGGGCATCAAGGTGGACCGCCGGTTGCGGGCCGGCCATAAACATATCTACGCCGCCGGCGACGTCATCGGCGGCTACCAGTTCACCCATGTGGCCGGTTACGAAGGGGGCATCGCCCTGAGCAATGCCGTTTTCCGATTGCCGCGCAAAACCGACTACACCTGGGTACCCCACTGCACCTACACCAAGCCGGAACTGGCCGGGCTGGGGCATAACGAAAAAAGCGCCAGCGCCGCCGGCCTGAACTACCGGGTGCTGAGCGAGGAGTTTGCCGCCAACGACCGGGCCCGGGCGGAAGGCGAAACCGGCGGCAGGCTCAAGCTGCTGCTGGACCGCCGTGACCGTCCCCTGGGGGTGACGATTGCCGGACCCGGGGCCGGCGACATCTTAAGCCAGTGGGTGGCGATCATGAACGGCAAAGTTGGCCTGGCCCGCATCGCCGCCGCCATTCACCCCTACCCCACCTTGAGCGAGATCAACAAAAAGGCGGCTGGTTCGTTACTGGCCCCAAAGATCTTCTCCCCCCGCGTCCGCAAAATCCTGAAACTGCTTTTCGGCTACCGGGGCTGATTTTTTTGCAAATGTCCAGCCGAGGCGATAACCTTACTTTACTTTAGGTCAGCATTCTTTGCCCATCAGCGGTGAAATCCGATGAACTTTAAATTGCCTTTCCGCTCCACCAAGCAGCGAACCGCCGCCGCTATTCCCTGGCTGGCCGTGGCGCTGGTGCTCTTCCTTGCTTTGCTGGGTGTTGATTTGCTGAGCGAACACCGGCAGCACAGCGAAAAAGCCCTCACCAGCACGAAAAACCTGACCCAGGCGCTGGGGTTGCAGTTAAACGCCAATTTTGAGCAAATCGACGGCGGGCTCAGGTTTGTGGACCAGATGCTGCAGTTTGTGCCCAGCGATATGCAGGGTTTTGCACAACTTTCCGCCGCTGACCAGCAAACCGTTATAAGCCAGCGCCTGGCTGCCCTGAAGAAAATTTTTCCGGGCATTGAAGGGCTTTTTGTATTTGATGCCGAGGGCCGGCAGAGCTACTCCTCCATCCCCTTCACTACCCCGATCAGCATCGCCGATCGGCCCCATTTTCAGCTTTTACGCGACAACCCCGAAATCGACACCACCTTCTCCGACATCATCATCGCCCGCACCACCGGCACTGATGTCATAAGCCAGATAAGGGCCCGGCGCGACGCGGACGGCAACTTCCAAGGGATCATCGGCGCCGTAATTCCCCTTGAAAACATCAATCGCTTACTGGCCGCCCTGGACCCCGGTCCCGGCGGCGCCGTCCTCCTGCGGCGCAGCGACACCACGGTACTGATCGCCCGCCAGCCCGCCTACGACCCGGCGGACTTCAACCAGCCGCTGCCCCCCGACAACCCCATCTACCAGCGCATCGCAGCCGGCGAACGCCAGGGCGAGCTGACCTACACGGCCAGCCCCGATGGCATCAAACGCCTGGGCAGTTTCCAGGTGCTGGATAACTTCCCCTTTTACGTGCAGGCAGCCATGGCGCAATCCCATTACCTGGCCGGCTGGCGGCAACGAGCCAAGGTCAATATGGCGATTGCCTTCTTGCTGGGGTTTGGCTTTCTGATGGTCGCCCGCCATCTGCATAAAAGCGAACGGGCCCGACAAGCGGCGATGACCGAATTACGCGCCAGCGAACAGAAGCTGGCCGAGTTCTCCCGAGATGTAGAGGCCTTCCTCGACTTCACCACCGACTTTGTCTATTTCAAAGATGAGCACTCTCGGATCCGTTTCTGCAGCCAGGCCATGGCGAAAATCACCGGCCATACCGACTGGCGGGAGATGATCGGCAAACACGACCGGGAGATTTTCCCGCCCGAAACGGCCCGCATTTACCAGGAGGAAGAGTCGCCGGTTTTCAGCCGGGGAATCCCGCTACTCAACAAAATCAACCCCTATTACGATGAACTCGGCCGGATCGGTTACGTCCAGACCAACAAATGGCCGCTGTTCGACGCCCGGGGCAAGGTGGTGGGTATCTTCGGCATCAGCCGGGATATCACCGCGCAAAAAAAGGCCCAGGAGGCCTTGGCTCGCTCCAACGCCGAACTGGAGCAGTTCGCCTATGCCGCCTCCCACGATCTCCGGCAGCCGCTAAGAATGATTAACAGCTACATCAAAATCCTGATAGACAAACTAGGCGGTCAACTCGAAGGCGAAACCCGCGAGATGATGCACTTCGCCGCCGACGGCGCCAGTCGGATGGACAAGATGCTGATCGCCCTGCTGGAATACTCCCGGATGGGCCGTTTGGGTGAACCGATCGCCCCGGTGGATAGCCGGGAAATGGCCCGGGAGGCCATCAACTACCTGCAACCCCTGCTGGCTGAAACCAGCGGCCGGGTGGAGCTGATCGGCGACTGGCCGGTGGTGGAGGCCAGCTATAACGAAGGAGTACGGCTGTTTCAGAACCTGATCGGCAACGCCCTGAAATACCGGGCTCCCGAGCGCCCGCCGGTGGTCATGGTCGAGGTTCGCCCCGGGGAGCACTGCTGGGAGTTCTCGGTTAGAGATAATGGCATCGGCATTGATCCGGCGCAGTTCTCCCGCCTGTTCAAGGTCTTTCAGCGCCTGCACAACCGGGAGCGTTACGAAGGCACCGGGGTCGGGTTGGCCATGGCGCGCAAGATCGTTGAACGCCACGGCGGCAGGATATGGGTGGACTCCCGGGGTGAAGGAAAGGGCAGCACCTTCATTTTTACCCTGCCGCGGTCGGGCCGGGATCTGGAATCGGAAGCCGAGCGGGCAGCGCCAAAGTAAGCAAGCACAACTTCCAGCCACGACCGGGAAAAACCAGCTTGACTATTCCGCCCGACACCAACAGTTACTGTTTGCGTTTTTTTACGTTACAACAAATAATTGGCACCCTTTATTTGTTAATTTGACAACAAAAAATGATTTAATTGACAGCCCCTTAAGTTTTGGTTAATCCTCTACTCATCATGAATGAGAGCGGCACGAGCAAGCGGATTACCATTGACCCCCTCAGCCGGGTGGAAGGGCATCTTAAGATCGAAACCCGGGTGGAAGATGGGGTGATCACCCAGGCCCGGGCCGCCGGCCTGCTCTTCCGCGGCCTGGAGAAGGCGCTGATCGGCTACGACGCCCGGGTGGCCCAGCAGGTCACCCAGCGGGTCTGCGGGGTCTGCCCATATGCTCATGCCGAAGCCGCCGCCCTGGCCCTGGAAGACGCCATGGGCATCCGCCCCAACGCCAACGGCCAGTTGCTGCGTAACCTGATCACCGGCGCCTACCTGGTGCATGACTCCCTGCTGCACTTCTACCAACTGAGCGCCCTGGATTTCATCGATATTGAGGCGGTACTGGCCTACAAAGGCGGCGATCCCGTGCTGGCGGCAGTTCGCCAATGGGTGGAGGAAGAAGTCCGTTCATCCCGGATCTTCCCCGGCGCCCCGTTCCTGCCCCGTTACCGCCACGACGATCAACTGCCGGGTGACACCGACAGCCTGTTGCTGGTCCGCAACTACTTTGCCAACTTCACCCTGCTGGCCGATTTGCAGAAGATGGTGGCCATTTTCGGCGGCAAGGCGCCGCACCCGGTGGCCATTGAAGCCGGCGGGGTCACCACCCGGCCCACCCTGGGAATGCTGGCCCAATATCGCACCCTGCTGCGGCGGGCCGAAGCCTTTGTGCTGGGACCCTACCGCGAAGACATCTTCAGCGTTTGCCGGGCCTTTCCGCACTACTTCCAGGAAGGCCGGGGTTACGGCAACTTTCTCTCCTTTCCCTTCCTGCCCGAGGCCGATGGCGACAATCACCTCTTTGCCGGGGGCGCCCTGCTGAACGGTGAACACCAACCTCTGGAGCTTGACGCCATCAACGAAGATCACACCTACGCCTTTTACCGCCAGCAATCCGGCACCGCCCTGCCGCCCCTGGCCACCAGCCGCCTCACCCCCCTGGACTGGCAGGAGTTCCAACGGGAAGAGCAGCGAAAAGGCGGCAAGTACAGTTGGAGCCGGGCTCCCCGCTATCGCGGCGAGGTCATGGAAGTCGGGGCCGCGGCCCGCATCGTCAACAGCTACCACCAAGGCGGCAACCAGGCTCTGAAGGAATTGGTGGACCACACCAATCGGGAGCTTGGCATAACCGTGGCCGATTACAACTCGGTGATGGGCCGCCACCTCAGCCGTTACCTCTCGGCGGCCCTGATCATCGGCCGGCTTAAGGAGCAGCTTGAAATGGTAAAGGATGGCGTGCTGGGGTTTGAGGAACGGGAAGTGCCGCGCAACGCCCGGGGGGTGGGGATAACCGAGGCCTCCCGGGGCGCCTTGGGGCACTGGCTGGAAACCGACAAAGACGGCTTGATCAAAAATTATGAACTGGTGGTGCCCTCCACCTGGAATTTCGGCCCCAAAGATGCCGCCGGCAAGCCCGGGGCGGTGGAAAAGATGCTGCTGGGAACCAGGATCAGCAACCCGGAGCAACCGCTGGAGGCGGCGCGGATCGCCCGCTCGGCGGATCCCTGCATTGCCTGTTCCGTGCACTAGGTAGGTTTCATGACTCCGTTCAGTCGCCGGGAATTCCTGAAAAAAGTTTACCGGGTGGTAATCGCCGCCGGGGCGGCGCCATTGCTCTCCTTTGAAGAGCTGCTGGCCGCCGAAGCAGATGAGCGCTCCCGGCCGCGCCCCAACCTGGTCTGGCTGCAAGGCTCCTCCTGTTCGGGCTGCTCCATCTCCCTGCTCAATATCGAACAGATCACCGTGCTGGACCTGTTGACCCAGTTCAGTCGCCTGCTTTACCACCCCAACCTGGCCCAGGCCACCGGCAACCAGGTGGGGGAGTTGCTTTCGACCTTGGCCGATGGCGATGAACCTTATCTCCTGGTCCTGGAAGGCGGAATCCCGGCCACCATGCCCCATGCCTGTATGCTTGACCATCAACCCCTGGGCCATTGGGTCAGCCGGCTGGCGGCGGGGGCCAGCGCCTGCCTGGCCGCCGGCACCTGCGCTGTCTCCGGCGGCGTGGCTGCCATGCCCGGCACCCTCACCGGGGTGGTTTCCTTGACCGAGCATCTGGCTCAGGAAGGAATCAAGACCCCGGTGGTCAACCTGCCCGGCTGCCCGATGAAACCGGAGCACCTGGTTTACACCCTGCTGTACTTCATGCGTCACCGGAGTTTACCGGAACTGGACGGCCGTCGTCGCCCCAACCGTTTTTTCAGTCACACCATCCACCAGCGCTGCCCCCGTTACGCCTCGTTCCAGGAACAGGACTTTGCCCGCCACATCTGGGAGGAGGGCTGCCTGCTGGAATTGGGCTGCCAGGGACCGGTCACCTACAATGACTGCCCCGGCAACGGTTACAACGGCAACAGCAACTACTGCCTGCGGGCCGGCCACCCTTGTATCGGCTGCGCCAGTGAGCTTTTTCCCCGGCCGGTCCTTTATCATCTTTACGACGACCCCCGGGTGCGCAAAGGGCTGCTGCAGGGAGACAGCATTGCTCCATACCGCCGGGAGCGGGGAGGCACGGAATGACTCCACCACCGGCCTGGCGGCAATGGTTGAGCAACAGCGACCCGGAACGGGTGCGGGGCCGGTTCATGGGCATCGTTTTTTGTTGCCTGCTGCTGACCTCCCTGCCGGCCATGGTGCTTTTTCACCACTACCAGCTCCAGACCTCCGAGGCGATGATCCGGGATCAGGGTTACGGGGTGCTCGCCAACTACATCACCCAGACCAGGGATTCCATCGAAAAAGGGCAGCGCAAATCCTTCGCCCTGGTTATGGACAACATCGCCCAACTGGAAGGCGTGGTCGCAACCACCCTTTACGATCGCGACGGTCTGATGAACTACCGTTCCGGCAAGGTTACCGTCGGCATCCCCTTTGTCCGCGACAGCCAGGGCAATCTCATCAACCCCAACGAGGAGCTTTACCGCCAAACCAGGGGGATGTTCCTGCGTGACGACTGGAACCTGGAGGATCGCAGCAACTCCCCCAGCGGCCGGCAACACCTGCGCCAGGTGGCCGGGCAGCCTTGCGCCGACTGCCATTTCCAGCTCGACCAGGGTATCTCGTTCAATGATCGGGGCCGGGCTGAAGCACTGGGCAGTCGCACCGCTCACTTTTATGAACGGATCCCGGTGGACAGCCAGTGCCTGGTCTGCCACACCAACTGGCGAGTCGGCGAGTTGGCCGGGGTGTTGGGGGTCAGTATGGACAAGGGCGCCTTTCTCTCCCAGGCCCACGAAAACACCCGCCGCCTGATCTACTTTCTGCTGCTCAACGCCGCCCTGATATTGGCGGTTACCTTCCTGGTGGCCACCATGTACCGCCAGATCCTGGTCACCCGGCAACAACTGACTGAAAAAAGTGGGCGCCTGAGCGGCCTGCTCGACAACTCCGGCCAGGGCTTTCTCTCCTTCGGCCCCGACCTGAGAGTGGAACCGGAATACAGCCGGGAGTGCGAAACTCTGCTGGGCGCCGAACTGAGCGGCAAACCCATCACCGAGCTTCTGTGCTCCGCCAACGAGCCGGAGGCCGGCCGATTGGGCGATAATATCCGGCGGATTTTCGAAACCCCTGATGAGTTCAAACGCGAAACCCTGCTCTCCCTGCTGCCCGGCCATTTTCAACTCAACGACCGTGAGCTGGAAGTCGATTACCGGCTCATCGGTGAGCGGTTGATGATGCTGGTCATCACCGATATCACCGAAAAACTGCGCCTGGAGTCCCAGGTCGCCGAGGAACAGACCCGGCTGCGGCTGATTGTCTGCGCCGCCACCGAATCGGCGGAGCTTTTCGAGGTCCTGGACGATTACCGCCGCTTCGGCCAACAGGAACTGCCCCGGCTGCTTGATGCCGCCGCCGGCGACCGGGAATCGGCCATAAACGAGATCTATCGCCAGGTCCACACCTTCAAAGGACTATTCGGCCAACTGGAGTTCATTCACCTGCCCCGCAGCCTGCACCAGCTCGAAACAGAACTGCGGCAAGACCAGGAAAAGGCCGGACAAACCCCCGACCCCCGGGAATGGCAACACCAAATGCAGCAGGCCGACGCCGCCCTGGAGCAGGACCTGCTGATCCTGCGTGAGACCCTGGGAGAAGCCTTTTTTACCCGTCGCGGCCAGCTTCTGCTGGCCGCCGAGGAAGTGGAGATGCTGGAAAATCTGGCCGAGCGGTTGCTGCACGGCCAAGGCCCGAGCCTGGACAGCGAGGAGACCCAAACCATGCTCCGACGGCTGCAGCGGCTGCGCTACGTTCCGTTTCGCAACCTGCTGGCCGGCCACGCCAAAGCGGCGCAAAAACTGGCCGAACGCCGGGAAAAAGAGCTGGCCCCCATCGAGATCGATGATCAAGACCTGCTGGTGGCACCCGAGATTTACGCGCCTTTCAGCAAGTCTCTGGTCCACCTGTTCCGCAACGCGGTGGACCACGGCCTTGAAACACCGGAAGAGCGCTGGGAGCAGGACAAGGAGGAGGAGGGACACCTCCACTGCCTGGTGCGGCAAGAGGGCGACGAGATTATCCTGGAAATCAGCGACGACGGCCGCGGCCTGGATGCCGAAAGCATTCGCCGCAAGGCCGTGGAACTCGGCCGCCTGAGTGCCGACCAGGCCGCCGCCGCCCAACCGGCGGAACTCCACCTGCTGATCTTCGATGACCAGTTCACCACCAAGGACCAGGCCGATGAGTTATCCGGCCGCGGCGTGGGACTGGCAGCGGTGAAGGCTGAAACGGAGAGACTTGGCGGTCGCATCGAGGTAACATCAACCCCCGGGCAGGGCACGACTTTCCGCTTCCGGTTGCCTTATCTGGAGAAAAAACCGATAAACATCACCGCGGAGGAGAGTGATGAGCAACGACAAGCTCAATAGCGGCCGGGTGCGCCGCCTGATGCAGGCCATCGGCAAACGGACCATCGAATACCTGAAGGAGGAGCTGGAAATCCCCGTAAACAAGGCGTACCAGGCCGGGGAGGACGTGGTGCGGATGCAGTTGCGGGAATTGACCTCAATCCTGGCTCTGGACGCGGAAATCCGCTTGCTGGTGGCCTTCAGCTTCGACCATGACCTGGCCGAAAAAATTCTTACCGCCAGTGCCGAAGGGTTGCAAATCGCCGACGATGAACGGGATGAGATGCGGGAGGAAGCAGTGGCGGAAATGATTAACATCGTGGCGGGCAACGCCATTGCCGGCCATGAGACAAAAGGGAAAACCATTTCTATTACCCCCCCGGTGGTGATCAATGAAGCCAAAACCATTACCCGTCACAAAGGGGCGACTTTCCGGACCATTCAAATTGTAACCGGCGCCGGCCTGATGAGTATTCATTTTGTCGGACCGAAAGATTTTTTTACCATGAACCTGGACTATGCAGAGGGAATCAATGACTAATCTCGAGATAATGGTTGTCGACGACTCGGCTTTAACCATAAAAAAACTGGGGGCCATGCTGGAGCAGCTTGGTCACCAGGTAAGCAAAACCTGCAAAAGCGGCATGGAAGCGGTGGAGACCTTCAAGTACCTTAAAGACAAAGGCTTACCCCGGCCCGACCTGGTAACCATGGATATCACCATGCCGGAAATGGACGGCATCGCCGCCACCAGCCGCATCCTGGCCATGGACCCCGACGCCCTGATCATCATGGTCACCTCCCACGGCCAGGAGCAGATGGTCATTGAGGCCATTGAAGCCGGCGCCAAAGGCTACGTACTGAAACCCTTTAAAATAGAAAAACTCAAGGAGAGCATCAACCAGGTAATAACACGCTACAAAAAGGAATAACCGGCCTCATCATCGGCGGGGGTCGGCGGCCGCCGCAAGGCCAGCAGGGTTTCACCGTGCAGGGAGATGGTGCAGTTCAGCTCTTCGATGGTGAAATGCCAACTCAGGCAGGGTGGGTGCGAACAGGCCGCCAGGCCCTCCCGCGACTCGGGCAGGCCCAGCTGAAAACTGCACTCCGGGGGCAGCATCTCCCCCAGCAGACGACCAGCAATGGTGTTGAGCAACTCGGCCAGAAAATCGTTTTCGATCGCTTCGTCAATCTCCTCCAGCACCGGACCATACACCGTGGCGGCCAGATGCTTGACCAGGGGCTCGGCCATCAGCAGACGAAACTCCCCCTGCACCGGGTCGTGGACCAACAGGGCGACACTCCTCACCCCCTCGTCAAAGCACGGCGCCTCGGCCACCGGCCGAGCCTCGGTGAAGGCGGTATTTTCCATGACCTCCGCCATCACCTTGGGCAACAATTCATCCCAAGCACTTGTCTCATTCATCGTCCCATCCTTTTGGCTCACTCTGCGGTGGCAGCAGGCCCTGCAACAGGGCGCTGATCCTGGCCGGGGAGACCGGCTTGCCAAGCACCGCCATGGCTCCCAGTTCCAGTAATTCTTTTTCCTTGGCGGGATTGCCGGCACTGCTTACCACCAGCACCTTGGTGTCGGCCAGCTCAGGGTTGCTTTTCATCCACTTAAGCAGGGTGGAGCCATCCATCACCGGCATGGTCAGATCGGTGAGTACCAGATCCACTCGTTGCCGCCGGATCGTTTCCAGGGCCTGGCGGCCGTTTTCCGCCTCAATGATCTCCGCCTCCCGGAAACCGGCGATTTCCAGGCAACGCCGGATGAACATCCGGGCGGTGGCGGAATCATCCACGATAACAATACGCATAAACTCCTCCCTTCCTGTAATCGTTCAGCAGCACCGCACCTTCGGGCGATCAGCCAGGCTTGAGTACCCGGTGTACGCTGCACCTGGCTGCTTGCCCGAATCTGCGGCACTGCTGAACGATTACGGCCCGTTTGACCGGTAAGTCAGTACTACTGGTGCACGGTTACTCCTTCCTAAAAAACCTCCGCCACCTTGCTAAACTCCTCCTCCACCTGCAAAACCACCATGGGCAGCCCCTTTTCGTCTAGGGTCAGGTAAGCTTCATAATTTCTATCCAGGTGGTACTGCAGGGTGTCGGCCCCGGTGCCGACCCCCGAGAGCATGGCAACAATATCGGCCAGGTGGACAATGTAGAGTAACTCCCGCCACATCGGCGGGGCCTGGCCGGGGGTGTGGTGGAAGCGGCAGACCTCGGGCAGGGGAACGGGCAGGGACCACTTGGTGGCGATGGTAAAGCCTGCCTCGGCATGATCAATCCCCAGCAAAACCCGCTCGGCGGCGAGGAAATCGGCCACTTTGCCCTGTTCCACCGCCCGGCGGATCCGGCCGGCGTTATCCCCCAGGTAATCGGAGATCACCGCCTTGCCCAAGTCATGGAGCAGGCCACAGGTAAAGGCCAGTTCCGGGGCGACCTTGCCGGTGGTTTGCCGGGCCAGGATCTTGGCGGCCAGGGCGGTCTTCAGGTTATGCCGCCACAACTCCCCCTCCTCGGCGGCGTAACCGTCGAGTTTTTTGTCCAGTAGCAGGCCGGCGGCCTCTTTCATGGCCGCCCCCACCACCAGGTCTTCCCCCAGCAGGGACACCGCGTGGTCAATGCCGGTTATTTTGTTTAGGCGACCATAAACCGGCGAGTTGACCACCATTAAAACCCGGGAGGTGAGCAGGGCATCATTTTTGACGATGGCCACCACCTCGGCCAGGCCATGATCGGGCTCCTGGACCAGGCGTAACAGGCGGATGGCGGCGGCGGAAAGGCGGGGCAAACGGCCAATGGCCTGGTCAATCGCCGCCTTTTGCTCTTTACTTTTCATAGTTCCCACTCCCCCTTGGCGGCGCACGACAGCATCACCCGCCCGGTTCCCACCGTCACCGCCACCGTGCGGCTGATCCCCCCGCCCACATCCTCGGCCACCGGCCCCATGCCCAAAGGCCAGAGGATCTTTTTCAGGGCCAAAATATTGCGTTTACCGATATTGAAGGTGTTGTTGGCATCCATCACGTTGGCCCCCCCGGCCATCTTGACCACCATCCCCTGGGCCAGCTTGGTGCTGCAGGTCCCGGTACACCTGCCCATCTCCTTGAGGATGGCCTCCACCCCGGTATCGGCAAAGTAGCCCGGGCGCTTGGCCGCGATATCCGGGCTGATCAACGATTCCGGCAGGGCGACATGGATCAGCCCCACGGTGCGGGTGGGCTTGTGGAGAAAGATCACCGCCACACAGGAACCCAGGGCAAAGGTTTTCACCACCTCCCCCGGATCGCTGGAAACGGCGAACTCGCCCACTCCCACCACTTTGCTTTTCAACATGCCGGCGGCCTCAGGCTGTTTTATTCCTGGATCATGTCCAGTTTACGCAACTGCTCCAACAGCTTCTCGCGCCGGATGGGCTTGACCAGGTAACCCTCGCAGGAACCCTTGACCAGGGCCGTCATGATGTTCTTGGCGTCCCCCAGGGCGGTGACCATCAGGATCCTGGCCATATCCGAGCCGCCGATGCCCAGCTCTTTCTCCCGCTGCCGAATACGGCGCAAAACCTCCTGGCCGTCCAGTTTCGGCATCATGATATCCAGGCAGATCAGATCGTAGGGTTGTCTGGTGGTAATGGCCCGCTCGTAGGCCGCCAGGGCCTCCTCACCGTCCACCGCCAGGTGGACGGTGCCATAGGGTGTCAGGATTTCCTGCAAAACCGTCCGACTGACAAAATCATCTTCCGCCACCAGTGTTCTCATCCTGTCTCTCCTTTTGATGTCTGCGGCACTGTTTAAACTTGATCCCGCCAGTCAGGATCGTTAAAAAAATCAATAATACGCTGCGTTTCACCTTCAAGGGTGACCAGCAGGGCCAAAGAACGGCTCATATCACCCGCCTCCCCCCGCAATTCCATTTCCCGGGCCAGCCTGAAGGCCCCCAAGGCGCCAAAGGTGGCCAGCGGACTTTTCAGGGCATGGGCCTGGCGGCTCATCTCCCGGGGGTTGTTGTCATCAATCGCTTGGCGCAATTGAGCCAGGCTTTGAGGCAGCGCCTCCCGGATATGCTCCGCCAGTTTATCAGCCATGACCATTCCTGCCACTGGCATTGGTTTTCAACGCACTGAGGTCAACCAAAACAGCCTCCGCAACCTTTTTCCGGTTCTTGACTTCCATCTTTCACCCCTCGCTTAACAGTACGTTTTACTCAAGGTTGTTAAAGTTCCGTCAGGCTGCCAACATCGAGAATCAGGCAAACCTCGCCGTTGCCCATTATGGTGCAGCCGGAAACACAGCTGGCCTGACCAATTCTGCCGATATATTCGGAAAGCCCCTTGATCACCGTCTGCTGCTGGCCGATAATTTCGTCAACCAGCAAACAGATACAGCGATCCTGATTTTCCAGCAGCACCAGAATACCCTGCCCCAGCTCCTCCACCGCCGCTTCGATCTGGTGCAGCTCATGGAGCCGGATCACCGGGTAAAAATTCTCCCGTACCCTCACCATCTCCAGGCCATCGGGGTTGACCGTGACGGCCTCGGGGGCCGGCCGGAAAGACTCCCGGATGGAGAGGGTGGGGATAATGTAGCGGCTGGTTCCGACCTGGACCATCATCCCGTCGAGGATGGCCATGGTCAGCGGAATCCGCAGGTTGATCACGGTGCCGCGGCCCGGCTGGCTGTCGATATCGATCTTACCCTTGATCTGGTTGAGGTTTTGCTTGACCACGTCCATCCCCACCCCCCGGCCGGAAACATCGGTGACCTGATCGGCGGTGGAAAAACCGGGTTGAAAGATCATTGCCGCCACTTCCTTGTCGCTGAGTTCGCTGCCATCGCCGTCGAGCAACCCCTTCTCGCGGGCCTTGGCAAGGATCTTATCCCGGTTGAGCCCCCGGCCGTCATCTTCCAGCCGGATCAACACCGCGCCCTCTTCGTGGCTGGCACTCAGGCGCAGGGTGCCGGTGGGCGGCTTCCCGGCGGCCTTGCGCTCTTCGCCATTTTCCAGGCCGTGGTCCATGGAGTTGCGGATCAGATGCACCAGCGGGTCGGTGACCTTTTCTATCACCGTCTTGTCCACCTCGGTTTCAGTACCGCCCAGCACCAGCTCGGCCTTCTTGCCGGACTTGCGAGAAAGGTCGTGTACCAGGCGGGTCATCCGGTTGAACAGCCCGGAAACCGGAATCATTCGGATGGCCATGGATACTTCCTGCAACTCTTTGACGATCTTGCCCATCTGCTGGGCCGTTTTGGCGAAGTTCTCCAGTTCCAGCCCTTCCAGGTCCGGGTTGTTGACCAGCATGTTCTCGGAGATGACCAATTCGCCGATGAGGTTGATCAGGGTATCGATTTTTTCCAGGTCCACCCGCAGGTCCTGCCTTTTCAGCGCCGGCGGCGGGGCGGCCGCCGGCCGTGGTGCCCCCGCCGCCTGCTGCTGGCTGGCCAGGGCCTGGTTAACATCCTCCGGCGTTACCGCACCCTTCTCCACCAGGATCTCGCCCAGCGGCCGAGCCTGGCTACTCAATGCCTCATCCAGTGTATCCTCGGTGATGCGACCCTGGGCCAAGAGAATTTCCCCCAGCTTGGGCGCCCTGGACCGCACCGGGTTGTCCCCCCAGCCGGTGGGGATCAGGTCGTTGAGCAGGTCAAGATAGAGATCAAGACCGTCGATTTTGCCTTGGCCCCCGGCGGCCAGGTCGGTCAGGGCCTCTTTCAGCACATCGCAGAGGTTGAGCAGGGCATCGGCGGGCTTGGCCCGGGCCTTGCCGGAGCCGGCCTTGACCACGTCCAGTACGGTTTCCATCCGGTGGCTTAGTCTTTCCAGATCGGCCAGCCCGACAAAGCCGCAGTTGCCCTTGAAGCTGTGCATCTTGCGGTAGAGTTCACCGATATCGGTGGCCTCTTCGCCCTTGTCGCTCCAGGCCAGAAAACCCTCTTCCAGGGCCTGGAGTTGCTCCCCGGCCTCCTGGACGAAGGCGGTAATCATCTCCGGGGTTACCTCGATTTCCAGCTCCGCCGCCGCTTCCGCCCCGCCGGCCGACCTGGGCGCGGCACCCGGACTCGAAGCCGGGGCCGCCGGCGCGGTCGCCGGGCTGTCGGCCGCCAGGGAATGTTTCAGGCTGCCGGTCAACTCGGCGGCCTTGGCGGCCATGCCCTCGTCGCTGTAGCCGGTCGCCACTTCGTCCAGGCAGCCCCGCATGAAATCGCAGGTGGCGCAGAGCAGGTCCACATGCCCGGCGTTCATGGCCATTTCACCCTTGCGGATTTTGTCCAGCAGGTTCTCAGCGGCATGGGCGGTGGTGGACATGTGGCTGAAATTCAAAAAACCGGCACTGCCCTTGATGGAATGAAAGAGCCGGAAAACCTCGTGCAGGATGGCCATATTTTCCTCTCCGGGGGTGAAGTCGCCGTCCCGGGTGAACTCCCCGAAGCCGACGATCACCGGCTCCAGATGATCCAGCAGATCGGTGCACTCCTGGATGAATTCCCGAATTATTTCCAGCTGATCGGCACTGATTTGACTTGCCATTTTTTTCTTTCTCCTCTTCTCAACCGCTTTTAAGTCAACAGCGACAGTGAAACTTCGGCGATCTGGTCCAAGGGCACCAGCCTTTCGGCCCCACCGTTGGCCAAAGCTTCCTTGGGCATGCCGAAGACCACCGAGGTCTTTTCGTCCTGGGCGATATTGCGGGCACCGGCCTGGCGCATGGCCAGCATTCCCGCCGCCCCGTCCCGGCCCATGCCGGTGAGCATCACCCCCACCGCGTTGCGCCCGACCTGCTCGGCCACCGAGTGCATCAGCACGTCCACCGAGGGGCAATGGCCGGAAACCTTTTCACCGGGGCGGCATTCCACCTGGTAAATGCCGCCTGAACGGAGCACCCGCATATGCTGCTCCCCCGGCGCGATCAGCACCCGCCCCGGCATTACCCGGTCACCGCTGGCCGCCTCCTTGACCTGCATGGGGCAGATCTCGTTGAGCCTTTCGGCAAACATCCTGGTAAAGCCGGCGGGCATGTGTTGCACCACCACCACCCCCGGGGTATTGGCCGGGTAGCGGCTGATCACCGCCTTGATCGCCTCGGTGCCACCGGTGGAAGCACCGATGGCGATGATCTTGTCGGTGGATTCGGCCAGGGCTTGGGGGGCACTGATGACCTTGCCGGCAAACAGGGCCGCCCGTTTTTCCTTATGGTGGCTGACGTTGGCCGAGGCGGCGATTTTAATCTTGGTCCGCAACTCCAGCATCATGGCGTTCAAGCCACGGGCCACGTCGGTGCTGGGCTTGGTGACGAAATCCACCGCCCCGGCCTCCAGGGCGTCCAGGGTGATCTGCTGGCCCCGCTTGGTCAGGGCGCTGACCATCACCACCGGCAAGGGGTACTGGGGCATCAGCCGCCGCAGAAACTCCACCCCGTCCATCCGGGGCATTTCCACATCCAGGGTCAGCACGTCGGGTTTGAGCTCAACGATCTTGTCCCGGGCCACGTAGGGGTCGGGGGCGCTGCCCACCACCTCCAGGGCCGGATCCAGGGCCAGGCCCTGGCTGAGAATGGTGCGGACCAGGGAGGAGTCATCCACCACCAGCACCCGGATTTTACGTTTGGGTTGCATCACTTACTTTTTCTCCCACTCACCGGCGCCGGTAAACGGCGGGCATCAGGTATTGAAAATCGCTCTGCTCCCGGCCCAGGGTTTCCGAGTGGCCGATAAAGAGGTAACCGCCGGGTTCCAGGCAGTGGTGAAAACGCCGCACCAGGGCCTGCCGGGTGGCGGTATCGAAGTAGATCATCACATTGCGGCAGAAGATCACCTGAAACCCCTTTTTGAAGCAGAACTGCCGGTTCATCAAGTTAAAGCGGCGGAAGGTCACCTCCCGGCGCAGGTTTTCCCTGGCCTGCCAACTGCCGTTGGGCTGCCGGTCAAAGTACTTGTTGCGCAGCAGCAGCGGCAGCCGGGACACCTGGTCATCCTCGTAGAGCCCCCGCCGGGCCTTGCACAAGGCCTGGTCGGAGATATCGGTGGCCAGCACCCCGGCCCGCCAGGCCGCATACTCTCCGCCCAACTGCTCCATCATCAGGATGTTTAGATAATAAGGCTCTTCACCGGAGGAGCAGCCGGCGCTCCAGATCCGCAAATCCTGCTCCCGGTTGGCGCGTTGTCTGTTGATCAGGGCCGGCAGCACCTCCTGGTGGAAAAAGTCGAAATGGGCCTGTTCCCGGTTGAAGTAGGTGTAGTTGGTGGATATCCGGTTGATCAGCTTGTCCAAAGCCGCACCGCTGGTATCGGCCACCAGGGCCTCATGGTACTCCTGGAAGGTCTGGTAACCTTCCGTCCGCAACAGTTTCTGCAGGCGGCCCACCACCAGAGAGCGCTTCTGCTCGGTGAGGTTGATCCCGAAGCGCTCGTAAACCAGGTTGCGGATCAGGCTGAACTCCCGGTCGCTGATGGTCAGCACTTGGTTCATTTAGTAGCGACCAAACTCATGGTCATCCAGGGCGATCACCTCGCTGGCTTTCTTACCCCGCCCGGCTTTCGGCTCCACGCTGTCCCAGCCTTTGAAACTTCCCTGATCGCCGGGTTCGGGCCGGTATTCGGGAGCCTCCGGCAAGGCCTGCCGGCGGCGGGAAGGCTGCCCCCCCTTGATGGTGAAAACACCCATCAGACCCCGCAGGTGGTTGGCCTGGCTGGAGAGTTCCTCGGCCGCCGCCGCGCCCTCTTCGGCGTTGGCGGTGTTGGTCTGGGTTACCTGGTCGATCTGGCTCAAACCCTCGTTGACCTGGGATATCCCCTGGGCCTGCTCGTTGCTGGCCGCCGCGATCTCGCCCACCAGGTCGGTGGCCTTGGTGATGACCCTGACGATCTTTTTGAGCGACTCGGAGGTCTGGGTGGCGATCTCGGTGCCGTTTTCGGTCTTGGCCACCGAACCTTCGATCAGTTCCGCCGTCTCCTTGGCCGCCTTGGCGCTGCGGGCCGCCAGGTTACGCACCTCTTCCGCCACCACCGCAAAACCCTTGCCGTGGCGGCCGGCCCGCGCCGCTTCCACCGCCGCGTTCAGGGCCAGCAGGTTGGTCTGGAAGGCGATCTCGTCGATTACCTTGATGATCTTGGAGATATTCTGCCCGGCCTCGTTGATCTCGGTCATGGCCGCCATCATCTTTTCCATCTGCTCGTTGCCGCTCTCGGCGGCCTGGCGGGCCTCACCGGCCAACTGGTTGGCCTGGGTGGAGTTTTCGGCGTTGAGCTTGGTCTGGGAGGCCATCTCGGTCATCGAGCTGGTGATCTCCTCCAGCGAAGCGGCCGATTCGGTGGCCCCCTGGGACAACGACTGGCTGGCGCTGGAAACCTGGTTGGCGCCGGCGGCGATCTGCTCGGTGGCGCTCAGGATTTCGCCCACGGTGCGGTTGAGATCGGCGTTGGTCTTGACCAGGGCGTTGCCGATTACATCCTGCTCGTCATGGGCCTGGGCCTCGAAGGTCAAATCGCCCTGGGCCAGTTTCTGCAAACCGGCCACCACCTGGTTTTGCAGGGTGTCGGCAAATTCATCCATGGTCTTGGCCATCACCCCGATCTCATCGGTGCGGGTCATGTGTAGGCGACTGTCCAGCCGCCCCTTGGCCATCTCCCGGATCATGGTGACGGTTTGCTGGATCGGATTGGTGATGGCCCGGGCCGTGAGAAAATTGATGGCCACGATCAGCAGCATGATCAGGCCGGCCACCAGCCCCAGAATTACCAGCACATTGCGAATACCGGCGGCCACCGCGCTGGTGTCCTGGGCCAGGACCATGATCCCGATCTGGTTGCCCTGGTAATCATTAACCGGGAAGGCCGCCAGCATCCGGGCATCGGCCTGGCGCATCACCATGCCCCGGGCCCCGGTTTGCAGCAGCTCCAGGTCGATCAGTTGCTCGACCCGACCGTCATCACTGCCGGAGACCAGCACGTAACGGTTGTCCACCAGGGGATATTGTTGCGCATCCCGCAACCGGCCGGCCACACTGAGCAGATCGGCATTCATATAGAGCAGCAGTTGCTGACCGGCGCCCACCGCGGCCTGAAAAAGCTGGTCGAAGTCGGCCAGCATCTCCACCGAACCAAGCTGCCGGCCACCGGGGGAGCGGATGGGGGCCACCCCACGGATCACAAAACCGCCCTGGCCCACCTCGATACCCTGCACCGGCCGACCGCTCCGGTTGACCTCCATCACCGTGGGGCGAAAAGTTGAGATATCATCGGAAATATCCACCCAGGTACCGTTGCGCTGGACCTGGCGCTCCCGCCACAAACGGACCAGGCTGCGACCGCTGGGCAGATGAAAATGCAACTGCATGGGCTCCCCGACAATGGCGTCATATCCCGCCACCGCCTCGCCCAACTCCCGCCGCAGCAATTCGCGGGCCTGTTGGGCATGAGGGTCGTCCTCGGCGTTGATGTCGCCCTGGTGGGCCAGTTCGTAGGCCTCCAGTACCTCCGGCAGCCGGGTAAAGACCGCCGCCTTTTCCAGGGCATCGGCGGCGGCCCGGTCGATGGCCCGGTCGATTTCCTCCTGCTTATCGCTGACCACATTGGCAATGAAACCACTGCTCAACCGGCCCAGTTCCCGCTGCACCAAAGGCATGGCCAGCAGGGCCGAAATCAGCACCGCCACCAGCAGGGGCAGCATCATTTTCTGCTTCAGACTAAGATTGAATTTGCTGGGCTTACTCATAACGTTACTCCCTGGCTGTTTTGGCCTGCTTATTCCCGCTCACCGGCTACTTCCTTGATGCTCTCCAACTGCTCGTCGTAAAGCAGTTTTTCCACGTTGAGCAAAATCTTGACCTCCTTGCCGATCTTGCCCATGCCCTGCAAAAATGGGCTGCTTTTGCCCCGGCGGGACTCGGGGGGCGGCTCCACCTGATCTTCGGGGATATCCACCACTTCCTGGACCTGATCCACCACCAGGCCGATGGCGGTACCCTCAATATCGACCACGATGATGCAGGTGCGCTCGTCGTATTCCCTTTCCGGCAGCTTGAAACGGAGCCTTACGTCCATCACCGGGATCACCTTGCCCCGCAGGTTGATGATCCCCATCAGGAAGTGGGGCATATCCGGCACCTTGGTGATTTTCTGGATACCGATGATTTCGGTGACAAAGCGGATCTCCAGGCCGTAATCCTCGCCGTGGAGATGAAAGGTAAGATACTTGTCCTTCTGGGTATCCTCGTCGTCTTCATCCCACTCATCCTCGTCGTCGAGGGGGCGGGAGGACTCTTTTTCGGCCTTTTTCGCGGTCGCTTTCTTGGGTCCGCTAGATTGGGCAGGCTGGGCGCCTTCGGCTGGTAGGGCGGCCGGTTCCGGCTCCGGTTGCAACTCCGGCTCCGGCTTGTTTTCACCGGCAGCCGCCGGGGCCGGGGTTTGCGGATGGTTCGGGGTTGCCTGTTCGGCGACGGCCCCGGTGAAGGTCGGCGGCTGATGACTCCGGCCGGCGGCCTCCGGGCAGGCCTCGTCGGCAAAGCGGTGGTCAACAAAGTTCTCCAGGTCGACCGGGCGGCCGATTCCCATCTCCCGGCGCATGTAATCCTGGATGATGGCCAGCTCTTCGGGGCGGGGGTACAGATCGTCGTAGACAATACCGCCGGGATCGGCCAGCACCTTGGCCAGCAGTTCCGGTTTGAGGCCCAAGGTGCCCAGGGGGTCGAGGAAGCGCACGGCGACCTGGGCCGCCTGGTCGAGATCGGCGGGAATCGCTCGGCCGGCCCGGACCATCATCTGGGTGAACTCCCGAACCGCCTCCGGGTGCTGCTCGATGATCTCATCGCGGAAGACCACCACGCAGCAGGGGTGGTGGTCCCACAACTCGCTGGAGAGAAACTGTTTTTCGGCAATACCGGCGGCAATGGCCCGGGAGCCGATGGGTTCGGCCACCAGAAAACCGGCCGCTTCGTCGTTGTCGCGCAGCACTTCCGGCATGGTCACCGGCGGCACCACCTCCAGCAAAACATCGATCCCAGGCTCGTTGGCCACCCCGGCCTTGAGCCCCAACTGCTTGAAGTAATGATGGGCCAGCAGGTTGTGGATCGACATCTTGTGGGGCAGGTAAAAACTTTTACGACGGAAAAAATCGGCCTCGGCGATCTCGCCGCTCTCACTTCCCTCCGCCCGGCGCTTGCGGACACAGATGCTGCCGTTGCGATGGGCCAGCAGTACCAGCTTGATGGGCACCCGGTGATTGAACATATCCATGGCCGCCGGAGCCAGGATCAGGGCGCCGTCCACCCGCCCCTTCTCAAGCTCGGCCTGCAAAGGGTTCCAGCCCCCCTGGCAACAGGTTTCCAGGGCAAAATGGATCGGGGTTTCCTCCCCCTTGGCAATCCGCTCCTTCAATACCCCCAAGGCCAAATGATCGGTGATCTGGATATGGGCCAGGCGCAGCAGCAGGCGACCATCCTCGGTGAGCTGAGGACCCTGGTTCTCCGCCACCAACGAGGGCTGCTCCGGCGGAGCCCAACCCATCACCTTGGCGATGGCCACCTTCAGTTCTTCGGCGGTGAAGGGCTTGGGCAGCACCCCGTTGGCCCCGGCGGCCATGATCTCGTCGATATACTCCCGGTCACCGTGGCTGGTGGCCACCAAGATGGGCAGGTTTTTGAATTGCTCTTGCCCGCGCAGCCACTGCACCAGTTGCAGGCCGTCCATGTTGGGCATGGACCAGTCGCTGATCACCAGATCCACCTGGTCCCCGGCGGTCAACCGATCAACGGCCTCCTGGCCGTCATTGACCTGGATCACCTCGGGGTAACCGGCCTCGGCCAGGATCTTGACCTCCATCTTGCGCATGGCCCGAGCATCTTCGGCCAGCAGAATTCGCAGTTTGCTTGCTACGGTCATGGTGCCTTCCCTGTGTTGAATTTGCCGGGGTGCCGGAGCTTGCGGCACCCCGTGATCGCTATCCCGCCGCTAATAGCGGCCGAACTCCCGGTCATCCAGGGCGATAACTTCGCTGGGCTTGGTTTTGCGTCCGGCTTTGGGCTCCAGGCTGTCCCAGCCCTTGAAGCTTGTCTGGCCGCCACCGCTGGGCCGAGGTTCGGGGGCTTCCGGCAGGGCTCGTTGCTGCCGGCGGGAGACACTGCCGCCCTTGACGGTGAAGGTGGCCATCAGGCCGCGGAGATGATCGGCCTGGCTGGAAAGTTCTTCGGCCGCCGCCGCGCCTTCCTCGGCGTTGGCGGTGTTGGTCTGGGTCACCTGGTCGATCTGGCTCAAGCCTTCGTTGACCTGGGCAATGCCCTGGGCCTGCTCGTTGCTGGCGGCGGCGATCTCGCCCACCAGGTCGGTGGCCTTGGTGATGGCCGTTACGATCTCTTTAAGCGACTCGGCGGTCCGGGTGGCGATCTCGGTGCCGTTTTCGGTCTTGGCCACCGAACCTTCGATCAGTTCCGCCGTCTCCTTGGCCGCCTTGGCGCTGCGGGCCGCCAGGTTACGCACCTCTTCCGCCACCACCGCAAAACCCTTGCCGTGGCGGCCGGCCCGCGCCGCTTCCACCGCCGCATTCAAGGCCAGCAGGTTGGTCTGGAAGGCGATCTCGTCGATTACCTTGATGATCTTGGAGATCTTCTGCCCGGCCTCGTTGATCTCGGCCATGGCCGCCATCATCTTCTCCATCTGCTCGTTGCCGCTCTCGGCGGCCTGGCGGGCCTCCCCGGCCAACTGATTGGCCTGAGTAGAGTTTTCGGCGTTGAGCTTGGTCTGGGAGGCCATCTCGGTCATTGAGCTGGTAATCTCCTCCAGCGAGGCCGCCGATTCGGTGGCCCCTTGAGACAGCGACTGGCTGGAGCTTGAAACCTGGCCCGAACCGGCGGCGATCTGCTCGGTGGCGGCCAGGATTTCGCCGACGATCCGGTTGAGATCATTGTTGGTCTTGACCAGGGCGTTACCAATTACATCCTGCTCGTCATGGGGTTTGCCCTCGAAGGTCAGGTCCCCCCGGGACAGCTTCTGCAGGCCGGCCACCACCCCGTTTTGCAGGTTATCGGCGAATTCATCCATGGTCTTGGCCATCTGGCCGATCTCATCCTTGCTGTCCATGTTCAAGCGGTTGTTTAGCCGGCCTTTGCCCATTTCATTGAGCATGGCAACCACCCGCCCGATGGGCTGGGTAATAGCACGGGTCAGCAAAAAGCCCAGAAATAAGGCCAGGATGGTACCTATTGCCATACCGATAATGGCCACGCTCCGCACCTGGACACCATCACTGGCAGCTAGGGCCACCGCCTCGCTGGCGATCTCATGGTTGATTGCGACCAAACGTTCGAGAACATCCATGGCCTCCTGCGCCTCTTGATACATGGGCCCCAATACCATCTCCGTCATCTGATCCCGCATGGCATTGGCCTCCCCGGCCAAGGCAATCAACTGATTGAAGGAATCAAACACCCCCCTGGCAGCTGGCTGCATGACCTCGTTATATGTTCTCTGGGCCCGAGCCTGGTTACCGGCCTGCATGGCCTCACGAATTTGGGCCACCGCCAGGTGAAAACGATCATGGTTGCCCCGCATCTGGGTGAGCATACTGCGAATGTCCCGGTTGTTGGTGGAAAAGGTGGCCAGCCAGCGCCCGAAATTACATGCGGTGGGATCTTCGCCCCCGCTGAACTCCTGATTGTTAAGCAACAGGCCAGCTACGTTCACTTCAAGGGCGTAATGATCACCGCGAAAACGCTGCAAATTGGCCACTAAGTCACCAGGGTCAAGAATCTCAATATCCTGGAAAGTTTGATTAAGCTGACTCCACTGCTGATCCAGCCGTCGCAATTCAGCCAGTTCCCGCTCAAACTCGCTGCTAAGCCGCTCCTCCTCGATGGTGGCCGGCAGTGTCATATAATGCGCCCAGGTTTGATCCAGCATTTGCCAGTAGTCATTGAGTTGACTCAGGTAACGTTGCCTTTGCTCCATGCTGAGCATTTCGGTCATCAAGGTCCGGTGGACCTGTATGATCTCTTCCATGATAATTTCAACCTCCAGCAGACTTTTAATGCTGGGGAGGTTAACTTCACCGATTTCGTGAAGATGGCTGTTCAACTGATTGGCTCCCCGCAAACCGAAGAGGCCGACCACGACGATAATGGCGGCCACCAAAGTGAAGCCGCCCAACATCTTGGCACCTAATTTGAAACTTTTCAGCATGGTTCCGTCTCCTTTTTTTCTAGTCCTTGTTCCCCGTAACCATAACCTATTTATATCGGCTCAAGAGCTTCATCATAAAGCGGGTGTTGCCCATGCTGAAATGATAGCATCAACGAGGGCCAAGCAAGCAGTTTTTTTCAACAAAAACTTATGCCTGGGCGCCACTTTTGGGTGGCACCCAGGCATGTTTATTTAATAACGACCGAACTCGCGGTCATCCAGCGCGATCACTTCGCTGGGCTGGGTTTTGCGACCATTGGTGTCCTCAGCTTGGTCCCAGCCTTTGAATTCCTGATGCGCAGATTTATGCTGGGCCGGGGCTGCGGGCAGGGCCTTCTGGCGCCGGGATTGTGTCATTTGTGAACCACCTTTAACCGTAAAGGTGGCCATCAGACCCCGCAGATGATCAGCCTGGCTGGAGAGCTCCTCGGCCGCCGCCGCACCCTCTTCGGCGTTGGCGGTGTTGGTTTGGGTTACCTGGTCGATCTGGCTCAAGCCCTGGTTGACCTGGGAGATCCCCTGGGCCTGCTCGTTGCTGGCAGCGGCAATCTCGCCCACCAGGTCGGTGGCCTTGGTGATGGCCGTTACGATCTCCTTGAGCGACTCGGCGGTCTGGGCGGCGATCTCGGTACCGTTTGCCGTTTTGGCCACCGAGCCTTCGATCAGTTCCGCGGTTTCCTTGGCCGCCTTGGCGCTGCGGGCCGCCAGGTTACGCACTTCCTCTGCCACCACCGCGAAACCCTTACCGTGGCGGCCGGCCCGGGCCGCTTCCACCGCCGCGTTCAAGGCCAGCAGGTTGGTCTGGAAGGCGATCTCGTCGATCACCTTGATGATCTTGGAGATGTTCTGCCCAGCTTGGTTGATCTCGGCCATGGCTTCCATCATCTTCTCCATTTGCTCGTTGCCGCTCTCGGCCACCTGACGGGCCTCACCCGCCAAATGGTTGGCCTGGGTGGAGTTCTCGGCGTTGAGCTTGGTCTGGGAGGCCATCTCGGTCATCGAGCTGGTGATCTGCTCCAGCGAGGCGGCCGATTCGGTGGCCCCCTGGGACAGCGACTGGCTGGAACCGGCGACCTGGCTCGAGTTGGAGGCGATCTGTTCGGTGGCGGCATTGATCTCGCCCACGATCCGGTTAAGATCGCGGTTGGTCTTGAGCAGAGCGTTGCCGATCATATCCTGGTCGTCATAAGGCTTGATCTCGAAGGTCAGGTCACCTTGGGCCAGCTTCTGCAATGAACCAACCAACTGGTGCTGGAGGGTGTCGGCAAACTCATCCATGGCCGTAGCCATCTGCCCGATTTCATCACCCCGCTCCATTTTAAGCCGGCTGTCCAGCCGGCCCCGGCCCATTTCTTTGATCATCTGCACCGTCCGACCGATGGGGCCGGTAATGGAGCGGACCACCAGCAGGGTGACCACCAGCACGGCCAGGCCGAGAACAATGATCACCGCCAGCAGCCGGAAGAGGTGGTCGCCAACCATGGTGGTGAAGGCGGCGACATCCCGGTAAACGCCGATTACCGCCAGGACGTTGCCGGTATAATCGGTCAGGGGAAAAAGCGCATAGGCCAGATCACCCTCCCGTTCCACCTGGCTCAGACCCTCGCGGGCCTGGTCGAAGAGGGCGGCGGTGGGCTGGATGGGCGCCCGGCCCGATTGCAGTTGAAAGGTGTTGTTTTCCGGGGTGAAGACGGCCAGGGTGGTGTCCACCAGTCCCTGCTCGATTTCACTGAGTAATTCGGGGGTAAAGGGAATATTGACCTCCATGACGCCGGTTACCCGCCGGTCGGCAAACACCGGCACCCAACCGCGCATCCCCAGGCCGTAGCTGGTGGTGCGGAAGCCGGCAATGGCTTCACCGCTGCGGGCCGCCTCCAGGATCGGGCCGAAGGTGACCTCCCGGCCGCCGGGATTATCCGGATCGTGGGAACGGGCAAAGGCCCGCAACCGGTCACCCGGCGCCTGGCGCATGTAGTGCAGCACCGTCACGCCGTAACGCTGGTTTATTTCGTTGTAGATCGGCTCCATCAGGGACAGGGCCTCTTCACGTTCGCCGCGCACTCCGGCCTCAATGATCTCCGGCAACACGGCCGCCGTGGCCGCAATGGCCTGCGCCCGTTCCGCCTGTTGTGTGAGCAATCCTTCCACCGTGACGGCCGAGGCTTGGATATCCTGCTCCACCGTGGAGCCAAGCAGGATCAGTTGCGAGGCCGACACCATCATGGCGGTAATCAGGACCATGGCTACCAGGGTCAGGCCGATGCCGGCCAGCAATTTGGTACCCAGCTTCATATTGACAACCATACGCTTGAACATGACGACCACTCCTTTTTGAAGTTTTTTTCCTGCCACCAAATTTCTTTACCGGCTCGACAAGCTTGTTTCCGACGGCGCTGCCGGGCCGGTTATCGATAATCAGAAGCGGTCGAATTCCCGGTCTTCCAGGGCTTTCGCCTCACGGGACTTCCTTTTGCCCTCGCCCTTAGATTCAGCTTCCAGGCTGTCCCAACCCCCGAAAGCGCCCTCGCCGGTCTCGGCAAATCGCGTTTCATGCCCCACCGGCAAGGCCCGCCGCCGGCCGCCGACAGGGCTCTCCTTGATGGTGAAGGTACTGATCAACTCCCGCAGGTAGTCGCCCTGGCTGGAGAGCTCCTCGGCCGCCGCCGCCCCTTCTTCGGCGTTGGCGGTGTTGGTCTGGGTTACCTGGTCGATCTGGCTTAAGCCCTGGTTGACCTGGGCAATGCCCTGTGCTTGCTCGTTGCTGGCCGCCGCGATCTCGCCCACCAGATCGGTGGCCTTGGTGATGGCTGTTACGATCTCCTTGAGCGACTCGGCGGTCTGGCTGGCGATCTCGGTGCCGTTGGCGGTCTTGGCCACCGAACCCTCGATTAATTCGGCGGTTTCCTTGGCCGCCTTGGCGCTGCGGGCCGCCAGGTTGCGGACCTCCTCGGCCACCACTGCGAAACCCTTGCCGTGGCGGCCGGCCCGCGCCGCTTCCACCGCCGCGTTGAGGGCCAGCAGGTTGGTTTGGAAGGCGATCTCGTCGATCACCTTGATGATCTTGGAGATGTTCTGCCCGGCCTGGTTGATCTCGGTCATGGCCGCCATCATCTTCTCCATCTGCTCGTTACCGGTCTCCGCCACCTGGCGGGCCTCGCCGGCCAATTGGTTGGCCTGGGTGGAGTTCTCGGCGTTGCGCTTGGTCTGCGAGGCCATCTCGGTCATCGAGCTGGTGATCTGCTCCAGCGAGGCCGCCGATTCGGTGGCCCCCTGGGACAGCGACTGGCTGGAGCCGGCGACCTGGCTCGAGCCAGCGGCGATCTGATCGGTGGCGGCGGTGATCTCGCCAACGATCCGGTTGAGATCGCGGTTGGTCTTGAGCAGGGCGGTGCCGATCAGATCCTGGTCGTCATAAGGCTTGACCTCGAAGGTCAGGTCGCCTTGGGCCAGCTTCTGCAGGGAACCCACCACCTGGTGCTGGAGGGTGTCGGCGAATTCATCCATGGCCGCGGCCATCTGCCCGATTTCATCCTCCCGCTGCATGTTCAGCCGCCTGTCCAGCCGGCCCTGGCCCATCTCTTTGATCATCTGCACGGTTTGAGCAATGGGCCGGGTTGCGGAACTGATGAGGAAAAAAACGGCGATCACCACCACCAGGCCCAGGCTGACGATCACCAGCAGCAATTGCCGCAACTGGTTGTTCACCATGGCGGTGTGGGCGGAAACATCCTGGAAAACGCCGACCACGGCCAGCAGGTTGTCATCGTAGTCGCGGATCGGGAAAAGGGAATAGGCGGTATTGTTTTCGCGCACCACCTCGCTTGCCCCTTGGCGGGCCTGCTCGAAAACATGGGGCGGCGGCTGGAGTTCGGCTCGGCCGGACTGCAGGATAAATTCCCCCCTCTCCGGCGCGAACACGGCCAGGGTCGCCCCGGCCAGCCCCTCTTCAATTTCGTTGAGCAACTCTTCGGTGAAGGCGATATTGGTTTCCATGACCCCGACCACCTGGTTATCGGCAAATACCGGAACCCAACCGCGCATCCCCATGCCGTAAGCGGCCTGCCTGAAACCGGTTCGAGCGACCCCGCTGTTGGCCGTGGCCAGGATAACATTGGAGGTAACCTCGTCGCCCCCCTCGTTTTGCGGTCGCTGGGTACGGGCAAATCCCCGCAGGAGATCACCTGGCTGCCTGGCCATGAAATGAAGCACTGTAACATCGAAGCGCTCCCTGACATCCGCGAAGATCGGGCCGAGCATCTCCATGGCCACATCGCGATCACCAACTTTGGCGGCCTGGGCCACATCCGGTCGGGCGGCGGCGGTGGCGGAAATCGCCAGTGCCTGTTCAGTCTTCTGCTGAATAAACCCCTCCACCGAAATCACCGTGGTTTCAACATTGTGAGAGACGGTGGCCTCCAACAGATTCAGCAGAGAGGCTCTAACCATAAACGTGGTGATCAGCACCAGTATCGCCAGCAGCAACCCGGTGGAGATAATCAGTTTGGCTTTAAGGCTCATCTTGCGAAGCATTTTTTTCATTATTTTTTTCCTCTCCTCCTGGCACAACATCTTAAATTTCCGACCAGATCACTGTCGGCATATGGCATGGCTTTCACTTTATGATGTTTTGAGCAACATCACCGCAGCGGCTTATTTCTTTGACTCCCAGACGGCGTTATTGATGCGCCGCAATTCCTCGTCAACAAGCAGTTGTTCAACATTGAGCAGGATTTTGACCTCATCGCCGATCTTGCCCATGCCCTGCAAAAAAGGGCTGTGCCTGCCCCGGCTGGTTTCGGGGGGAGGTTCCACCTGGGATCCGGGAATATCCACCACCTCCTGGACCTGGTCTACCAACAGGCCGATGACGGTACCTTCTATATCCACCACTACGATACAGGTTCGCTCGTCATACTTTTTCTCCGGCATCCCGAAACGGACCCGGACATCCATCACCGGGATCACCTTGCCCCGGAGGTTAATCACCCCCTTGAGGAAGTGCGGCATATCGGGCACCTGGGTGATCTTTTGGATGCCTATGATCTCGGTAACAAAGCGGATTTCAATTCCGTAATCCTCACCGTTGACGTGAAAGGTGAGGTATTTGTCTTTCTGAGTGTCCTCCTCGTTCTCGTCCCAATCGTGATCAAATGTTTCTTCCCTGCTTTTCGCCCTGGTCATGATCTCTCCTCGCTTTAGTTAGCGGTCGATTGTTCGCTTGCCTGTCATTTGCCGCTGGCGGTTGGTTGCAGTTGGACACTGAAGATGAAGGTTGACCCTTTGCCTGGTTCGCTTGTCACGCTGATTTCACCTCCCAGCAGTTTGACCAGCCGCTTGGCCACCGCCAGACCCAGGCCAGCACCTCCGTGGCAGCGGGTCAGGGAGCCGTCGGCCTGACGGAAACTGGCAAAAATGCACTCCTGCTTTTCCGCAGGGATGCCGCAGCCGGTGTCACTAACCAGAACGCGCAGCCGAAGGACTCCGCCGTTGCCATGGTCATTGCCGTTCTCCCGCTCAACCTTCACAGCTATTGAGCCCTGCTCGGTGAACTTGAAGGCATTGTCCAGCAACAGTTGCAGCACCTGCTCCAGGCGAGCGCTATCTCCCCGCAGTTGGGCCGGCACCCCGGGCATTCGCACCACGGTCAGCTCCAGGCCCCTTTCTCGGGCTTCGGCTTGGTAATGCTGTCTTATTACCGTCAGCAGCTCGTCAAGCTGGAAATCTTGTTCCGATAAATCAACCTGACCGCTGTCCAGTTGGGAAAGCTCCAGGACATTGTTGAGAGTACCGTTCAAGCCCCAAGCAGCCTTGACAATGGTCTGGAGGTAGTTGCGATGGTCGGCAAGCATCTCGGGCTGATCCAGCATGACTTCGCTGAGGCCGATAATTTGGTTTAAGGGCGTGCGCAACTCGTGGCTCATGTTGCCGATGAACTCGGACTTGAGGCGGGAGGCCTCCAATGCCTGGTCCCGGGCCTCCTTGAGTTCCTCCACCATCCGAAACAGGTCCACGGTGGCCGCCTGAACTTCCTCCTTTAGCCGCTGCTGGTAGTTCTTTTCCAGCATCCGGTAGTGGCGGAACTGCAGCCCTCGCTCCACCGCCTTAATCAGCATCTCCGGTTCCACCGGCTTTAACAGGTAGTCGAAGGCCTCTTTTTTTACCGCCTCCACCGCGCTACTGAGTTCGGCGTAGCCGGTATGGAGAATCACCGGCACATCGGGATCTTGCTCCCGAATTTTGCTCAACAACTCAATACCGCTCATCTCCGGCATTTTGATGTCCGAAAGCACCAAATCGTAATTGCCCACCTTGAATGCCTGAAGAGCGGCCAGGGGATCATGACAGGCCTCCAGCGGGTACCCCTCGGCCTCCAAGATCGCCTTCACCGCTTTCAAAACTTTGGCATCATCATCAACCAGTAAAATCGAGCTAACCTCCTTAGCGTGCATGACAGTCTCCTGCTGATAAATTTAAAAAATAAGACGCACCTCATCCATAAGCAAAAAAAATGCCAAACAACCAAAACACTGAAATAGCGAGCTAAACCAGCAAAAAATCTCGGCCCAAAATACGCCAAAACTATCAACCATGTAGTTTTTACTTAGCAACAATTACAGAGCCAAGGCCGGGCGACAACCCCGATCAGCAGCGCCGCAGAAATCGAATACCCCCCATTTTCCGTGGTTGGCCAGACTGGAGAAGCCGACGGCTTTCCATACATGTCCTTGCATGAGGCCATTGTGGTTCGAAGGGATACCGTCGGGATCAGTGATCTTGACGATCTGCGCGGCAAGCAGGTCGCCGTGATGCAAGGGGACAACGCCGAGGAGTTTTTACGCCGCAAGGAGCGCGGCATAGAGATCATCACCACTGCCACCTTTGAAACAGCACTGGACCAATTGGCCTTGGGGTACCATGACGCCGTGGTAATGCAACGATTGGTAGCCCTGCGTCGTCGGGTGGCGGAGAGGAACGGAGAGTTGCGGGAGAGCGAGGAATTTAATCGCACCATCATGGACAATCTGCCGATGGGAGTGGCGGTAAACTCGCTCAACCCGGAAGTGAAATTTTCCTATATGAACGATAACTTCCCCAGGCTGTACGGCACCACCAGGGAGGCCCTGCTTGCCGGCGATTTCTGGGAAACGATTTATGAAGACCAGGAGTCCAGGGAAAAAATTAAAAAAAGGGTGCTGGCCGATTGCGCCAGCGGTGATCCCCAGCGGATGTTTTGACCAGAAGTTCCCATTGCACGAAAAGAACGAGAAACCGGTTACATCACCGCATCCGAACCCGGCCGGGGATCCACTTTCCGGCTTTACTTCCCACAATATTCAGAACAGGAAGGGCAGTCGGCCAGAACCTCACGGACCTGATTGATCAGAACCGCCGGCTCGATTGGTTTGTGGATAAAGTGGAAACCTTCAGCGGCCAGATCTTCACTGTTAACAACATCATTGGTATAGCCGCTGATTAAGATGATCGGCAGATCAGGCTTAATTCGGCGCATGGCCAAGCCTGTTTCCCGGCCGTTTAACTTGGGCATTACCACATCCATTATCACCAGGTTGATGTCACTCGGGTTTTGACTGAAGAAAGTCAATGCCTCTTGGCCATCGACCGCCAAAAGCACCTGGTGGCCCTGCTGCTCCAAGACCCTCTGTAAAACCCGTCGCACCTGCTCTTCATCCTCGACCAGCAGTATGGTTGCCCCCTGACTTTTTTCATGGGAGAACGTAGAAGGTTCAGGTTCCTTCGGCCCGTTGCTTTGCTCACTGATCAACGGCAGGTAAATAGTAAAAGTACTGCCCTGGCCGGGTTCACTTTCCAAGCGGATGGCCCCGCCGTGTTGCTGGACGACACCCTGGACCATGGAAAGCCCTAGACCTGTTCCCCGGCCCACTTCCTTGGTAGTGAAAAAAGGATCAAAAATTCGCTTTCGGATTTCCGGGTCAATCCCGAAACCGGTATCGGCCATGGTCAGGACCGCCCAAGGACCGGCAGTGACCAACTCCAGCTCCGACGGCGCTTTTTCCTGCCATCCGGCGCCAATGGTCAACCGCCCGCCGGCAGGCATGGCATCTTGGGCATTGCTCGCCAGATTCATCAGCACCTGCTCGATCTGAACGTGGTCGGCCATGACCGGCAGGGGCCGGTCAATCAATTCCAACTTGAGCTCAATGTTTTCCCGAATAATTCGGCGCAGCATCTTTTGATTTTTCTCAACCGTTTTGCCGAGATCCTCCGGCTTTAGTTCAATTTGCTGTTTACGGCTGTAAGCCAGGAGGCTGCGGGTCAGCTCCGCCGCCCGCCTGGCGCTGTCGAGGATTTCCTGCAGATAATCCTGGCTGACCTCGTCATCCCGATGCCGCCGCTTAACCAGGGTGGCAAAGCTGATCAGTGAGGTCAGGATATTGTTGAAGTCGTGAGCTACTCCGGCTGCCAGGGTACCCACCGCCTCCATTTTGGCCGACTGGCGCAGTTTTTCCTCCAGCAGCCGGGAGCCGGTCAAATCGATCATCACTCCCCGCAAGTATACCGGGCGTCCATCGGCCTTTTCAACGCTGACCACATCCCGCAACCAGGCAAAATCACCACCTTTTTTCTGGAAACGATAGTCAAAAACGTGGTCTTCGCCCATGGCACTGTAATGCCGGCAGTAGTTCTCCGCCGCCTCGCGATCTTCCGGGTGGATACGGTCAACCCAAAAGGAAAAGTCGGTCCATTCTGCCTGCTTATAGCCCAAGATTTTTTCCACCTGAGGGGCGATATAAGACCAGCGGTTGACCGCGAGATCAAATTCCCAGGGGATGGCTTCGATACCTTCGGCCAACCGTCGGTATTTCTCTTCGCTCCGGCGCAGCGTATTTTCCCCCTGCTGCAGTCGGGCGAAGTTAAGTTGAAAAATATACATCGCGCCGCCAGTGAGCAATAGCCCGATCAGCCAAAGGACGCCATAGGCCAAGCCATGGTTTGCCAAAACGCCAAGCATAGCCTCCCGATAGGGCTGCCAGGGGACCAAAGTGCTGATCCCGCCGCGCAACGAGCCCACATTGCCTTCAGCCCCCACATTGGCATCAGTCGTGTAATGACATTGCATACAAGACGGTTCAGGTTCAAGTATTCGCATCATACGCAAAAAAGGCTGGTTGTCGACCTCTGCCAACTCTACAAATTCCTTTTGATCGGGATTGGCGATCAACCGGCGCAATGCCTCAGCCTCCCAGGCATCCGGGGCATTTTCCGGCCGAACCGGCTGCAGACTGGTGAGCTTGCTCAAAACCCCAAGCTCCGGGTCAGCTTTGGCATTGATCTTTCGGACAGCATAGGAGGGATTGATCAGGGTCAACAAACGGCCGCTGGGGGTCACCAGATCCCGCTCCGGCAGATTGCTTAAATAGGGGCTGGGAGGGGTCTGCTCAGTGACCGGCACATATATTCCGCCGTGCTCGGTGACCCAGCGACGCAAGTTGATATCCTTGCTGTAACTGTGGCGAGCGGCTGTTTCGGCGTTGCTCAAAGAGCTCTGATAAACCTTGTATGAATCAACCGCCCAAAGGACCATAATCAGGCTGGTCCAGGCGGCGGCTACCACCACAAAACCCCATCTTAACCATGGTGGCGACGTCCTGAACCCTTCCCCTTTGGGCGAACCTTCGTCCCAAAGGAACTTTTTTAACCACTCATCGCTACCGGCCATTGTCTCCGTTGCTCCAGTGCAGGTAAATTTCGGCAAACACCTGATTGATCTCCTGAAAGGCCGCCAAAACCTCGGGATCGAAATGCCCGGGCTCCGTGCGCCCATCCCCTTCTACTATAATCCGCACCACTTCCTGGTGGCTCAGGGCTTTTTTGTATGGGCGGGCGCTGCGCAGGGCATCGTATTGATCACAGATGATCACAATTCGACCCTCCAAAGGAATCCGCTCACCGCTCAGGCCGTGGGGGTAACCACTGCCATCCCAGCGCTCATGGTGGGTCAGGGCAATGCTGGCCGCCATTTTCAGGAAGCCAAGGTTTGAATCAGCCAACACCTTGGCCCCGATCAGGGGAGTTATTGTCAAATCTGGTGTACGGAGTCCTCAGGCGGCCATCCGCATAGGTTGATCTGACACCTTGATTCCGTTTTTGAATTGTATGCCGGTGACGACCTCAGCCAGCCGGCGAAATCCCTTGATCTTTTTCCATCTTTTTTCAGCGCTTTGCAGCAGCTTAAAGACCATGGTCAGGGTGGTGTCCCTGGAACCGCAGTTCCGTGATCTCTTGCTGCGCAGGCGCACAGTGGCAAAGGCCGACTCGATGGGGTTGGTGGTCCTGATATGCACCCAGTGTTCGGCTGGAAAATCGTAAAAAGCCAGCAACTCGTCCCGGTCCTTGGCCAGGCACTCCATGGCCTTGGGGTATTTGTCTTCGAAACGGGCCAGCATACGATCAAAAGCCTGGCTGGCATCTTCCTTGGTCTCAGCCATCCAGATATCATGCAAATCAGCCTTGGCCTTGAGCTGAAGCTTTTTGGGCATCTTGTTCAGCACGTTGGCCGTTTTGTGAACCCAGCAGCGTTGGTGGCGGGTCTTCGGATAGACCCTGCCCAAGGCGTTCCAGAACCCCAAGGAACCATCGCCAACCGCCAACTCGGGGCCTGTGGTCAGGCCCCGAGCCCGCAGCCCGGCGAGAAGTTCATACCAGCTGTCGCTTGACTCCCGGTAGCCATCCTCCACCGCTATCAGTTCCTTGTGCCCCTGGTCGGTAACTCCAATGATCACCAGCAGGCAAAGCTTGTCATCCATGCGGACGTTGCTGTAGATGCCATCCACCCACCAGTAAACGTAGCGTTTTCCGTTCAGGTCACGTTGCCGCCATTTGGTGTGCTCGGCCAGCCATTTGGCTTTCAAGCGGGAGATGGTGTTGGCCGACAACCCCTTGGCCTGTTCCCCGAGGAGTGCGGCCAGGGCCTCCTGGTAATCGCCGGTGGAAATTCCTCGCAGGTAAAGCCAGGGCAGCAACTCATCGACACTGCGCGCCCGCTTCAGATAAGGCGGCAACAAACTGCTGTTGAACTTGAGGCCTTGGCCGCTACGATCTCGCACCTTGGGAACTTTGACCTCGACATCGCCGATTCCGGTCTGGATCGTGCGACCGGGAAGATAGCCGTTTCGGACCACTGTCCTGCGGCCATCTTCCAAGCGGCTGGAGTATTGGGCCATGAAGGCCTGTAATTCAGCTTCTACGGCCTGGGCAATCAGCATCCTGGCACCATCGCGCAAAAGGTCGGTAAGCGGGTCGGCGACATTGTTTCCTTGTTGTGAAAGAGCGGTTGGGGTAGACTTGGTCATGGCGTATCCTCCTGTGTTGGCTGTGATCGTCGTGGTGATCAATCAACCTGGATGATACGCCATTTTCCTCAGTTATCCCATACACCAGATTTGACTATAACCCCGATCAGGGTGTGGGTCTGCATGATTCGCCATTCCTCCGGGCGTAACGGCCCTTGCTTAAGCAAAATATCATCGGGAATGCCGACTTTGCCGATATCATGCATGGGGGCGGCCAAGGTGATGTCCTCAACAAACACCTGATCTTGGTCAAGAGCCTCCGCCAGCTTGTTGGCGTAAAAGCCGAGCCGGCGAATATGTGCCCCGGTTTCAACATCCCGGTACTCCGCCAGCCTGAGCAGCCTTGCCGTTACTTCACGGTTAGCCTGGTGCAAGTCGGCCATGGCAGCAGCCAGGGCCGCGGTGCGCTCCCGCACTTTGCTTTCCAGCCGCAAATGATATTTTTTTTCCGCCGCTTGCAGCGCCCTGTAGCCCAAGGCTTTCTCTATCGAATGGACCAGGTAGTCAATCTCAAAAGGTTTAAGGATAAAGTCCGAGGCCCCTTGGCGAATGGCGCCCACCGCGCTTTCCATTTCGGTGTAGCCGGTCATGATGATTACCGGCAACTCTTGATCTTTTTCCCGCACTCTGGCCAGCAGCTCCATCCCGGACATCTCCGGCATCCGCACATCAGTCAACAACAGATCGGCGCTGTAGTTTTGCAGGTACTCAAGAGCCGGGGCGGCGGTGGCGAAGGTTATCACCTCAACATTATGTTCAGCAAAAATATTCGAGATAACGCGTAAAATCGCCAGGTCGTCATCAACGACAATTATCCTGCCAGGATCAACCACTTGCTCTGGGCTCATCGCCTACCTCCCTGCTACAGGGTTATTCCAGATAGTGCTCTTCCATACAATCAGGGCAAATGCCATGACTGAAAAGCGCCTCAGAATGGCGGGAAATATATTGCTCCAATTTACTCCAGGCCCCCTGTTCGTCCCGAATTTTTTTACAAAATGAGCAGATGGGAATGATGCCTCGCAAGATTTTAATCTCATCCCGGGCCTTTTCCAGTTGGCGGTTTTTTGCCTGCAAGATTTGCTGGTGACGTTTTTGGCGCATAACAATCAGCCATAACAGGCCTACTGAAATAACGGCGAAAAAAAGCAGGCCTCCCATAACCCAGCGGGCAGTCCGCTCTTTCTGCCGAACCATTGTTTCAGCCAGGAGCCGGTCGGTCACATCCACCACCAGGGAGAAAAGCAGCTTGGTTTCATAGAAGAATACCGGATAGGAATAGACCTCTACGTCCCGAATAGCGCCATCGGCCAACTGGTGACGGAAATTGAAATAGTTGCGGTTTAAACTTTCAGCTCGACGCATCTCGGCAACCACCTGCTCCGGGCTCAAGATGTTGATTTGCTGAATCTTCATGTTCGTCAGGTCATGGTGGCCATAATATTGCCGTGCCACCCGGTTGGCGGATAGAATATCTCCACTTCGGGGGTCGATCAGCAACATCACGCTGCCGTGATTTTCAAAAAGTTCGTAACCAAAAATGTTTTCACGGGTGGCCTGGATTAATTGTTCGCTAAGCGACGGGTCCGCCGCTGCTAGGATTTCCGTTTGCCGGGACTGGGCAAGCACCTCTCGAACCGGAATCGACAGCAACACCAATAAAAACAGCAAGGTGATAAAAATTTTATTACTGTAAACTGGCATGTTTCCTCTTTCTAACCCGAATGGGTTGGTCATCAGCCCTCGCAGTCGAGCACATCCCGGATTTTGGCGGCCAAGACTTCCATGGAAAACGGCTTTTCAATGAAATTCACACTTTCGTCAACCATTCCCTGATGGGCGATGATTTCATCGTTGTAGCCGGACATGAACAGGTGTTTGATCTCCGGGTAACCGGCTTTCAGCTTTCGGGCCAGCTCCCGGCCGTTCATTTGCGGCATCACCACGTCGGTTATCAGCAGATCAACCTGCCCCCGATGCTCTTCCGCCAGGCGCATGGCTGCTGCCGGAGTGTTGGCGGCCAGTACGGTGTAGCCCCATTTTTTCAGCGTCAATTCAACAACTTTCAGCATCGCCGTTTCATCTTCCACCAGTAGAACGGTCTCATTGCCCCGGATGATCGCCGGCCCTTTTTTTTCTTTCGGCGCCGACTCAATGGGGACATCATGGCGTGGCAGATAAATTTTAAAGGTTGTTCCTCGTCCGGGCTTACTGTCAACTTGGATCAAGCCGTGATTCTGCTCGACCACCCCGTAAACGGTGGCTAGCCCCAGCCCGGTACCATGGCCAACCTTTTTGGTGGTAAAAAAAGGTTCAAAAAGGTGGGAGAGGGTCACTTCGTCCATGCCGCATCCGTCATCGCTCACCACCAGCAGCACATAGTAGCCCGGCCTCAATTCCTGATGCTGGGCGCAGTCGCTTTCAACCAGGGTCATGTTGTCCGTAGCAATGGTGATCCGGCCAACCCCGGCAATGGCGTCCCGGGCGTTGGCGCAGAGGTTGAGCAGGACCTGATCGATCTGGGTAGGGTCAATTTTCACCGGCCAAAGCTCGGCGCCGGGCTTCCATGCCAAATCAATGTCCTCATCGATGAGCCGCCGAATCATCTTGAGCCCAACCTGTACGGTATCGTTTAAGTCCAACACCTTGGGAGCCGCCATTTGCTTGCGGGAAAAAGCCAGCAGTTGGCGGGTGATTTCGGCAGAGCGACGAGCCGCCGTTAGGGCCTCATGCAACATTACGTGCTTGGCATCGTCCATGGCCGGGTAACGCATGGACATCTCTATGTTACCAATGATAACGGTCAGCATATTGTTGAAGTCATGGGCCACCCCGCCGGCCAGCCGGCCCACCGACTCCATCTTCTGGGCCTGGCTCAATTGGAGATAAAGCTTTTCTTTTTCGGCCTCGGCCCGCCTGCGATCAGTGATATCAATAAAAGAAGCCACTATGCCGAGTACCTTGCCGTCTTGAAAAATGGGGTGAGACCAGTATTCCACGGGAAAACTGGTGCCATCGGCACGCCAAATTACTGCGTTTTCATGGATTTCTTTACTGTTATTCCTAAGAAGTCGGCACTCATGGATCGGCATGGGCTTGCCATCCGGATAGGAGTGATGGATCATCTCGTGCATCTTACGCCCGATCAATTGCTCGGGCTTTTGGTAACCGAGCATCCGGACACAGGCGGCATTACAGAACGTGCAAGTACCATCGTTATCGAGACCATAGATTGCCTCGACGGTGGAGTTGAGCAGCAACCGATTCATCTCGTTGCTCTCCTGCAGCATGGCTTCACGCTCTTTCAAGTTGCTGGTGGCGACACTAACTCTGTGACGCAGCAGAACGATAAAGGCCAAGCCCAAACCCAACAATGAAACCAGCAAAATCGCCAGATCGATTATCCAGGGAGGGACAATTTTTTCTGGATCCTGGACCGCTCCCCACTTGAGGCGGGCCTGGTAATACACCGAGGAACTGTCCTGGCGCCAAGTAAAGAGATAACGGTCCAGTAGAGCCAGCAGCTCTGGATTGCGCCCCTTGCCGGTCGCAAAATAGATATCGAAGGGATTAAAAGCAATGCCACTGGTTTGGAGTCGATATTTATCCCCGGCGGCATCCCCGAACAGCGAGTTGACCACACCACCAGCCACCAGTCCATTACTGACCGCCTGGAACACCTCATCGAAATCTGAAAACTCGATAAATCGGCTGCTAATGTCGAACTTACTCAGATGTTCTTTGAAAGCCAGGGCATTATGATCCTGCCGCATCACCGCAATGGTTTTATCCCGAAGCTCACAGATCGACATGGGAGGCGAGTCTTGCCGGACATAAAGCTCTCCCCATACCGTCAGCAGAACCTGGTTGCCGAAATCCATAAAGGCAGAGCGCTCCTCAGAGTAGGCGGCACTGGTAACCAGATCGACATCACCCGACCGCAAGCGCTCCAAGCCTTGATCCCAGGAGCCAAACACGTATTCAAAGTTGATCTGCTCGCGCGAGGCGATTTCGTCGAGCATGTCGACATAAAACCCTCGCACCTTGCTGTCTGTATCAAGAAAGATGGCGGGATAATAGTTGAAGGCGGCAACCCGGATGGTCGGAATTTCCCGGCACCACAGGGATGAAGGGAAAAAAACAATCAGGAGTGCACAAAAAATGATAATCTTTTTGTGGTTTTCAGCCATGCTGACGTGTCTCTAGCGAACGCGGAAATATCAAAAAAATAGAAAAAATATTTCAAAATTTGAAAGAATCACAATTGGTAAGGGAAAGTAAGCAATTTTTGCGCCACCTATGCAACTCTATGTTCTATCGACATAGAAATTAGAGACTTGCCCTTTGGGTGGCTGCGACAAAGTACATGTGAGTAATTTTTACATGGTAATTTTTACATGTTTTCGGCACACAGGAAACCCTGGCGCCGTCATAAGCCAGAGGGCCGTGGTACTCGTTACTACTCCTCCAGGTTGTACTTCTTGATCTTGGCCAACAGGGTTTTATGGGTAATGCCCAAAATAGCGGCGGCCTTGGTGCGGTTGCTGGCGGTGTGACGCAGCGCCCGGGCGATGGTGAGCTTCTCCGATTCCTCCAGGCTTAGGGGGGCGGACTGATCGACCGGGACGCTCTCAGTCGAGTGGAAATCGGTAACCGGAGAAACCGTTGGGGCCGTAACACCTTGCATGCCCTGGCTGACCTGCTCGACTCCCACCTCTCCGTCGCTGCTGAGCAAGGCGGCCCGGCGTACCACGTTTTTCAGCTCCCGCACATTGCCCGGCCAGGGCTGGGCGGCCAGCAGGGCCAGGGCCTCGTCGCTTAAGCCGCTGAGATTGCGGTTTAGTTCCACCGCCGCCGCAGACAGCAGGCGAGTGGCCAGAAAGGCGATATCTTCGGGGCGTTCCCGCAAGGGCGGCATGAGCAGGCTGTACTCGTTGAGCCGGTAATAAAGATCGCGACGGAACTCACCGCTCTCCACCGCCCGGCGCAGGTCACTGTTGCTGGCGCCGATTATGCGCAGATCAACTTTCACCGGCTTATCGCTGCCCACCGGGTAAAACTTCTTTTCCTCCACCACCTGGAGAATCTTTGCCTGGGCCCCGGGGCTGAGGTTTTGTAACTCATCCAACAGCAGGGTGCCGCCTTTGGCCAACTCGAAGTAGCCCGGCTTGCTGCGCTCGGCGCCGGTAAAGGCCCCTTTGCGGTGGCCGAACAGCTCGCTTTCCAGCAGGGTTTCCGGGATCGAGCCCATATCCAGGGCGATAAAGGGTCCGGCGGCCCGGGCGCTCAGATTGTGGATCAGCGAGGCGGCAAAGCTCTTGCCGGTACCGGTTTCCCCTTCGATGATCAAGGAAAAATCCGAGGCTGCCACCACTTTGATCTCGGCAATCACCCAGGCCATGGCGGCGCTCTTGCCCAGTTGATTTTCCAGGGTGAAGGCCAGGCTGCGGTCCAACACGCAGACCTTTTTCTCCAGCTCGATTTTATCAAGCGCCCGCCGCAGGGTCATCAGCAGATGATCGGGGTCCGGGGGTTTGAGCAGGTAGTCGTACGCCCCTTCCTTGATGGCCTCAACTGCAAGGGCAACCTCGTCGTAACCGGTGATCATGATCACCATCGGGTCCTGCTCCAGGCGCTTGATCCGGCGCAAGACCTCAAGACCATCCAATTCCGGCATGGCGAAGTCCAGCAGCACGATATCGAAGCTCTCGCGCTCCAGCAGCGCCAGGCCTTCCGGGCCACCACCGGCCGAAGCCACCGTCAGGCCCTCCGAGGTCAGCAGCAAGCCAAAACCTTTGCGTATCGATGCCTCGTCATCGATGATCAGTATCCGGCCTTCCATCAGCGTGCCTCCTCCACATTCTCCACCGGCAGGTAGACCGTTACCCTGGTGCCCTGGCCGGGGGTGCTGTTCACCTCGATGTAACCCTTGTTCTGCTTGACAATCCCATAAGCAGTGGACAGCCCCAGGCCGGTGCCCTGGCCGAAATCCTTGGTGGTGAAAAAGGGTTCGAAGATCTTGCCCAAAATCTCCTTTTCCATCCCGCAGCCGTTGTCACTGACCGTCAGGGCCGCGTACCGGCCGGGCCGGGCGCCGGGATTATCTTCGCAGTAGGCTTGGTCGAGTTCGGCGGCGGCGGTGGAGATGATGATCACGCCGTCATCGGCCAACGCCTCTTTGGCGTTACGCACCAGGTTGACCAGCAACTGGTCAAGCTGATCCGGATCGAGCCTTAGCTTTGGTAGATCGCCACCCGGCTGCCAGCGCAAATTTACCTGCTGCTGATCGATCAACCGTCGCAACAGGGGGAGAAAGCCATCCACCGCCTCATTAAGGTCAAGCTCCTCGGGCATGATGCTCTGTTTACGGGCAAAGGCCAGCAGCTGCCGGGTCAACTCAGCGGCCCGTTTGCCGGCGACCTCGATTTCCTCAAGCTCCTCGGCGTCCGGCCCCTGTTTACTTTTGGCCAGGTGAGCATTGGCGATGATTGCCGTCATCAGGTTGTTGAACTCGTGGGCGATGCCGCCGGCCAGGCGGCCCACCGCCTCCATTTTGCGGGCCTGGAAAAGCTGGTCGGTAAGCAGTTCCTGCTCCTCTTGGGCCTTTTTCTGCTCGGTGAGATCAAAAATGATGGAGTGCAACAGGGCACGGTCATCCACCAGGGTGGGGCTGCTAAACACCGCCACATCCCGCAGGCTGCCGTCGGCCAGCCGATGTTTGAACTCGAAGTGGTAGCGCTTCTGGCGGCGGGCCTTTTCCATTTCCCCTCGGATCTGTTCGGGAGTCAGAATATTGATCTGGGAGATGCGCATCCGTTTCAGTTCCGGTTGCGACCAGCCGTAAAAAAGTGCTGCCGCCTGGTTGGCGTCGATGATCCGGCCGTCGTCGGGATCAACCAGCAGCTTGACGGCGGCATGGTCATCGAACAGCTGCCGGTAATTTCTCTCGCTGAGCCGCAGGGCCTCCTGGTTGGCCAGAATCTTGCCGGCCAGCAAAGTGGCTAGGGGATAAAACAAAATGATGGGCAGGGCAATGTTGCTCAAAACCTTTAAGGCGCTCTCCCAGGGCAGGATCAAAGTACCGGCCAGCACCCCCAGGTGCACCACCAGGCCAAAGAGGTAAAGCTCGCTGCCGCGAAACACTGTCCGCCGGGGACGCAGATAATAATAGGCCAGCAGGCCGATCCCGGCGGAGGTCAGAATCGACAGCACCCCCATGGTCACCCCTACCCCGCCCATGCCGACCCGCACGGCAATGGTCATGGCGGCGGCCGGGAGGGCCGCCCAGGGCCCGTAAAAGAGGGCGGCCAGGGAGATAACCACCGAGCGGCCGTCAAAGATCAACCCCGGCTCCAGCACCAGGGGATGAAACATCCCGATGATGGCCGCACCGCCAAAGAGCAGACCCTGTAGCACCGGCCCCAAGCGATTCTCCCGCGGCCAGCGCTGATCCAGAAAGCCGGACAACACGCACAGGGCCACCAGCAGGGCCAGGTTAAAAATCAGTTCGGTAAGCAACAGGTTCAAAGTGCCATCTCCCGCTGTCAGCCATCCTCGCCCGGTGGCTTGGCGGGCAAGGTAAAGACCACACTAAGACCACCGCCGTCGGCGGTTTCCAAGGCAATTTCGCCACCGGCGCTTTCCACCATGCGCCGGGCGATGGGCAGGCCGATACCGGTGCCCCGGCCGCCACCACCTAGTCTTTCAAAAATCTCAAAAACCCGCTGGCGGTACACTTCCGGAATCCCCGAGCCGTTATCACTGACCCGGTAACGGTTCATGCCGTTCAACCGCTCACCGCTGATCACGATCCGGGGCCTGGTTCCGGTGCCGGCGTGCAGCAGCGAGTTTTCCATGATAATTAAGAAGATATCGCGCAAACGCGACAGGTCGAAAACCAGCGGCGGCAACTCGCCAACCTTGATTTCAGCCCCGGTTTCGCTGATCAGCGGCGCCAGCTTCTGCTGCACTCGCGCCACCACTTCGTTAACATCCAACTCCGCCGGTTGGCCCTGGGGTTTGTCGGCATCCAGGTAAAGTTGAATATCCCGCACCAGGTTACGCAGATAGGTGGCGTTCTGTTCGACAAACTCCAGGGAGCGCCGCACCTCCGGGTCCGTCTCTTCAACCTTAAGGCGATCTTTTAAAAGCTGGCTGAAGGTAAGCAGCCGCCGAGACGGTTCCTGCAGATGGTGGGCGGAGACCTCGGCCAGGCGGGTCAGATCTTTATTGGCCCTGATCAGGGCCTGCCGTTGGGCCTTAAGCACATTCTCGTGTTCCTCCTGGGCCCGCAGACGGCGTAACACCTGGACATCGAGCAAGACGAGAATTCCCACCCCCAAGGCCCAGATCACCGAGAAAAAGATGGTGCGACTTCTTTTGGTTTCGCCCAGGGTGTCCAGGTAGTGGCGCATGGGGACCGTAACCCCGATCCCGCCGCGTACATCCCCCACCTGGTAGCCCTGAAAGGCGTGACATTTAAGGCAACCCTCGCGGGTTTCCATGGGCCGCATCAGGCGCAGCCGTGGTTCTTTGTCATCTTCGACAAACTCCAACACCTCGCTCTCCCCCTGCTCGAAACGCCGCAATGCTTCGGCCTCCCATGGATCGGGGGCGTTGATGGGGTTTAACAAATGAAAACTGGTAATCTTCCCACGCACCCCGTAAAAATCGCCGTGTTCTTCCAACATTTGACGCAACATGTAGGCCGGATTCATCAGGGTCAGTTGCCGGCCGGAGGGGGTTTCAATATCTCGTTCCGGCAGATGGGCAAGCCCGGGGTTGGGCGGGGTGCGATCATCCACCGGTACATAAACCCCACCGTGGCGGGTGGCCCACAGGCGGAAGGCGAGATCCTTGTTGAAATTACTGCGGGCCTCCTTGATGGCCAACTCTTCCATGTGCTCCCGGGCCAGGCGGAGATCCCAGAGCAGAAAGCCGCCCAGGGTAAGAGTCCAACCCGCCAGGGCGACCACCAGCAGCAACCGGTGCAGCAGGGTAAGGTTCATCGCCGTCGCCTCAGGTCGTTTTTTCGGCCATCCGGGCCTGGATTTCCTGCATCTTTAAGGTTAGAGCTTCTTCATCGATGGTCAGCAACCGACGGTTTTCCATGACCAGCCGGCCATTAATCACGGTATGGAGCACATCGGCACCGCGGGCGGCATAAACCAGTTGGGAGGGGGCGTGGTAAAAGGGGGTCAGGTGGGGTTGTTGCAGGTCGATAACGATACAGTCGGCCTTTTTCCCCGGCTCCAGGCTGCCGATGGCCGCCCCGGCCCCCAGGACCTCGGCTCCTTGGCGGGTGGCCATCCGCAACACCTGGGCGGCGGGCAGAACGGTGGGGTCCATCTTGTTTACCTTGTGCAGCTTGGCCGCCATATCCATTTCCCCGAAGAGATCGATGTCGTTGTTGCTGGCCGCTCCGTCGGTGCCCAGGCCCACGCTGACCCCGGCGGCCAGCAGTTCCGGCACCGGGGAGATTCCCGAGGCCAGCTTCATGTTGCTTTCCGGGCAGTGGGCTACCTTAACCCCGCGACGGGCCAACAGTTCGATTTCTGCCGGCTCCAGCCAGACCCCGTGGGCCGCCACCGTGCGCTCACCCAGCACCCCCAGGGCGTCGAGATGGGCCACCGGCCGCTTGCCGTATTTTTCCAGGCAACCGGCAACCTCGTCGCGGGTTTCCGCCAGATGGATGTGGTACAGGGCATCATGTTTTTCCGCCCTACCGTAGAGGCGGCGCAGCAGCTCCGGGGAGCAGGTGTAGACGGCATGGGGATCGACGGTGATCTTGACCAGCTCATGGCCGTCATATTCGGCCATCAGTTGTTCCAGGTATTGAAAACCGTTTTCCAGTTCACCGTAACAGGGGGAGGGAAAATCGTACAGCACTTCCCCCACCCAGGCCCGCATCCCGCTGTCGGCGGCGGCCGCCGCCACCTGGGCGGTGAAAAGGTACATATCGCAAAAACTGGTGGTGCCGGAACGGATCATTTCGGCCATGGTCAGCAGGCTGGAGTGATAGACAATCTCTTCGGTGAGCTTGGCCTCGGCGGGAAAGATGTGCTCGGTGAGCCAGCTCATCAGGGGCAGGTCGTCGGCCAGGCCCCTAAAGCAGCTCATGGCCACGTGGGTGTGGCTGTTGATCAGCCCCGGCAGCAGCAGGCCGTGGGGGGTATCGAGCCGGGGGGCCTGGGGCCAGCGGGCGGCCAGTTCGGCGGCGGGGCCCACGGCGACGATCTCGCTGCCTTTGATGGCCACTGCACCGTCGCTGAATTCCCGGTTCTGTTCATCCAGGGTCAGTACCCGGCCGGCGGTCAACAGTAAATCGACGGATGCATCATTCATGGGCGTAGCCTTTCAAAGTTCGGTCACAAAATCCTTTACCGGAAACCTGGCAAGAGGGTATGGGGAAAAACCGTCACGGGCTGCTACAGTCGCTGCAGCAGTGCCAGGACCAGCTCCTGCACCTGTTTAGCGCAGGCTTCGGTTTCGCGGATGATTTCATCGAGCAGGATGGGCTGCTGGTTGTCGGGATCGTTGACGTTGGCCACCACCGCCAGCCCCAGCACCCGCAGGCCGGCGTGCCTGGCCACGATCACCTCCGGCACCACCGACATGCCCACTGCGTCGGCCCCGCATTGGCGCAGGTAACGGGTTTCCGCCGGGGTTTCCAGGCTGGGGCCGGGTACCGCCACATACACCCCTTCCCGCAACCGGTCGATACCAAGGCCGGTGGCGCACTGCCGGGCCAGCCGGCGCAATTCGGGGTCGTAGGCGGAAGAGAGATCGGGGAAACGTTCCCCCCACTCATCGTTGTTGGACCCCCGCAAAGGGTTATCGGGAATCAGGTTGAGATGATCCCGCAGCAACATCAGGGTTCCCGGCGCATAACCCGGATTCAAGCCGCCGGCACAGCCGGTGGTGAGCAGCATTCCGGCCCCCAGGCGGGAGAGCACCCGAAGCGGCATGGTCAGCTCCCGGGTGCTGTAGCCTTCATAATAATGAAAGCGACCCTGCAGCACCGCCACCGGCCTGCCGGCCAAGCGGCCGCAGACCAGGTTACCGGCGTGGCTGGGCACGGTGGAACGGGGGAAGTAAGGAATTTCGGCGTAAGGCAACACCACCGCCTCCTCCACCAGTTCCGCCACCCCGCCCAGGCCGGTGCCCAGAATCAGCACCACCTCCGGGGTTACAGGCAAACGGGAAAGCAGAAATTCCCGCGCGGCCTCCACCCGCTGAATAAAGTTCGCCGCCTTGCTTTTATTGTCGCTACTATCCATTTTTGATCCCAACCATTCACCAGACCGTACAAACTAAAGGATCGCAAACGTTCAGCAGTGCTGCAGATTCGGGCAAGCAGTCAGGCGCCGCGTACATCAGTACGCAAGCCTGGCTGATCGCCCGAAGATGCGGTGCTGCTGGACGTTTGCCTCACAGAGCGTGCTGGGCGACGAAGTCCTTGATTACCTGTTCCTCGGCCGGCAGCACCTGGCATCGGCTTTCCAGTTTTGCAAGGGCCGCCAGCGGCGGCGGCAGCTCCGGCGGCCGGCCGATGGCTGCCTCCACCGCCTGGCCGAACTTGGCGGGATGGGCGGTGGCCAGGCAGACCAGGGGGACCTCCGGCCGGCGGCAGGCCAAGCCGGCGTAAACCCCCACGGCGGTGTGGGGGTCCAGCAGGTAATCATGGCTCTGGTAGAAGTCGCCAATGGTGGCTTTGGTGGCGGCCTCGTCGGCGCTTTGCGAGGCAAAATCCTGCTGGATGCGCTGCAGCCTGGCGGGGTCAAACTGCAGGCTGCCGGTGGCGGCGAATTGTTCCATCTCCTGCCGGGTGCGCTGGGCGTCCTGGTCGTTGAGATAATACAGATAGCGTTCGAAGTTGCTGGCCACCTGGATATCCATGGAGGGGCTGGAGGTGGGCCGCACGCCGCTGACCGAGTAGTCGCCGTCCTTTACGAAGCGGGTGAGCAGGTTGTTTTCGTTGGTGGCCAGAATCAGTTGACCGATTTGCTTTGGCAGCAACCGCCGGGCGACAAAGCCGGCGAAGATATCGCCGAAATTACCGGTGGGCACGGCAAAATCCACCTGCGCTGCCTTGCCCTCGCCGGTGAGTTTGAGGGCGGCGTAAACGTAGTAGACCACCTGGGCCACGATCCGGGCCCAGTTGATGGAGTTGATGGCCCCAAGCTGGTGCTGTTGCTTGAAGTTCAGGTCGCCGAAGAGTTTTTTGACGATGGCCTGGCCATCATCAAAGGTGCCTTTAACGGCGATGTTGAACACATTGGCATCCAGCACCGTGGTCATCTGCTTTTCCTGGATGGGGCTGACCCGCCCGTGGGGATGGAGAATAAAGATGTTGATCCGCTCCTTGCCCCGCACCCCGTAGATGGCGGCACTGCCGGTATCGCCCGAGGTGGCCCCGATGATGTTCATCCGGCCGCCGGACTTGGCCAGCAGATATTCAAAGAGGTTGCCCAGCAGTTGCAGGGCCACGTCTTTAAAGGCCAGGGTCGGGCCGTGGAAAAGTTCCAGGATGTGGCACTGGCCCTGCTTGACCACCGGGGTAACTTCGGGATGCTGGAAAGCGGCGTAGGATTTCTTTACCAGCCGCTCCAGGTCGGCGGCGGGGATATCGTCGATGAAGTGGCTGAGCACCGCCACCGCCAGGTCCGGGTAATTTAAGCGGCGCCAGACGGCGATCTCCTCGCCGGTGGCCTGGGGCAGCTTTTCCGGCAGCAGCAGGCCGCCGTCGTCAGCCAGGCCCATCATTACCGCTTCACTGAAGGGGATGGGGGCGATGCCACCCCTGGTTGAAATATAGCGCATGTTGGTTCCTTTTTATTTTTCCAGCAGACTGCCGCTGTCCATTTCATCGGGTACCGGCAGGCCCATCAGTTCCAGGATTGTGGGCGCCAGGTTGGGCAGGGAGCCGTCCAGGCGCAGCTTGTAGGTGCCGGGGGCGGCCTGGGGGTCGATGAGGATCAGCGGTACCGGGTTGCAGCTATGGGCAGTGATGGGGCCTCCGTTCGGGGCCAGCATCTCTTCGGCATTACCGTGGTCGGCGGTGATCAGCACGATGCCGCCGGCTTCGGTAAAGGCCTCCACCACTTGGCCGATGCAGTGGTCCACTGTCTCGCAGGCCTTGATGGCCGCCGGCAGCACCCCGCTGTGCCCCACCATGTCGCCGTTGGCGAAGTTGAGGATTACCAGGGCGTAAGGCGGGGCGGCGGCAGCGTCGGTTGTGTTTTCGCCGGCTTTGTTTTCCCCGCCCCGCAGGCGGCGCAGCAACTCCTCGGTAACTTGGGGGGCGCTCATTTCCGGCTTCAAATCATAAGTGGCCACTTCACGGTTGGAGGGGATCAGGGCCCGTTCTTCGTCGGCAAAGGGCTCTTCCCGGCCGCCGTTGAAGAAGTAGGTGACGTGGGCGTACTTTTCCGTTTCGGCGATTCTGAGCTGGCACAGGCCGTGGCGGCTTACTTCCTCGCCCAAGATGCGATGCAGTTGTTGGGGCGGGAAGGCCACCGGCAGGTCGAAATCCTTTTCGTAGCGGGTCATGGTGGCAAAGCCGCTCAAACGGGGCCGCCGGGGGCGGGGAAAACCGTCGAAATCATCCCTGGTGAGGGCGGTGGTCAACTGGCGGGCCCGGTCGGCGCGGAAGTTGAAGAAGATCACCCCGTCGCCGTCGTTGAGCAGAGGGGCGTCGACATCGGCGGCAGATTTCCGGATTACCGTCGGTTTAATAAACTCGTCGGTTTCGCCGCGCCCGTAGGCTTCGGTAACCGCCGCCAGGGGATCGGCGGCGGTGAACTGACCTTGCCCATCCACCACCGCGCCCCAGGCCAGTTGCACCCGGTCCCAGCGCCGGTCGCGGTCCATGGCGTAATAGCGGCCGCAGACCGTGGCCACCCGCCCTACCCCCAGGCGTTCCATGGCGGCCAGCAAAGTTTGCATATAGCCCCGGCCGCCGTCCGGCGGGGTATCCCGGCCGTCCATGAAGGCGTGAACCAGCACTTTATCTTTGTGCAGGCCGCGCCGGGCGGCCAGTTCAAGCAGGGCCACCAGATGATCCAGATGGCTGTGCACCCCACCGTCGGAAAGCAGCCCCATGAGGTGCAGCGCCCCGCCGGCGGCCTGGACCTGATCAATGACCTGGTTCAAGGTTTGATTGGCAAAGAACTCACCGTTATGGACCGACAAACCGATACGGGTGAAGTCCTGGTAGACGATGCGGCCGGCACCGATATTGAGATGCCCCACCTCGGAGTTGCCCATCTGCCCCTCGGGCAGCCCCACCGCCCCGTTGTGGGCGGCCAGGGTGGTAAAGGGGTATTCCTGCCGCCAGCGGTCCATGTTGGGGGTCCGCGCCAGGTGCACGGCATTGCCCGGCCCCGCCGGCGCCTCGCCCCAGCCGTCTAGAATGGCCAGCATTACCGGCCGGATCCGGCTGCTCATGATTTTTCCTTGGCCGGAGCCTGCTTGGCCGGGGCGGCGCCTTCTTCCGGTTCCACCCGCACGGCATCATGCCACAGGCCGTCAAGATCGTAGAATTCCCGCAGATCGCGGTAAAAGATATGCACCACCAGGTCGTTGAAATCCAGCAACACCCAGTGCCCTTCGGCCAGCCCTTCGGTATCGCCGCTTTTCAGGCGCTTGCTGGCCAGGGCCTCTTCCACCGCCCGGGCCAGGCTCTGCACATGCCGGGTGGAGCGGCCGTTCATCAGCACGAAATAATCGGTCACCGAAGACAAACCCCGAACATCCAGGATCACCAGGTTTTCCGCCTTCATATTCAACGCCGCGGCAGCGGCAATCCGGGCCAGCTCCAGGCCCGAACGGTCCTGCAAAGCACTGCTTACTGTTTTTATCCGCATAACTCCACTCAGTTGTATGGTCTAAATAGCCAGCTTAATTTGGGCACAATAGCCCGCTTGACCGTATTTTGGCAAGAACTTCCATTGCCGGCAAAACATCAGGCTACCCGGTTGCGACCGGCCTCTTTCGCCGCGTAAAGAGCCTGGTCGGCGCGGCTGAGCAGAGGTTGCCTGTCGGTTTCCGAATCCCGGCGCGGATCTAGGGTGGCGGCGCCCAGGCTCACGGTGACCACCGGCGCCGCACTGGAATGTTCATGGGTGATGGCCAGGGCTTCGACCGCAACACGCAGGCGCTCGGCTACCTCGCGGGCGCCCGCGGCATCGGTACCGGGCAGCAGCGCGACAAACTCCTCACCACCGTAGCGACAAATGCTATCGCCGGGCCGCACCAAGGAGCCGGACAGCGCCCCGGCCACCTTTTGCAGGCACTTATCGCCGGCCCCATGGCCGTAGTTATCATTGAACCCTTTGAAATGATCGATGTCTGTCATGATCACCGAAAGCGGCAGTCCGTTGCGCAGACAGCGCCGCATTTCCTTGTCGAACAGCTCGTCGAAGTGGCGGCGGTTGGGAATGCCGGTGAGGCCGTCGAGCAGGGCGAACTTTTCGAGTAGATCAGTCTTGCGCTTCAGGTTCATGTGGGTGTGGACACGGGCGCGGACGATGGCCGGATTGAAAGGTTTGGTGATATAATCCACCGCGCCCAGGTTCAGGCCGTGCTCCTCTTCGCTGGCGGCATCCAGGGCGGTGACGAAGATAATGGCAATACCGCTGGTGGCAGGGTTTTCCTTTAGGCGGCGGCAGACCTCGTAGCCGTCGATACCCGGCATCTTGATATCGAGCAGGATCAGGTCGGGCAACTCCTGGTTGCCGTCCTGGAGCATGGCCAGCGCCTTCTCGCCGCTGGTGGCCACCCGGACGCGATACTCGTCCTTGAGCAAAGCGCCCAGGGCCTGGATATTGGCCGGTTGGTCATCGACCACAAGGATGGTCGTTTTCGGCTCGTCGTTATTCATCTCGCACCTTTGTTATCTTCTGGCAACAGCTTGTCGAGGATATGCAGGGCCTTGTCAAATTCCATTTGTTCCACTTGTGCCTCCAGCGCGTCGCAGTCCAGCCCCCGGCCGCGCAGGTAGCCAAAGGCGCCGCGCAGGATGGCCTCTTCGATCAATTCGCTGGCCTCAAGCCGCCGGCGCAGGGTAGCCACGGCCTCTGCCGAACCCTCTCGGTCGGCCTCTCCGGCGGGAGTGACGGCCTCCAGGGCCTGGTCCGCTTCCCGGAAGGCCTGCTCCAGGGCGTCAATGGTATCAGTGGTTACCGGCCGGCCGCTTTTCAAGGTATGGTCGATCCGTTCAGCCAATTGCTGAATAGTCACAGCCGCCAGGGAGCCGGCCACCCCTTTGAGGGTATGGGCAATCCGGCACGCCTCCTCATCGCGCCCGGCGCGGAGGTGGCCGACCAGCGGAACGAAGTCGTTCGCCACCTGGTCCCGGAAGCGTCGCAGCAGACGGGCGTAAGAGGCATCTTCGCCACCGAGCTGGTGGCGGCCACGGGCGAGGTCGAAGCCGGGAAGTTCGGCCGGCAAGGTGGCTGCAGGGGTCTGGCCGGCCGGCACCCGGTCAACCGCCGAGGCGACCGCCACTGATCCTTTGGCATCAAGGTGGGCCACCAGCGCGGCGTAGAGGTCGGCGCTCTCAATGGGCTTGCCCAGATGGTCGTCAACCCCGGCCTCACGAGCGCGGCGGCGGTCATCATCCATCACCGCCGCCGACAGGGCGATGATGGGTCCGTCGTAGCCTTCGGCCCGCAGGGTCCGGGTGGCCTCGAAGCCGTCCATCACCGGCATTTGCAGATCCATCAGGATCAGCTCCGGGGCCTCGGCCCGCACCTCTTTGAGCGCCTCGGCGCCGTTTTCCGCCGTCCTTACACGGGCCCCGGTTTTTTTCAGCAGTTGGGTGGCCACCTCTTGGTTGATCTCGTTGTCCTCCACCAGCAGAAGCCGGCGACCCTGCAGGTCCGGTACCTGGAGCGACGGGGAGGGCCGGACCAGGCCCGCTCCGCCCTCGGCTTGGACCAGCGCATCGTAGAGCGAGGAGGCCGTCAGCGGCTTGGCCAGGTAGTCGGCAATCAGGCCTTTGGGCAGGTCGATCTCTTCCCGTGCGTAGGCGCTGACCATCAGGATCGGCGGCCGGGTCTGCTGCAGTTTGCCTTGCCGGCGCAGGCGTTCAAGCTCCCGGCAGGTCTGGCTGCCGTTCATGCCGCCGGGCATCATCCAGTCCAGCAGAATGAAATCGAACGACTCGCCGCGCTTTTCGGCCGCCAGCACTAGTTCGATGGCATCCTCGCCGCTGGCCGCCTCCTCGGTGATGTAGCGGCAGTGATGGAGCAGTTGGCGCATGATCTGGCGGGCGCTCTCCTGGTCGTCGACAATCAACACCCGGCGCCCTTTGGTCTCGGGGCAATCGATTGCCCCCCGGCGATCCCGGCCAAGCGGCAGGGTCAGGGTGAAGCTGAAGGTGCTGCCCTTGCCGGGCGCCGATTCCACCTCCAGCTCACCACCCATCTTTTCCACCAACCGCCGGCTGATCACCAGCCCAAGGCCGGTGCCGCCGTACCGCCGGGTGGTGGAGGTATCGGCCTGGCTGAAGGGTCGGAACAGCCGGGCGAGTTGCTCCTTGCTCATGCCGATGCCGGTATCGCGGACGTGGAAACGCAGGGTAGCCTGGTCATTGGCCACGGGTGCGACCACCCGGATACCGAGTTCTACGGTACCGCCGCGCTCGGTGAACTTGGTGGCGTTGCTGAGCAGGTTGACGAGAATCTGGGAGAGCCGCAAGGAGTCACCAACCAGAGTTCGCGGCAGGTGGGGCGGGATATCGTAAAGCAGCTCCAACCCCCCGGCATGGACTTTATCGCCGAACAAGGTCGCCACCTGTTCGACCACCTCGTTGAGCCTGAAGTCGCGGCATTCCAGCTCCAACCGCCCCGACTCGATCTTGGAGAAGTCCAGGATGTCGTTGATTATGCCGAGCAGCATTCGCGAAGACTGGTGGATCTTGCGCACCTGGTCGCGCTGTTCCTCGTTGAGCTCGGTCTGGGCCAGCAGTTGGCTGAGCCCGATAACCGCGTTCATCGGCGTGCGGATCTCATGGCTCATATTGGCCAGAAACTCACTCTTGGCGCGGCTGGCGCGTTCGGCTTCCCGGCGGGCCTGCTCCAGGGCCTCCTGTTGCTGCTTGCGCTCGGTGACGTCGTGCTGGACCCCGAAATGGCCGGTTACGCGACCCTGTTCATCGTAGAGGCAGATATAATCGCCGTCGATGATGATCGGGGTGCCGTCCAACCGCTGCTCGCGCGTTTCCACGTGCCAGCGCCCCTGGTCGAAAAGACCTTTCCAGATAAAACGGCCATGTTCAAGGTCATGAGCAAACATTTCCCGGGCCGTCATACCGATCAAATCCCGCTCCGTGGCGCCGTATTGATCGAGCATGGCCTGATTGACCATGGTTATCCGTTGATGGTCCATGACGTAGTCAAGCAGTGCCTCTTTCTCCTCTTCGTCGGCACCCTGCCAGTCCACCGGTTCATCGAGCATCATAAAGAAGAAACCGCTGAGCGACTGGGCAAAGAAGGCGGCGAGATGCCGGCGATTCTCTTCTTCCTCGGTGACGTCGCGGTTGACCCCCACCACGCGCACCGGGGTGCCGCTACCGTCGCGGATGATCTGGGCCTGACCGTGCAGGGTACGAATTGCCCCGTCGGCGGCACGGAGGATCACCATCCGGATGTCGAAGGGCCGGTCGGAGCTAACGGCGGCCTGAAAGGCGGCCACGGCCGCCTCGCGGGATTCCGGAGTCAGCGCTGCGGCCCAGTCTTCGAAGGAGTGCCCGAAGTCGGCGGGGGCGATGCCGTAGAGGCGGAACATGCCGTCGTCCCATTCGAGGTGGCCGCTGGCCATGTCGTAATCCCAGATACCGAGTTCGGCCGACTCGGTGGCCAGAGCCAAACGTTCGCGACTGCGCTCCAACTCCCGGCTGGCGGCCTTCTCTTCGGTGATATCCCGGAACACGGCCAGGAAGAGGGTCTGCCCCTCCAGGTTCAGCAGAACCACCGAGACCCGCACGTCGATGAGGCTACCATCCTTGCGCCGGTGCCGGGTCTCAAAGTCGTCATGGCCGCGCTCAAAGATGGCCTGGATATGGGCGCCGGTCTCTGCCGGGGTCTCCAGGGCCTCGTAATCGGGGATGCGCAGCCGGGCGAACTCCTCGGCGGTATAGCCCAGTTGCTCGTGGGCCAGACGATTGAACTGCACCGGCAGACCGCTTTCGGGATCGATAAGCACGGTGGCGTCCGGGTAAAGTTCGAACAGGGTGCGGAAGCGGCTCTCCCGCTCCTTGAGCTGCTCCCTGGCCCGGTGCTCTTCGGTGCGATCGAGGATGTAGCCGCTGATTAGGCGGGGTTTTCCTTGGTCGTCATACTCTGGGACAGTGTAGTCATGGAACCAGCGGTAGTCGCCGGAACGGGTGCGCAGACGGTAGTGCTGCTCGTAGGTGGTTTCGCCCCGGGCGAGAAAGGTGGCAACCTCGTCGTTGATCGCCCCCATGTCGTCGGGGTGGACGAGATCGGAGAAGCGGAAGCCGGGCGCCAGGATCTCACTGGGACTGTAGCCCAAAATCTGCTCGACGTTGGGCGAGACGTAGTGCACCGGCCACCCCGGCTCCGGGCGCCAGACAAAGAGCACCACCGGGCCGCCGGGAAAGAAAACATGCTCCCAGCCGGGCTCTGATTGCCGCCGTAAGCTCATCGAGGTCGCCCGGGCGTTTGCTGAAGTTCGACCAGCCGCTTTACGACCCCGGTGTTTTTTGGTTTATCCTGATCTTTTTCCGTCATTTTGGCTCATCAGTAAAAATTTGTGGCGGCGAACCTAAAACAGGCGCCGGTTCGCCATGGCAAAGGCGCGCCAGAAACCACTCTGTTCGCGGCCACTGCCAAGGGTGGCGAACTCGTCCGGGGTATAACGGCAGTTTACCCAAAACGAGTCCAAGCGGCAAGGATCGAAAACCGCCTTGATCGACGCAACTCCTGCTTTCTGCAACCATTCGAGAAGTCGGTACGATGAAGACGCAAATGGAAACGCCCCCCGTATGGCAGGCATGGGCATGAAACCGTGTTTTGTGTAAGCAATACAGCGACAAGATACACCCAAAAGTGCCCTTTGATTTCCTGTCGGTTTCGGGTATAATCCTACGCTTTTATCAGGTGCACAAACCTCTAACTTCAACCACCGCCCGTTGGGGCGCCTTATTCAGGAGTATCCATGCCCAGCTCGTTGAAATGGAAAATCGGCCTGCTCTTTTTTATGATCGTCTTTGCCGTGGTCACCGTTCTGCCCTCACTGTCGGTGCCGGTGCCCGGCTGGTGGAAGAAGAACCTGGCCCCGGAAGGGCTGCGCCTGGGGCTGGACCTGCAAGGGGGCATGCACCTGGTGCTCAAGGTGGATATCGACCAGGCCATCGCCAACTCTTTGGATCTGGCCGCCGAAGAGTTGCGGGCCACCATGCGCGATGAGCGCATCACCCTGGTCCGGGCCCGCCACGACGACCCCCACATCGCCGTTTTCACCCTGCCCAACGTCGAGGCCCTCAACACCGTGGAACGCGCGGTGGCCAACGACTTTCCCAACCTCAAGATCCGGGTGGAAAGCGAGGAAGGGACCTTTCCCCGGGTTTTTCTTTCCCTGGATGATGAACAAGTCGAGTTCATCGAACAAAACGCGGTACGCCAGTCGCTGGAGATTATCCGTAACCGGATCGACCAGTTCGGGGTGGCCGAGCCGGTAATCGTGCGCCAGGGGCTTGATGAAATCGTGGTCCAGTTGCCCGGGGTGCGCGACCCGGATCGGGCCATCGACCTCATCGGCCAGACCGCTCAGTTGGAGTTCAAGCTGGTGGATGACTCCGGCGTTGTCGATCTCGACCGCTTGATCAACCAGGCCATCGAGGCCGGGCAATGGGAACGGGGCGGCGACCGGCAACAGCTCAACCAGGCCCTGCGCGGCCAGTTGCCGGAAGAGAGGGAGATTTACTTCCACCGCCGAGTGGACCGGGAAACCGGCCAGGAGCGGCAGGAACCCATCCTGCTTCACGTCACCTCTTTAATGACCGGCGAGATGGTCCGCGACGCCCGGGTGCGGGTGGGTGGCACCTTCAACGAACCTTATGTCAGCCTGGACCTTACCGCCCGGGGCGGCCGGTTGTTCGGCCAAATCACCGAGCGTAACGTGGGCCGGCAGTTGGCCATTGTCCTTGATGACGTGGTGCGTTCGGCCCCGGTGATCCGGGAGCGGATTCTGGGCGGCAGCGCCCAGATCAGCGGCGGCTTCACCCACGGCGAGGCCTCGGACCTGGCCATCGTGCTGCGGGTGGGCGCCCTGCCCGCCCCGGTGGATATTATTCAGAACCTCACGGTGGGCGCCTCTTTAGGGCAGGATTCCATCCAGCGCGGGATAATCGCCGGCCTGTTCGGCGCCCTGCTGGTGGCCACCTTCATGGTGATCTATTACCGGCTCTCCGGGGTGATCGCCAACGCCGCCCTGCTGTTGAACGTGCTTTTTATCTTTACCGGTCTGGCCATGATGCAGGCCACCCTGACCCTGCCCGGTATTGCCGGGATCATCCTGGCCATCGGTATGGCGGTGGATGCCAACGTGCTGATCTTTGAACGAATGCGGGAGGAGTTTGCCCTGGGCAAAACCGTCAAGTCCGGGGTGGAAGGCGGTTATTCCAAGGCCTTCTCCACCATCATCGACTCCCAGGTGACCACCCTGATCACCGCCCTGGCCCTGTTTCTGTTCGGCACCGGGCCCATCCAGGGTTTTGCCGTTACCCTTTCCCTGGGGGTTACCTTCAACCTGATCACCACCCTGTTCGGCACCAAGATCGTTTACGATTTCCTCCACAGCAAGCGTAAGCTCAAGGAGATCCGCTTTCTCACCCTGCTGACCAACCCCGGCCTGGACTTCATGCGGCTGCGCCGTTATGCCTTCGGGATTTCCGGCATTATGCTGCTGGTCGGGGCGGTGGCCATGGTTGAGGTTTACCGGGGCACCGCCAACCTGGGGGTGGATTTTTCCGGCGGCACCATGGCCCAGTACCAGGCCCAGCAGCCCTTCGACCTGGCCGAAGTGCGCCAGGCGCTGAGCGACGCCGGCCTGGAAGGCGCCCAGCCCCAGCACGTGGAAGGGGAAAACCGGCTGATCGTCCGCATAAAGGAAGATCGCGAGGTGGTGGGGCAAATCACCAACACCATCACCGCCGCCCTTGACCAGTACCTGGGCGACAAGGGCTTCTGGCTGGAAAGCCAGTCGGAAATTGGCTCGGCCATCAGCGAGACCTTGCGTAACAAGGCATTGCAGGCCATTCTCATCGCCCTGCTGGGGGTGTTGATCTACCTGGCGCTGAGGTTCCAGATGCGCTTCGGGCTGGCCGCAGCCGGCGCCACTTTCCACGATGTGATCGTGGTGCTGGGCATCTGCTGGCTGTTCAACATTGAAATTACCCTGCTGATCGTCACCGCTCTTTTGACCATCGCCGGTTATTCGTTGAACGACTCGGTGGTGGTGTTCGACCGGATTCGGGAGAATATCAAAAAGCGGCCGGGCGATGACCTCAAGGTGCTGATCAACCGCAGTGTCAACGAGATCATCAGCCGAACCGTGATCACCTCGCTGACCACCGCCCTGGTGCTGGTTTCCCTGCTGATCTATGGCGGCGTGGTGCTGCACGACTTCTCCCTGGTGCTGCTGATCGGCATCCTGGTCGGCACCTTCTCCTCGATCTTTGTCGCCAGCCCGCTGCTGATGATGTTGCCGGGCAGTCAGCATGAGATGGCCAAAAGTGACGAAGAGAAAGTGGTTATCGAGCAGGTTTAGGCAGCCATGAGTGTTAGACCTCCGGATAAAGTGCAGCCCATCCAGGCCGTGGAAGAGTTCTCCTTCAATTGCGGCCCCGAGGTGCCCTGTTTCACCGAATGCTGCCGGGCTTTAGATCTGGTGCTGACCCCGTACGACGCCCTGCGGCTGCGGCATCGCCTGGGGCTCGATTCCGCCGCTTTTCTGGAGCGCTACGCAGTGATCGAGGAGCACCAGGACGAGGCCTTCTCTTTGGTCTACCTGGCCATGCTGGAGGATGAACGTCGGCGCTGTCCCTTTGTCGGCCCTGCTGGTTGCACCGTATATGAAGACCGTCCCGCTGCCTGCCGGGCCTACCCCATTGGGCGCGGTTTGCGCCTGACCCCCTGCCGCAGTCACCTGCAGGAACTTTTTGTTTTGGTGCGGGAAGACCACTGCCGGGGCTTCGAGGAAAACCGCTCCATCACCCCGGAAGACTGGATGGCCGACCAAGGGCTGGAACCATACAACCGCTTCAGCGAGGCCATGCTGCCCCTGCTGCGGCATCCCATTATCCTCCAGGGCTGGCAACCCACCCCGGAACAGCAGCAGGAATATCTGCACACGCTGTACCAGTTGGAATATTTCCGCCGGCGGGTGGCCGCAGGTGAGATCAGTCTGCCCGATGAGGCCGAAGTAAAGGGGCAAGAGGCAGCCGAGTTGGACGACTACCAGTTATTGCTGGCCGCCATCAAGTGGCTGCCCACCACCTGGCCCGGGCACAAAAGCGACGGCCGGCTGGACAAGTAAACATATGAGGCAAGCAAGATGAGTAAACAGGTTAAGGCCATTGTGATTACCGGCTACGGCACCAACTGCGAGGTGGAAATGGCCCATGCCTGCCGGCTGGGCGGCGCCGACCGGGTGGATATCGTCCACATGAGCGAACTGCTGCATGGCGAGTACCGCCTGGATGACTACCATTTGCTCAATCTGGCCGGGGGGTTTCTCGACGGCGACGACCTGGGCGCCGGCCAGGCCGGGGCCCACCGCTGGCGCTACGCCACCGTCAAGCCCGGTGGTGAGCTGCTCAGAGACCAGCTCTACCGCTTCATCGACGACGGCAAGCTGATCATCGGGGTCTGCAACGGCTTTCAGCTCATGGTCAAGCTGGGTCTGCTGCCCGGCTTTGAGCGGCGCTACGACCATCGCCTGGTCAGCCTCACCCACAACGACTCCAGCCGTTTTGAAGACCGCTGGGTCCACCTCAGGGTGGAACCGGACAACCCCTGCGTTTTCACCCGGGGGCTGGAAAAACTTTATTTTCCGGTCCGCCATGGCGAGGGCAAGTTCGTCTGCGCCGGGGAAGGGGTTTGCAGCCTGCTGCAGGAAAACAAACAGGTGGTGCTGCGTTACGCCGAGGCCGAAAGCGGCGAGGCCACCATGAACTATCCCGCCAACCCCAACGGTTCCCCCGGCGGCATTGCCGGCATCTGCGATCCCAGCGGCCGGCTGTTCGGCCTGATGCCGCACCCGGAGGCCTACCTTCACCGCACCAATCACCCCCGCTGGACCCGCGAAGAGTTGCCGGAAGAGGGTCAGGGGGTGCTGCTGTTTAAAAACGGAATCAATTTTATTCGCGACCACCTGCTCTAGGCCATGGTCCGCCGGCAAGGTCATCCCCTGGCCCGGATCATCCGGGATCTGCGCGGACCCTCTTTTTACCTGGGGTTGGGCCTGGTGGCGGCCACCGCCGCCTTCACCGTGGTCTCGCCCCGGGCCCTGATCTTACTGCAGAATCATTTAAGCCAGGAACTGGCCTATTTCACCGTCACCGACCCCTTTCTGGCCCACGTGCGACTGGGGCTGGCCCTGGCCATGTTCACCCTGGTGCCCTTTTTCGTCTACTGGTTCTGGAAGGCCATGGCCGGACCCTTCGGCCTGACCCGCGCCACCCGGGCCTGGTTTGTCCTCTTCTGCTGCCTGCTCTTTTACGGCGGCACCATGTTCTGTTTTTTCGTCACCCTGCCCCTGGGGGTCAACTTTCTGCTGGGTTACCAGTCGGAACAGTTGCAGGCGGTGATCGCGGTGGGCAAGTTCGTTACCTTCGTCACCGTCTTCGTGCTGGCCTTCGGCTTTATCGCCATGCTGCCGATCTTCATGATCTTCGGGGCCAAAACCGGCCTTTGCCCGCGCCGCAAGTTTGAAAGCGGCCGGGGGTACGCGGTGCTGATCATCACCATCGTCGCCGCCCTGATCACCCCCACCCCGGACGTGGTCAACCTCTCCTTCATGGCGGTGCCCATGTATCTGCTGTACGAGTCGGGAATTATCATCATCAAAGTGATGAAGATAGATTGAGGCTCAGCCGAAAATCTTGCCGGTGGCGTTTTCCACGTCGATGATCAGGCTTAAACCATTGCCCGGCTTTTCCAGTTCACCGGCCGCCACCGCCGCGTTCATCACCTTTTGTGCCATTTCCTCGGGGACCAGGGTAAGAATAAGCTCCTTTTCCGGCTCGATCCGCATCCCCCAGAGCTCTTTATAACTTTGCAGTGAAGTGCCCCGCCCCCGGGTGATGGACCAGCCGTCCACCCCTTCCCGGCGCAGGGCCTGGATCACCTCTTCGGTCTTTTCCGTGGTTACGATGGTAATTACCATTTTCAGTTTTTTCTCGTTTTTCATGCCACCACTCCGTTCCTGCGCTGGGGTTCAAAAAAATCCAGCCTTGCCAGCACGCCCCTGGAGGGACCCACCATGGGCTCGTAGCTGATCACCGGGGGCCGGTTTTACCATTGCCTCAGGCAACCGCCAAAGGTATATATAATCATGGTTAGAGCTTATCAATACAAGCAAAAAGAAAAAAATCCCACCAGGATTCTGGCCCTGCTGTTGCTGGCGGCCCTGGCCTTGTGGTTGCTGGCCAGCCCCTACGGCTTGTGGCAGTACGGTAAAGTTTCCCGGCAATTGAATGAATTGCAGCAGAAAAACCACAGCCTGGAGGTCCAACAACGCCAATTACGGGAAGAAATCGACCGCCTGCAGCATGACCCCGAATATATCGAAGAGGTGGCCCGGCGTGAGTATGGCCTGCTCAAGGAAAACGAAATTCTTTTTGATTTCTCTCCCCGCCGCTGATTTATAATGATCAGCCCAACCTTTTTTCAGGAACAAGTTTCCCGGGAACAAGTTTTATGGATGCCATTTACAATTTAGCGGCAAACATCGCCGGCTGGGGGATGCAGGCCGACAACTGGTGGCAACTGGCGGTGATCATTCCAGCCCTTGCCGCCTCCTGGGCGGTTCAGCACGGCCTGAAACGCTGGCTGGAGTTGCACACCGTGGATGACGGCGAGGGTTTCCGCCACCTGGCGCTGCGCAGTGCCATGCGGATCGTCTGGCCCTTGAGCCTGCTTTTTTTCATGCTCATCGGCCGGGAGATCCTGGAATCTCTGGCCTACCCCCACGGCCTGTTGAACTTGGCCGTGCCTTTGCTACTTTCCCTGGCCCTGATCCGGATCCTGATCTACATGCTGCGCAAGAGTTTTGCCCCGGGGCCGGCCCTGAAGGCCGGAGAAAATATGGTCGCCACCGGCATCTGGCTGGTGGTGGGGTTGCACCTGGTGGGCTGGCTGCCGGCGGTGCGCGGCGGCCTGGACGCCCTGGCGCTGAAAATCGGCCAGACCCGGATTTCCCTGCTTTCCGCCCTGGAACTGACGGTACTTATCGCCCTGGCCATTGTGGTGGCGGTCTGGCTGTCGGGCCTGATCGAGCGGCAACTTCACTCCTTCCGCTATGTCAGCGCCACCATCCAGGTGGGGCTGGCCAAGGTCGTCAAGTTTGTCCTGATCACCGTCGCCCTGCTGCTGGCCCTGAACCTGGTGGGGATCGACCTTACCGCTTTCGCCGTCTTCGGCGGCGCCCTGGGGGTTGGTTTGGGTTTTGGCCTGCAGCGGATCGCCTCCAACTTCATCAGCGGTTTTATCCTGATCATGGATCGTTCCATCAAGCCCGGCGACGTGATTACCGTCGACAATAAATACGGCTGGGTGGAGGAACTGCGGGCCCGCTACATCGTGGTCCGCAACCGCGACGGGGTCGATACCCTGATCCCCAACGAAACCCTGATCACCAATCAGGTGATCAACTGGAGTTATGGCGATCGCAATGTGCGGATCAAAATTCCGGTCCAGATCAGCTACGACGACGACCCCGAAGAGGCCATGGAACTGATGCTTAAAGCCGCCGCCACCTCGTCGCGGGTACTGAAAGATCCGGCCCCGGCGGTTCGTCTGCTGGAGTTTGCCGACAGTGGCATCAGCCTGGAGTTAAGGGTCTGGATCGGCGACCCGGAGGCCGGCAGCGGCAATGTCCGCTCCGATGTCAACCTGGCGATCTGGCGGGCCTTCAAGGAAGCCGGGATCACCATCCCCTACCCCCAGCGCGATCTGCACTTGAAAAGCCTGCCGGCCGGCGGCGGTAACCAACGGTTGAAACAGTCGCTCAGCGAGCCGGTTTTCACCGCCACCGCCACCACCGGCCCCGGCAACGGGAAAAACCAGGAGAGCGCCTGATGACCTTTCATTGCCGCAACTACGACCTCAACCTCGACCAGTGCCGCAAACTGCACGATGACTGCATCCCCGGCCGCCGGGGCTGCGCTTTAGAAGGCAAGGTCAAGCTGAGCGAAGAGTTGGAAAAAAGAGTGGCGGCGCTGGAGGAGAAAAAACAACGGCAAAGAGCAGGGAAAAGCAAAAAAGCACGGAGGTCGTGAGCATGAGCATTCTCGAGACCATTAAAAACCGGCGCAGCATCCGCAAATTCCGCCCCGAGCCATTGCCTGCCGAAAAGGTGGCCAAACTGCAGGAAGCCCTGATCTGGGCCCCCAGCGCCGGCAACTTGCAGGCCCGCAGATTCTTTTTTGTCTATAACGACGAACTTAAGGCCAAGTTGGCCACGGCGGCCTTAAAACAGCAATTTGTCGCCACCGCCCCGCTGGTTATCGTGGCCTGTGCCGACCGGGCCATTGAAACCCGTTACGGCGCCCGCGGCATCAATCTTTACGCCATCCAGGACGTGGCCGCCAGTATCATGGGGATGATGCTGCTGGCCCATGCCGAGGGCCTGGGCAGTTGCTGGGTGGGAGCCTTCCACGAAGATGAAGTCAGCCGCTTGCTGGAACTGCCCGCCAACCTGATCCCGGTGGCTCTGGTACCCATGGGTTTTCCCGCCAAAACCCCCACCCCGCCACCCCGGGTTGCCGTTTCCGAGGCCATTGTCGAGGTGCGGTAACCCCTCAAACGCCCGTTAGTGCAGGCAAGGAAAGCTGTTTTTCTTGACTCACCATGGGCCGCCGGTTTACTTTGGGGCAGCGGAGTGAACGCTCACTCCGCTGTTTGCCTCTCTACCCCCGTAAACATTTGCGGCGCCGCCAACTGCGGTCAACCCAACCGGCCCGCTGAACTTTTTTAAACCGGAATCCCATAACATGGCCCCAAAGGAATCAATCAGCGATAAGCGGCAGCGAATCATGCAGGCGGCCCTGGTGCTTTTTGCCCAGCGCGGTTTTCATGGCTCCCCCACCTCGGCCATTGCCCAGGAGGCAGAGGTGGGTGTGGGCACTATTTATCGCTATTTCAAAGATAAAAATACTTTAATCGAAGAACTTTTTCAGGATTTGCAACAGCGCTACCACCAGCAGTTACTGGTTAACTATGATCCCGCCGCCCCGTTACCAAACCGCTTTCAACAGCTTTTTGCCGAGTTGTTGCGTATGTTCATCAGCCGCCCGGCGGAGTTTCGCTTCATGGAGCTCTATTACTATTCACCTTACGCTACTGCGGCCAGCTCCCGCCTGCCCAACGACGAGGGAGTTATTTACACGATTTTACGGGAAGCCAAAGATCAAGGCTGTTGCAAGGATGTCCCCATGAAAGTGCTGGAAGCCATGGCCTGGGGGCCGCTGGTGGCGCTGGCCAAAGAAAACAGTATTCGTCGCCTGCCCGTCAGTGACCAAATCATCAACCAAACCGCCCTGGCCGCCTGGGACGCCCTGCGGCGGCATTGATTTATTTTGATGGAGTAAACATTATGGGTACCTCACCAGTCACCAACTCGACCACCGCACCGGCAAGCAAGGCCGCGACCGGCAAGCGCAACGCCTTTTCCTTACCGCTGTGGTTGCTGATTTTGCTTGTATTGCTGCTGGCCGCTTGCGAGGCCAATGAGCAGCAAGGTCCTCCCGGCCAGGAGATGCCCCCGCCGCCGGTCACTTTGCAAAGCGTCAGCCCCCAGCAGGTCACCCTGGAAGGTGAATACCCAGCCCGGGTGCACGGCTCCCGCCGGGTGGAGGTGCGCGCCCGGGTTGGCGGGATTCTTGAGCAAAGGCTTTACCGGGAAGGGGCGATGGTGGCCAAGGATGACCCGCTTTTTCATCTCGATCGTGAACCCTATGAAATAGCCTGGCAGCAAGCCAAGGCCGAACTAAGCAACGCCGAGGCCAACCTGGCCCAGGCCGAGCGTGAATGGCGCCGGGCCGACACCCTTTGGCAAAAACAGGCGATCAGCGAACGGGAACGGGATCAGGCTTTGACCAACCAGGAACTGGCCCGGGCCCGCCTGGCCCTGGCCCAGGCCGTCCTGGCTGATGCTGCCCGCAATCTGCGTTACACCAAAGTAACCGCTCCCATCGCCGGGATCACCGAGCTGGAGGCCTTTGCCGAAGGCAGCCTGCTGGAGCCCGGCACCCTGCTGACCACCATCACCAGCCTGGACCCGGTCCATATCCGCTTCGCCCTGCCGGAAGATGACGCGGCGGCCCTGCAAGCCGGCCAGCGGCAACAGCGCCAGCCGGCAGACAGCCCCGGCACTTCCCCGGCAATCACCCTGCTGCTGCCGGACGGCAGCAGCTATCAGTATTCCGGGCAGCTTGACTTCACCGCCGGCACCATTGACCCCGGCACCGGCACGGTCACCGCCCGGGCGGTGTTTGCCAATCCCGACCGGCAACTGGTTCCCGGCCGGTTTGTCCGCATCCGCCTGACCCTTGAGGTGCTGGAAGAGGTTTTCCTGATTCCCGCCGACGCCATCACCAGGGGGCGCAACGGCAGCCTGGTTTACGTGGTGGGAGACGATAAGACCGCCCGGGCCCGCGAGGTTGAAACGGGACCGCTGATCGGGGCAAAGCAGGTGATTTTAAGTGGTTTAAATGAAGGCGACCAACTGGTGGTCAACGGCCTGGCGGTTCTGCGTGACGGCATGCCGGTAGACCCGCAGCCTGCGGAGCAGGCGGGAGAATAGGCATGTTTCGTTTTTTTATTGAGCGGCCGATTTTCGCCTCGGTCATTTCCATCATTATCATCCTGGCCGGCGGGGTCGCCGCTTACACCCTGCCGGTGGAGCAATACCCGGATGTGGTGCCGCCCCAGGTGGTGGTCCAGGCCGCTTACCCCGGTGCCGATGCCGAAACCCTGGCCGCTTCGGTGGCCGCCCCGCTGGAACAGGAGATCAACGGGGTGGAAAACATGATCTACCAGGAGTCCACCAGCACCGATGCCGGGACCCTGATGATCACCGTTTCCTTTGCCATGGGCACCGATCCGGACCAGGCGGCGATCAACGTCAACAACCGGGTGCAGGCGGCGCTGCCTCGCCTGCCGCAACGGGTGCGCGACCTGGGGGTGCGGGTGGAATCGCGCTCGACCAACCTGCTGATGGTGGGGGTGCTGACTTCACCCGACGGCAGCCACGACACCCTGGGCTTAAGCAACTACGCCCTGCTCAACGTGATCGATGAACTGGCCCGCCTGCCGGGGGTGGGCGATGCTTCACTGTTTGTCAGCCAGGACTACTCCATGCGCATCTGGCTGCAACCCGACCGCCTGGCCCAGTATCAACTGACCCCCAGCGATATCGCCGCCGCCCTGCGGGAACAGAACACCCAGTTTGCCGCCGGCCAGATCGGGGCGGAGCCTGCCCCCCAAGATCAGGCCTTTACCTATACCGTTGCCACCCGAGGGCAACTCAGCGCCCCTGAGGAGTTTGCCGATATCATTGTGCGCAGCGGCCCGGACGGCGCCATCCTGCGCCTGGGGGATGTCGCCCGGGTGGAACTGGGTTCCCAGCGTTATGATTTCTCCGCCACCTACAACGGCCGGCCCACGGTACCCATCGGCGTTTATCTGCAACCCGGCGCCAATGCCCTGGCCACCGCCGAGCGGGTTCACAACACCCTGGCTGAAATCAGCCAGCGGTTCCCCGAAGGTATTGCCTACACCGTACCCTTCGACACCACCGAATTTGTGGAGATCTCCATCCAGGAGGTGGTGAAAACCATTTTTGTCGCCGCCGTCCTGGTTATCCTGGTCACCTTTTTGTTTCTCCAACGCTTCCGGGCCACCATGATTCCGGTGGCGGCCATTCCTGTTTCTTTGATCGGCACCTTTGCCGGCATGCAGTTGTTCGGGTTTTCCATTAATCTGCTCACCCTGTTCGGCCTGGTGCTTTCCATCGGGATCGTGGTGGACAACGCCATCATCGTGATGGAAAACGTTGAGCGGCTGATGAAGGAACAGGGCCTGAAGGCCAAAGAGGCGGCCTTTGCCACCATGGATCAGGTGGCCGGCGCGGTGGTGGCCTCCACCCTGGTGCTGGTGGCGGTGTTTGTGCCGGTATCTTTTCTGGGTGGACTCAGCGGTGAACTCTACCGGCAGTTTGCCATTACCATCGCGGTTTCGGTGGTGGTCTCGGGGGTGGTGGCCCTGACCCTGACCCCGGCCATGTGTGCCAAGTTGCTGGATGGGCAGAAAAGCACCGTCCTGGCTCCTTTCAAGCTGTTCAACCGGCTTTTTGCCCATGCCACCAGCTTTTTTGTGGCCTGCGCCGGCTTTCTCATTCGCCGCTGGGCCCTGGGCCTGCTGCTCTTTGCCGGGCTGTTGGGAGTTACCGTGGTCATGCTGGAGAGGATGCCCACCGGCCTGGTGCCCCAGGAGGACCAAGGGGTGGCCCTGGTGGTGGGCAATCTGCCGCCCTCGGCCTCGCTGTCGCGCACCAGCGAGGTGCGCGACACTCTTACCCAGATGCTGGTGGCCCAGCCGGAAATCGCCGAATTCACCGGCTTTGCCGGCTTCGATATACTGGCCTCATCTCTGCGCACCAGCGCCCTGATCGGCTTTGCCAACCTTACCGACTGGTCTGAACGCCGGGCCCCGGAACAGCATGCCGGAGCGGTGGCCCAACGGGTGATGGGCATGGGTTTCGGCATTCAGGAGGCCAATATCTTTGCCTTTATCCCGCCACCCATCATGGGCATGTCACTGACCGGCGGGGTGGAAGGTTATCTGCAGGTGAGAGGCGAGACCACAGCCACGGCCATGGAGGCCATGGCCCAGCAGGTGGTGGCCAAGGCCAACCAGCGGCCGGAACTGGGGCAGGTGCGGACCACCCTGGATGCCGGTATTCCCCGTTACCGGGCGGAAGTGGACCGGGAAAAGGCCCGCGACCTGGGGGTGCCGATCAACACCATTTTCGAGGCCATGCAGAGCACTTTTGGGGCCAATTACGTTAACGACTTCAGTTATCTGGGCCGTCTGTGGCAGGTCAACATGCAGGCGGAAGGCGAATTTCGCAGTCAACCCGAAGATTTGCGCCATGTGTTCGTCCGTTCCAGCCACGGCGAGATGATCCCTTTAAGCTCGCTGCTGCAACTGGAGCTGGTCACCGGGGCGGATATCATCAACCGTTTCAACCTCTATCCGGCCGCCAAGCTCATGGCCGACCCGGCGCCGGGCTACACCTCGGGCCAGGCCAAAGAGGCCCTGGAAGCGGTGGTGGCCGAAATGGCAAGGGAGGCTGCCGGCAGTGAAACCCTGATGGGCTGGATCGGCGAAGCCTACCAGCTGGATGTCGCCGCCGGGGCCGGCGGCCTGGCCTTCGGCCTGGGCCTGCTGATGGTCTTTTTGATCCTGGCCGCCCAGTACGAACGCTGGACCCTGCCGCTGGCGGTGGCCTCCGCCGTGCCGGTGGCGGTTTTCGGGGCGGCGCTGGCCGCCCTGGTCCGGGGCCTGCCCAATGATATTTACTTTCAGGTCGGTCTGCTGGTACTAATTGGTCTGGCGGCCAAAAACGCCATCCTGATTGTCGAGTTCGCGGCCCAGAACCGCCGGCAGGGCATGAGCCCGCCGGAGGCAGCCATGGCCGCCGCCCGGCAACGGTTCCGGGCCATCGTCATGACCGCCATGACCTTTATCATCGGCACCCTGCCGCTGGTGTTCGCCAGTGGCGCCGGCGCCGCTTCCCGCCAGGAGATCGGCACCGTGGTGCTGGGCGGGATGCTGGCCGCCAGTACCCTGGCCCTGCTCTTTGTCCCACTGTTCTACAGCCTGCTGGAAAGCCTGGCCGGTAAGCGGTCACGGGGCACCCCATGACCGCTTACTCTGTGATCAATTACCGGATGGTAAGCGATAAAAGTTTTTTTTAGGCAATTTTGAGAAGATTGGAGAGGATACGATGTTCAGATACAGTCTGATGCTGTTTGCCATTCTGCTGGCGGGTTGTTCGCTGGGGCCGGAGTATCATCGCCCCGAGGTTGCCGCCCCCGTTGAATACCGCTATGCCGAGGGATATGAGGAAATCTGGCAACAGGGCGAACCCGCCGATGAGCTGCCCAAAGGCCAGTGGTGGCGGATTTACCAGGATCCGGCGCTGAACGAACTGCAGGAGCGGGCGGCCGCCAACAACCAGCAGCTGCGAGCTGCGGTGGCCCGCCTGGACCAGGCCCGGGCGGTGGCGGGGCTGAGCCGGGCCGACCTGTTTCCCCGGCTCGATCTGCAGCCAAGCGCGCAACGGGGTCGCACCGCCGATGACCTCTCTCCTTTAGGGGAGGGCCAGACCACCACCACCATCAACCTGCCCCTGGACCTGGGCTATGAGTTGGATATTCGCGGGAGACTGCGCCGGCTCAACGAAGCCGCTGCCGCCGAAGTGGACGCAAGCGCAGCCGAGATGGAAAGTTTCCGTTTAACCCTGCACAGTGAGGTGGCAAGAACCTATTTTACCCTGCTGACCCTGGATCGGGAAACGGCTTTACTGGAAAAAACCGCCCAACTGCGGAGGCAAAACCAACGGCTGATCAGCAGCCGCTACCAGCACGGTTTAAGCGACAAGCTTGATTTGAGCCGGGCGGAAACGGAATTGGCCGCCGCTGAAGCGGAGGTGATCATGCTCCGACAGCGGCGCAGCGAAGTGGAGCACGCCCTGGCCCTGCTGCTGGGTGAGCCGGCCTCCAACTTCGCCCATGCCGCCAACGAGGCCGAGGAGTTTCAAGTACCGGAGGTAAAACCGGGACTGCCGGCGGAGCTGCTGCAGCGCCGCCCCGATGTGGCCGCGGCGGAACGCCGGCTGATGGCCGCCAACGCCCGGATCGGAGCGGCCAAGGCCGCCTTCTTTCCATCCATTCGTTTAACCGGGGCGGCAGGGTTCGGCAGCAACGAACTATCCAGCCTGCTGGCCAGCGGCAATCGTTTCTGGAATTTCGGCCCCCAAATCAGCCTGCCCATCTTCGACGGCGGCCGCAACCGGGCCCAGCTGGAGCAGGCCAGGGCCGCCCATGAGGAAGCTTTGGCCGATTACCAGCAAACCTTGCTGCAGGCCATGCAGGAAGTGGAAGACGCCCTGGCCACACTGGCCCTGCTCCACCAGCAGCAACAGGCCCAGCAACGGGCCCTGCGCCACGCCCGGGAAACGGTGGGCCTGGCCCACCAGCGCTACCGGGCCGGCCTGGTCAGCTACCTGGAAATCATTGAAAGCGAAAGGTCAGCCCTGACCCAGGAACGGGCAGCACTGCAGACCAGCAACCAGCAACTGCAGGCCAATATAGCCCTGATCAAGGCCCTGGGCGGCGGCTGGGACAGCGTTCAAAATTAAAAAAACCAACAACCCGTTGGTTTAACAGACCCCGTAATCGTTCAGCAGTGCCGCAGATTCGGGCAAGCAGCCAAGCGCCGCGTACCCCAGGTACGCAAGCTTGGCTGATCGCCCGAAGATGCGGTGCTGCTGGACGATTACGATTAAAAAAATTCAAATAGTACCAGGCTGAGCGCCATCACCAGCATGCCGGAGAGCAGGCCGATGATCGGGGTGTGGGAGTTGCCGTACAGGCGGGCGGCGGGAAAGAGTTCGTCAAAGGAAATATACACCATGATCCCGGCCACCATGGCAAAGATTAACCCCAGGCTGCCCTCTCCCAAAAAGGGGGCCAGCAGCAGGAACCCCACCACCGCCCCCAAGGGCTGAGCCAAACCGGACAGCAGAGAGCCTACAAAGCCTTTCCCCCGGCTGCCGCTGCCATGGTAGATCGGCAGAGCCACCGCCACCCCTTCGGGAATATTGTGGATGGCAATGGCGATGGCGATGGGAATTCCCAGGGCGGGATCAAGCAGGGCCACGCTGAAGGTGGCAAAACCTTCGGGGAAATTATGCAGGGCTACGGCCAGGGCGGTGAACATCCCGGTGCGCTTCAGGGAGCGGGCCCGATCGGCATGCATATCCGCCGTGGCGCTGAACTCCGACGCCGCCCGGTACTCGTGCGGATTTACATCTCCGGGGATCAGTAGATCCACCAGAGCGGCGACGGCAATACCGGCAAAAAAAGCACCCGTGGCCAGCGCATAGCCCCACTCATCACCATGCACCAGGGAAAATGATTCCATGGCCTCGGGCAGCAGCTCCACCAGGGAAACATAGATCATCACCCCGGCGGAAAAACCCAACCCCAGAGAAAGCCCCACGGTGTTGTGGGGCCTGACAAACATACTCACCACGCCACCGATGGCGGTGGAAAGCCCGGCCAGCAGGGTCAGGCTGAAGGCAAAGATTATGGCGGATAATTCAAAGCCGGCCATTTTTTTAAACGTTTACGGGTTTACTTCCAGCAGTTCAACCTCGAACACCAGCACTGCGTTGGGACCGATCACCGGCGGCACCCCTTGCTCGCCATAAGCCAGGTCGGCCGGCAAGGCAATTTCCCACTTGTCGCCCTCCTGCATCAGCTGCAGGGCTTCGGTCCAGCCGGGAATCACGCCGGCAACCGGGAAAACCGCAGGCTCCCCCCGCTCCAGAGAGCTGTCGAAGACCGTACCGTCCACCAGGCGCCCTTCGTAGTGAACCGACACCACATCATCAACCCCGGGGCTGGCCCCTTCACCCTCAACAAACACCCGGTACTGCAGGCCGCTGTCGGTGACCATTACATCCTCGCGGTCGGCGTTTTCCGCCAGGAACTGCCGGCCCAGTCGAAGGTTCTCCTCTTGCTGGGCGCTGAATTTGGCCTCCTGCCGGCCCAGCATGTCTTCCTGGAAGGCCGTGATCGCCTCGTGCATCTGCTGTTCGCTGAGCAAAGGCTCATGGCCCGCCAGGGCATGCTTGATCCCCAGGGCCAGCAGATCGGGATCGATATCCAGTTCCTGGGCCACAAAATCCTCACCGATATTCAAACCGATACTGTAGCTCACCCGATCATTGACGGTTTCCAGGGCGGGCCGCTGGTCGTCACGATTATTGCAACCATATAGCCCCAAAGCCAGGACCAGACCGGCAAGCAGCACTAAGCTGGCAAACGTTTTGCGCATCATCATTTCCCCCGTTGTGGCTTTTCTTTCCGCTAAACATAACTCTACAAACAAAAAAACCAGGACCTTGAGGCCTGGTTAACACCTTAACACTTAACGATATGGAGTTTACTTATAAAAATACCTGACCACCAAAAATTCTGACTATGTACCGGCTTGACGATTATTTACTTGCCGGCCGGCAATTTGCAACAGATCACAGATCAAAAAATACTGGTCGGGACGAGAGGATTTGAACCTCCGACCCCATGCTCCCGAAGCATGTGCTCTACCAGGCTGAGCCACGTCCCGACATCAATGATTGCTTTTACCGCCGATCCCGTAACTCTAAAAACAAAAAAAGCAACGGCGGCGCCCATAATGCTCAACTTCCCATGATTATGCAAGCAAAAAATGGGCAGTGGCCGACAAAGCCGCCACCGTGACTGGCGGCGCAGAAAAAGAAGGCCGGCACCCTTGGCAGCTGGGTACCGGCCGGACAGGCTCAGAAGGAACCTGGCAAACTTTACAACTACTTCACGGCATCGGAAAGCTTGCTGCCGGCCTTGAAGCGGGCAACTTTACGGGCCTTGATGGTGATCGGTTTGCCGGTCTGGGGATTGCGGCCTTGGCGAGCAGCCCGCTTGGTCACGGAAAAGGTACCGAAGCCGACCAGGGTGACCTTGTCCCCTTTTTTCAGGGCCTTGGTGATGCCATCCAGGGCACCGGCCAGAGCTTTTTCCGCGGTAGCCTTACTGATGCCACCAGCCTTTGCCATCTGTTCCACCAGTTCACTTTTGTTCATTCCTTCCTCCTAGTGCTTCTAAATTTGGTTTTTTCCCCTGCCAACTCGTATCCGCAGGCACAACAAGGCTTTAATAGCAGGTCATGTGATTGTCAATAAAAAAAAGCCCCGTGTCAAACAAAAAAGCCCTGTTTACGGTTTAAATTCCAGTCTGGGGGCGCGTTCCCCGCTCAACGACGGTAAATCCCAACTCCCGGCAACGGGACTCGATGGATGCCATAAAATCTCGATTTTCCAGAAGCTTATAGTCATCAGGCGCGACTTCCAAAAGACATTTGCGGCCATAGTGACGGAAGCGGCTGCCGGTAAAGCCGAAACCGGCCAGCATTTTTTCCCCTTCAGCTACCACAGCGAGCCGCTCCGGGGTTATGCTTTGCCCGGCCATGATCCGGGTGGCCAGGCAGGAGGCGGATGGCTTGTTCCAATTGGCCAGGGATCTCTCTTTGGCCAGCCGCCGCACCTCATTTTTACTGAAACCGAGATCGGCCAGGGGGGTGCCCACCTGAAGCTCCTGTAAGGCCCGCAAGCCGGGGCGATCGTCACTTTTTACGTCATCACCATTGGTGCCGTCCAGCAACACCGACCGGCCGTGCCGGCGGACACAGGCCTGAAAAATGCTGTACAGCCTGATTTTGCAGCGATAGCAACGATCAGCTGGGTTGGCCACAAACTCCGGCCAGCTGTAGGGATCAATATTCACCACCGTGGGCCGGCACCCCAAGGCGGCTGCCATCTCCAGCGCTTTCTGGTGTTCACCGGGGGCCTGAATGGGAGAACAGGCGTGCAGCACCAGGGTTTGCTCGCCATGTACCGCCAGTGCGGCGGCCAGCAGCAGCGAACTGTCCACCCCGCCGGAAAAAGCCACCGCCACCCCGGAAAAATCAGCCAAACGGTCACAAAGCCGGGCAAACCCGGGACTGGCGGCAGGCAGATCCGGCATCAGTCAACCACCGCCACCACTTTATGCCCCCCTTCCTCCAGGGCTTCGATGACCTCGTCAAAGTCGCACTTCTCCAAGCGAAATCCGTACAGTTTTTTGCGGGAAGAGTGCTGCTCGGAAGAAACACTGATGATCTCGCCGCCATGTTCCTTGATGATCCGGGTTACGTCCTCCACCCCACCCTTCTTGGCGACCAGTACGTCGATGCGGGTTGAAGCCTGGAGCAGCCCCATAACCGAAATCAGGGCGGACAACAGGTCGGTGGCGGTGATGATCCCCACCAGCTTTTTTTTGTCCAGCACCGGCAAGCCGCCGATCTTATAATCATGAATCAGACGGGCGGCCTTTTCGATGGTGGCGTTGATATTAATGGTGATGATATTACGGACCATCACCTCGTGGACGAAAATATCCCGCTCCATGGAGGGAAAAGCGTAGTGGCGGATATCACTTTCGGTGATAAAGCCCACCATCTGGCCATCTTCCATCACCGGCAGGTGGCGAATGCCGTGTTTTTTCATCAGGGTGCCGGCTTCCTGGAGCAGAGCATCACGACCGATGGTCACCAACTCTTTGCGTGCCCCCTGCATACAGTGTTTAACTTTCATTAAAATCCGTCCACGATGTATTATTTATAATTGCAAGCAAATCTTGGCATCTTCAACACTTAACCGTTCTTACCGAGTTTCCTCGGTACTGTCAACCAAGACCCGGCCCGATTGTGGCCGGAAAACTCTTTTCAGCCCGTTAATTTTACTTTAATATGCACAAATTTATCGGTATCTTCCGATGATATCGGCAGCCTGCCGGAGAGATACCGTTCACCAAGGCCAATAACTGCTTATATAATGGCCCGTAAACGTTAAGCAGCCTATCTTAACCCGAAAACCAGTGATAAAAATGCCGCCAAAAAAAGAGCATCCCGGCCATGGCCAGGAAGAGGCCTTAGGTTCCATTCGCCAACAAATCGATGAGATCGACGATCAATTACTTTCCTTGCTGCGGCGGCGGATTCAGCTGGCGCAGCAAGTCGGCAAAATCAAGAAAGACCACAATCGCGACAAGTGGGACCCGAAACGGGAGCGGGAGGTGGTCAGGCGCCTGCTGCGGGCCAATGCCGGTGAGTTTCCGGAACCGGCCCTTAAAGCGGTTTTGTATGAAATCATCGCCGCCTGCCGACTTTCCCAAAAACCTATCGAAATCGCTTACTTAGGACCGGAAGCCACCTTCTCCCACCTGGCCGGCATTGTCATGTTCGGCAGTTCCGCCAGTTTCCGCCCCATGGAAACCATTGAAGACACCTTCATCGAGGTGGAAAGGGGGCGAGTTGAATACGGGGTGGTGCCGGTGGAAAACTCCATCGAAGGGGCGGTAACCTCCACCCTGGATGCCTTCACCCGCTCGCAGGTCAAAATCTGCGGGGAGTTGAACCTGGCCATCAGTCACAACCTGATCAACCAAAGCGGCCGCCTGGAGGATGTCAAGCTGGTGGTATCCCACCCCCAGCCCCTGGCCCAGTGCCGCCAGTGGCTGCAACGCAACCTGCCGGACATTCCCCGCCACAACGCCAGCAGTACCGGGGCGGCGGCGGCCATGGCGGCGGCGGACCCCCAGGTGGGGGCCATCGCCAGTTCTTTAGCGGTAAAGACCTACCAGTTGCAAGTGGCGGTAAAAGGTATCGAAGATTACCGGGGCAACACCACCCGCTTTCTGCTGATCGGCAGCCAGCCCCCCAGGGCCAGCGGTGATGACAAAACTTCGCTGCTGGTGGCTCTGCTGGACCGTCCCGGCGCCCTGCACGAGGCCCTCAGCACCCTGGCCGACCACAATATCAACCTGACCCGGATTGAATCACGGCCCTTTAAGGACGAGCCCGGGCGCTACCTGTTTTTCATCGATATGCTGGGGCATCTGGACGATCCCCAGGTCCGCGAGGGGTGTGAGCAGTTGCGCCAGTTCTGCAGCCACTACCAATGGCTGGGCTCTTACCCCCGCTCCCGGGAATAGCCGTTGCCATGCTGATCCTGGGCCTGGAAACATCCTGCGACGACACCGCGGCAGCGGTTCTGCGCCTGGAATACCCCGCCGAGAGTGTCGCCGAGGGCGAAGAACCGTGCCCCGAGGTCAGCATCCTGGCCAACCTGGTGCAGTCGCAAACCGAAGTTCATAACCCCTACGGCGGGGTGGTGCCGGAATTGGCCTCCCGCCGCCACCTGGAAAATATTCATCCGGTGGCCGCCACCGCCCTGGCCCGGGCCGGCGTGGAACTTGAGCGGATCGACCTGCTGGCCGTCACCCAGGGGCCGGGCCTGGTCGGTTCCCTGCTGGTGGGGCTCAACTTCGCCAAGGCCCTGTCCCTGGTTAGCGGCATCCCCTGTGTAGGGGTTGACCACATCGCCGGCCACCTGGCCTCGGCCTTTCTATCCCGCCCCCGCCCCTCTTTTCCCTACCTGGCCCTGACGGTATCCGGGGGGCACTCCAGTATTTTTGTGGTGGAAAGCCCTACGCGCTTCACCCTGCAGGGGCAAACCCGGGATGACGCCGCGGGAGAGGCCTTCGACAAGGTGGCCAAACTGCTGCACCTGGGGTATCCCGGCGGCCCGGCGGTCAGCCGATTGGCGGCTCAGGGCGACCCGCAGGCCTTTGCCTTCCCAAGAGCCCGGCTGGGTGAGAGCTTTGATTTCAGTTTCAGCGGCCTGAAAACGGCGGTGGCCAACCAAGTGCATCGCCTCACAAGCTGGTCGGAACAGGCCAAGGCCGATATCTGCGCCTCTTTCCAGGAGGCGGTGGTGGAAATTCTGGTGGCCAAAACCCTGGCCGCCGCCCGGCATTTTTCCTGCCGCCAGGTGGTGCTCAGCGGCGGGGTGGCAGCCAACCCCAGACTGCGGCAAGAACTGGTCGCCGCTGCTGCCGGGGCGGGCGATATGGAGGTCTTTCTGCCGGAACCGGATTTCTGCACCGACAACGCCGCCATGATCGCCATGGCCGGCTTTTTTAACCGTCACCGGGCCGGTCGATTGCTGGCGATGGATGTTTACTCCCGTTTCGGCGCCGCCCCGGCCTACCCCTGAGTAATATGGAACCACAGCGCACCGCCCGTTATTACTATCTGAAACTGCTGCGCCTGAAAGGAGACCCATACAGTCTGGCCCGGGGGGTGGCGGTGGGAGTCGGGGTGGGCATTATCCCCATCGTACCGTTGCAGACCCTGATCATCCTGATTCTGGCCCCGTTGCTGCGGGGCAACAGTATTGCCGGCATTCTGGCCGGCCTGCTGATCAGCAACCCCTTCACCCTGCTGCCGCAGTACTACCTGGCCTGGAAGGTGGGCAAATTGATCTACCCGGTGGAAGTTAGCTGGAGCCGGGTGCAGGAAACCCTGGAGTTTGCGTTTGCCGGCGGCAATTCCGCCACCTTCGGCGACCGGCTGGCGGCCTTCGGCCATTTGGGGTACGAAGCAATCGCCATTTTGATCCTGGGCGGCCTGATTCTGGCCATTCCCCTGGTTTTACTTGCCTATCCGCTCTCCTTGCGGCTGTTTCTTACCATTAACCGTAAACGGCGGGAAAAACACATTCTTTCATGAACCAAAGCGAAATCAAAAAGCTGTTAACCGAGCGCGGGTTGGCCCCCAGCAAACAACTGGGCCAGAACTTTCTGATCCAACCGGTCCTGGCGGAACGGATCGTGACCGCCGGCGGGATCACCCCCGATGATACCGTGGTCGAACTGGGGGTCGGCCTGGGGGCCCTGACCAGGCCGCTGGCCGCCACTGCCGCCAGGGTCATCGGTCTTGAGATCGACGCCGGGATCATCAAGTATCACCGCGAGCACCAGGGGCTGCCGGCCAACGTGGAGTTGCGACACCAGGATCTGCTGCGCGCCGACTTTGCGGCCTTGGCGGCGGAGGTGGGAACGCGCCTCAAGATCATGGCCAATCTGCCCTACGCCGTGACCAATCCGTTGCTCTTCAAACTGGTGGAACAGCGCCGAGCCATCAGGCAGGCGGTGCTGATGATCCAGAAAGAAGTGGCCCAGCGCCTGACGGCCAGGCCGGGCAGCAAGGAGTACGGGGTGCTCACGGTACTGCTGGGCACCTGCGCCACCGTTCAGCGCTTGCTGGAGGTAGGGCCGGGCAACTTTTATCCCCGGCCCAAAGTGGACTCGGTGGTGATCGCCATCAACTTCCATGAGCAACCGGCCGCCCTGACCGAGGTCGACTTTGCCCTGTTGCGCCGGGTGGTGGACAGTGCTTTCAGGCAGCGCCGCAAAACCCTGCTCAACAGCCTCAGCGCCGGCGCCGGCCTGGGCCTGGATCGCAACCAGACGGCGGCAGCCCTGGCCGCAGCCGGTATCGACCCGCGCTTCCGGGCGGAAAACTTGGACACCGAAGATTTTCTGCGCCTGACCAAGGCGGTGTCCGAGCAGCTGCAAAAACCCGCATAACCGGCATGCAACCCTTTGTCTTTCACCATAACACCAAAATATTTTTTGGCCGCACGGCCCTGGCTCGGTTGGGAACGGAATGCGCCGGCCTGGGCAAGAAAGTGCTGTTGCTGTACGGCCGGCACCACCTGCACGCCAGCGGCTTGCATCGACGAATCACCCAGGCTCTGGCCACCGCCGGAGTAAGTTGGGTTGAGTACGGCGGGGTTCGCCCCAACCCCACCCTGAACCAGGTCCGCGACGGCATTGCCCTGGCCCGCCAAAACGGTGTACAGGCGGTGGTGGCGGTGGGCGGGGGCAGTGTGATGGACAGCGCCAAGGCGGTGGCGGCGGGGGCCTGCGTGGCCCATGATGTCTGGCTTTTTTTCCGCGGCAAGAAAAGCATTCGCCAGGCCCTGCCGCTGCTCTGCGTGCCGACGGTGGCCGGTTCCGGTTCGGAATGCAACCACGGCATGGTGCTGACCAACGAAGGCAACGGGCAAAAGATCGGCCTGGGCAACCGCCACCTGCTGCCGGCGGTGGCCCTGATGGACCCGGAGTTGACCGGCAGCGTGGGTTGGCGCCAAACCTTGTACGGCGCCGTGGACACCATCAGCCACCTGCTGGAAATTTTCTGCACCGCCGACCCTGCGCCGCTGCAGGATCGGCTGGCCACCGCTCTGGGCGGCAATATTATGGCCTGCTGTGAAAAACTGCGCCAGCACCCCACCGATTACCAAAGCCGGGCGGAGTTGCTCTGGGCTTCAGCCCTGGCCCTAAGCGGGCTCAACAGCGCCGGCCGGGGGCGGGTCAACATGCCGGCCCATGCCCTGGCCCACGCCCTGGGAGGGCGCTATGATCTGCCGCACGGGGCCTTGCTGGCGGTGATACTGCCCGCCTGGCTGCGTTTCATCGCCGCCCGCCAGCCGCAACGAATCGCCGCCTGGTGCCGGGGTTTATTCCCCGCCACCCCGGCGGAGGGGCAACAGGACCCAAGCAGCCCGGCCCGGATGAACTGGCCGCCCTGGTCGACCATGCCCTGCCCCAGGCCCGCCTTTGGCGTCTTAATTACCGCCACCAGGATTTATTGCAGATTCTGCACAACGCCCGCTAAGCCTCCGCCGAGTCCCACTATTCCCCGAACTCTCCCGCCGGTCCCTTATAGTAAGTGAGGGTAGCCACCAGCGAGCCGATGGCGATCTGGGAGCGGACCCGTACCGGAATCCGGTAATGGTCTTTGGTCAGCCAGATTTCGGGGTCCCCCGCCTTTTCATAGAGGCCGACAAAATCAAGCCGGGGCTGGACCCGCAGGTACTCCTGGCGCCCGACGAGGCTTTGGAAGGTACCTCCCTGACCCACCTCCACCTTGACCTCGTTGCGCCGCTCATCGGCAAAGGTGGGGATCATGATAACCTCATCGCCCAGCAGGGGCATCACCCGGGTGGCGTAAAAGGCGGAAAATTCGTTGTGTACCGGGCCATCAACCCGATACTCCCGCACCGAATCCGGCCGGCGCTGGTAAACAATACGGCCCCGTTGCTGGTCGTAAACGGTGCTTCTGATCTGGCGCTTGCCCCGTTTGGTTTCAGATATCCGATAGTGGCTGGGCAGCCGCGCCTCCCCTTCCACCACCACCCGGTAATCATCCTGCACCGGATAGAGCCGGCCCAGCATGCCGACGGTTCTGGCCCGGATGGTAATGGCCAGCAACTCCCCCTGTTCATCAAGCTGTTTAACCTCAAAGGTCAACTCACCGGCCCGGATCCCCATCCAGGTTACCTCATAACGCAAAACCTCACCCACGGGATAGGCGGTGGCCAGCAACTCTTTAACCGGCGCGGTCATCTTGGCCGCCAGTGCCGCCTGGGGCACCAGCCCCCATAACAACAGGCTTAAGAGCAGCCCTTTTGCCGTACAAAGAAGAGGCAGCAAACGCATAGTTATTCTCTAACCTGGATTTTATTAGTCATCGCAGACATCCACTCAAAAAATCAGCAAGGTCAACAATTCAGCAAGGTCAACAATCTACCGGGCCAACGGCCTGACGGTCAGCTTAACTCACCCGGCCGGCGGCGGCAACGAAAACCCCGGCAGTGAAACAACATTCATGGCTCGGCCAAAACGAGAACACTTGCCGACCCAAGTTAATCTTGCTAGGCTGATGAGAGTAAATTTAATCAAGGAGACAAGGGTTATGGGCTCTGATACCATCTGCCTGCCAAACGGCACCGAATACAGCGGCGAAATGCAAAACGACAAGCCCCACGGCTGGGGAACCCTGGTCGACGGTTCCGGCAATCGTTACGAGGGGGAGTTCAAAGAAGGTAAAATGGACGGCAAGGGCACCCTGACCCAGGTCGATGGCATGGTTTACCAGGGTGAGTTCAAGGATAACATGTTCCATGGCAAAGGCACCTTGATTCAACCCGACAACTGCCGCTACGACGGCGAGTTTGCCCGTAACCGCTTCAATGGCCTGGGCAGGCTGGTGCAGGCCGACGGCAGCAAATGGGAGGGTGAATTCACCGAAGGCGCCATCAACGGCCTGGGCACCATCACCATGCCCGACGGCCAGCAGATTCCCGGCCGTTTTAAAAACGGCAAATTTGAAACGATTTAACCGACTGTTGCCACCACGGCTCTGGTGTGCAACAGCCGGTTAAACCCAGTTTTACTTCCCAGCCCCCTTTGCAAGGGACTTTCCGTTGACCAAAGTGCCGCGATGCTCAGTGGTGACTGTGAGCGTTCCCGTCGGCGGCGGCCTCTTCATCGCTGGCGGCAGCATCGGAGCCGGCACCCATCATCGGGCATGACATCTGACCAGCCCCCGGCCCCATTTGGCCACGCCCACTCATCATGCCCCGCTTGCCGTGAGCCATCCTGCCCATTCCCATCCCGGCTGCAGGAAGATCAACCCCCAGCTCCCTGGCTTTAAGGTGCTTCTCCGTCCGCAGGTCGAACAGTTCTGTTGCCAAGGCGGCGGCGACTTCCGGATCGGGCCGGTCCCCCGCCAAAACGGCTTGTAAAGCGGTTTGTTTGCCGACGATCTGGCGGCGCAGTTCCACGGTTTCATCGTGAAACTGTTGCCTGGCCTTGATGGTCTCTGCTGACTGACCAGCCCCGGCCCTGACCTCCGGACCCATGCCCGCACGGGCATGAACGTTTTGAGTACCAACAATGACCACGGCGGCAACCAGGGCAAGGCTTAAAATTACTTTTTTCATCTATCTACCTCCTGTTTAATGGGGTTAAAAACCGGCCGACTCAACCAAACTGTCAGCAGTTATGAAACTGCACTTACAACAAGGTGCGACGGCTAACTTTGTTGCCATGTCGCCAGGGCAACCGAGAGTAACCGGTGTGCTGAGCAATATGCATGCCAACGTACTGAACCAACCAAAAAACCTTCGCCAAAACAACGAAATCAAACTCTTCAAATAATTACCACATTGTAGCCATGCTTTCGTCTCGCCTTGCAACCGACTACTTTTTATCCACCTGCGGGTCAAAGCGGATATATTTTACTCGGATAAAGTTTGCCCACTCCCTCTTGCCGCGGCGGGATGTCTTTGCAACACAGGGTGGGAGGCGGGTTTTATTTTTTTATGCCCGGCGGCACAAATCGTGTAATTGTAATGGTGTTAATGATGACTTCGCAAGAAGTCATCATCGCGCCCAAGGATGGGCGCGCAAATCAATAGCTTGCTTTGTAATCTATTGATTTGTAAGGAATGCGGAAACCGCGTTTTCGCATTCCGGGGAGCAAAAAGTCCATGGACGGACTTTTTGCGATTCCATCGTTAATCGGGTTATCGTGACAAAAGAGAATTGGTCGTCAAGGCGGCCCGCCGGTTTAACTGCCGGCGACTAAATACAGAATGGAAAGTGAATGCGGAGATGGAAAAGCTACCCGGTAAAAAAATCGTTTTTGCCTCACCCTGGATTCTGATTACCGCGGTGGGATTGCTGCTGGCCATTGTGCTGGTCTTTGCGGTCAACAACCTGCAACGGGAACAGCGTCTGGCCGAGGAAAACCTGTTACGCCAGGGGCAGGGCATCATCCGCATGCTGGAGGCCGGCACCCGGGCCGCCAACATGCGGATGGGCGGCCGGGATACCGCTCATTTGCAGCAACTGATCGAACAAGCGGCGGCGGAGCCGGAAATCGTCTATATCGCCCTGGTCAACCGGCAAGGCACCGTTGTGCTCCACAGCGACGCCGACCGGCTTGAGAACGCCCTGCCCTCATCCCTCCCTCCAGTTGCTGAAACCGATTCGCCACCGGCCCTGTTTCAGCGTGTGCACCATGAACCCCAACTGGATGCCCGGATCTTCGAGGTCGGCGCTTTCTTCACTCCCTTCACCGGCCGGGGCGGCAGACACGGACATGAACGCATGGAACATCGCCCCCGCATGCGTTACCCCGGCTCGGATCCGGTGGTCAATGAAGGGTCCGGTGAGTTGTGGCAGGCCGCCGCCGCGGGAGAACTGCTGATTCTGGTGGGCCTGGACATGAGCGAGGCGGAAAAGGTAATCAGCCAGAACCGCCGCCACATCTTCTTCATCTCGCTGGCCCTGCTGCTGGTGGGTATCGGCGGCTGGCTGGCCCTGCTGGGCGCCCAGGGTTACCGCACCGCCGCCGGCACCCTCAACTACATTCAGGCCTTCACCGGCCTGCTGATCTCCCGCCTGCCGTTGGGGGTTATCGCCGTGGACCGGCAAGGAAGGATTGAAACCTGTAACGAAGTGGCGGCGGAAATGTGTGCCGTAAGCCCGGCCGAGGTGATCGGCCGGGCGGCGACCAGGGCGCTGCCGGAATTGATCGCCAGCCAGTTGCGGCAACCCCAGTCCGAGGAAGAAGTGATCGACCGGGAGATCCACCTGGCCGGAGCACCGGCCCACGGTGACGATGTCCGGTTGACCGTGATGCTAAGCGCCGTGCCGATCCGCGACCGGGCTCAGCAGATCGTGGGCCGGGTGGTGCTGCTCCATGATGTCACCAAACTGCAGGCCATGGAAAAGGAGGTACAAAGACACGAACGCCTGGTGGCTTTAGGAAAAATGGCGGCGGGAGTGGCCCATGAGATCCGCAACCCCTTGAGTTCCATCAAAGGGCTGGCCACCCTGCTGGCTTCCCGGGCCGGCCAAAACCCGCCGGAGAGCGAAACCGCCCGACTGCTGGTGGGCGAGGTGGAAAGGGTCAACCGCAGCATCAGTGAGCTGCTGGACTTTGCCCGGCCGCAGCCTTTAAACCGCCGGCCGGTGGATTTACCGACGCTGCTGGGCAACTCTTTGCAATTGGTGGCCGCCGACGCCCAAAGCCTGGGGGTTGAGCTGAAACTGCAGCCCCCGGCCACCGAGTTCCCCCCGGTACCTGTTGACGCCGATCGCCTCACCCAGGTGCTGCTCAACCTCTACCTTAACAGCCTGCAGGCCATGCCGACCGGCGGCCGCCTGGAAGCCAATCTGGAGTACCGGCCGGAGCAGCAGGTCGTCAGGATCAAAGTCAGCGATACCGGCCAGGGAATCGCTCCGGAAATTTTACCCAGAATCACCGACCCCTACTTCACCACCAAGCCGGAAGGCTCGGGCCTGGGCCTGGCCCTGGTGCAAAAAATCATCGACGACCACGGCGGGAAAATGGAGTTTACCAGCCAACCCGACCAGGGTACCACCGTAACCATAACCCTGCCAATCTCCTGAGATTTTATGGACTGCACTGTTTATGGTTATTCGTAACCGTTCACCAGGGGTACTAACTCACCGGTTTAACGGGCCGTAATCGTTCAGCAGTGCCGCAGGTTCGGGCAAGCAGACAGGCGCAGCGTACCCCTGTACGTAAGCTTGTCTGATCGCCCGAAGATGCGGTGCTGCTGAGCGATTACGTCTATTCCCGTTCCCGGTGGATGACCGCCCCTACTCGGCTCAGTTTGCCTACCAGGTCATCGTAACCCCGGTCCAGGTGGTAGACCCGGGAGATCTGGGTAATCCCCTCGGCGGCCAGGCCGGCAATTACCAGCGATGCACTGGCCCGCAGATCGGTGGCCATCACCGGCGCCCCACGGAGCTTGCCGGTGCCGCTGACAATGGCGCTGTGGCCGTCTATGCGGATATCGGCCCCCATCCGTTGCAGCTCCGCCACATGCATGAAGCGATTTTCAAAAATGGTTTCGGTGATCAGGCTCAGGCCGTTGCTAAGGCACATCAGGGCCATGATCTGCGCCTGCAGATCGGTGGGAAAACCGGGGTAAGGCATGGTTTTTACATCCACCGCCCGCAAGGGACCGCGGCGGGCAACATGCAACCGGTCCTGCTCTTCCCGCACCTCCACCCCGGCGGCCCGCAGCTTTTCATAAAGCGAGGGCAGCAGGGAGGGGTCGCAATTGCTCAAGGTCAGCTCACCGCCGGTGGCCCCCACGGCAATCAGGAAAGTGCCGGTTTCAATGCGATCGGGTACAATGCTGATCCGGGCCGGCCGGAGCCGGGTGACCCCTTCGATCTGCAGGGTATCGCTGCCCCGGCCTTTGATTTTGGCCCCCATGCCGTTGAGCATATCCACCAGGTTACCGATCTCCGGCTCCCGGGCGGCGTTTTTGATCACCGTTTCCCCTTTGGCCAGTACCGCCCCCATCAGGATATTTTCCGTGGCGGTCACCGAAGGGATATCGAAACAGACGGTGTTGCCACGCAAACGGCCGTCCACCTCCGCCTCGACATAACCCTGATCAAGTTGATGCCGCACCCCAAGCTGCTGGAAACCCTGCAGATGAAAGTTGATGGGCCGGGCTCCGATGGCACAGCCACCGGGCAGCGAGACCCGGGCCTTTCCCATTCTGGCCAGCAGCGGCCCCAGCACCAGCACCGAGGCCCGCATGGTCTTGACCAGATCGTAGGAGGCTTCATAACTGTGCAGACCGGCGGTATCAATGGTCAGGGTAGTCCCCTCCCGCTGCCAGGAAGCGCCAAGGGCTTCCAGCAGGGCCAGCATGGTGCGGGTATCACGCAGGTCGGGAACATTTTCCAGCACATGGGGACCAGGGGCCAGCAGAGTGGCGCAGATCAGCGGCAAAGCGGCATTTTTGGCCCCGCTGATCACGATTTCCCCCTGCAAAGGGTGGCCGCCTTCGATAATAATTTTATCCATCAGCACTCCTCTTTACGGCACCGCAGCACCCGCGGCAACCCAGCAAGATCATTAATGATTTCCGTTTGCCGGTAGGCGGGATTACGGTTGAAAAGCTCGGCTGCCGCCGTTTTTTGATCCCACCCGATTTCCAGCAGCAGAAGCCCATCGGGCCGCAGCACCGCCGGCAAATCGCGGCAGATGATTTTGATGTCATCCAGTCCCTGCCGGCCGCCATCCAGGGCCGTGTGCGGTTCATGCTCGCGCACTTCCGGCTGCAGGGTCAACATGGCAGAGCGGCACACGTAGGGGGGGTTGGCCACCACCAGATCGAAAGCGGGACGCGCCGCCAGCGCCGACAACCAGTCGCTGCCGACAAAAGTGATCTTTTCCGCCACCCCGTGCCGGCGGGCGTTGGCCCGGGCCATAGCCAGGGCGGCGGGTGAGCGATCCAGCGCCACCACTTGGGCGGAAGCGATTTCCCGGGCCAGCACCACCGCCAGAATACCACTGCCGGTGCCAAGGTCGAGAATCCGCCAAGGGTAACGGCCGCCGGGCGGCCGCTGCAGCTGGCGGACAAAGGCCAGGGCCTGTTCCACCAGCAGTTCGGTCTCCGGCCGGGGAATCAATACTGCCGGCCCCACGGCAAAAGGCAGCGACCAGAACTCCCACTCCCCCATGATATAGGCCAGCGGTTCACGGCTTTCCCGGCGCTTCAGGGCGGCCTGCAGCCGCTGCCGTAACGGCTCGGCCAAGGGCTGCTCGGCGGCCAGCACCAGTCCGGCCCGATCACAATTCAGTACCCAACCCAGCAGCAGATCGGCCTCAATGGCGGCCTCTTCGATCCCGGCCCGGCGCAACCGGTCGATGAGCACCACTCTGAGCTCCCCGATCCGGGCCCCGGCGGGCAGTTCAACCACCGAGCGCTCAGCAGAAGGCATTGAATGTTGAAAGATTAAGCACGGTGTTCGCTCTTGAGGGCTTCGGTTTGGAAGTGCAGCATCAAGGGTTCAACCACCTCATCCAGGTGACCCATCATCACATCATCCAGGCGATAGATGGTAAGGTTGATGCGATGCTCGGTGAGACGGTTCTGGGGAAAGTTGTAGGTCCGGACACGCTCACTGCGATCACCGCTGCCCACCTGGCTTTTACGATCACTGGAGATCTGGTCGTGCTGTTCCTGCTGCAGCTTGTCCAGCAGCCGGGCCCGCAGAACCTGCAGGGCCTTGGCCTTGTTTTTGTGTTGGGATTTTTCGTCCTGGCAGCTGACCACCAGGCCGGTGGGCAGGTGGGTGACCCGCACCGCAGAATCGGTGGTGTTGACACTCTGCCCGCCGGGGCCGGAAGAGCGGAAGACATCGAATTTGAGCTCGGAGGGGTTAATCTTGAGCTCCACCTCTTCGGCCTCGGGCAGCACCGCCACGGTAACCGCCGAGGTATGGACCCGCCCCTGGGTTTCGGTGGCCGGCACCCGCTGCACCCGGTGTACCCCCGATTCATACTTGAGCCGGGAGTAGACATGCTCGCCGCTGATCAGGGCGATGATCTCCTTGTAACCGCCGATCCCGATGGGGTTGCTGCTTAGAGTCTCCACCTTCCAGCCCAGTTGTTCGGCGTAACGGCTGTACATGCGAAACAGGTCGGCGACAAACAGGGCGGCTTCATCTCCGCCGGTGCCGGCCCGGATTTCCAGCAGCACATTCTTTTCATCGTTGGGATCTTTGGGCAACAGGGCCAGGCGCAACTCTTTTTCAAGTACAGCGATGCTTTCCCGCAGCTCCCCGTTTTCCGCCCGGGCCAGGGCCAGCATCTCTTCGTCTTCCTCTTCCTCGATGAGCTGGCGATTGGCGGCAAAGTCATGCTGGGCCTTAAGGTAGCGGGCGTAAAGATCATCCAGCTTACTGACCTGGGCGTGTTCCTTGGCCAGGCCTTTAAAGCGCGCCGGATCCTGCATCAGATCAGGGTCCGACAGCCGGTCTTCAAGGTTTTTTTTGCGGTCTTTAATGTCGGCTAGCTGTTCAAACATGGCACGGTAGAGAAACTAAGGATTACCTAGGCAAATACAAAAAACGCCCCAGGACCGCGCCGATTGCTGCATTACGGCGCACCACCTGGGGCGTTAAGAGGAGGAGCAAAGAAAACTATTTTTCCATGGTCCGACCGTACTTCTTAAGAAACTTCTCCACCCGCCCGGCGGAGTCGATCAGCTTCTGTTTACCGGTAAAGAAGGGATGACAGGCGGAACAGATTTCCACCTTGACCTCCTCAATGGTCGAACCGATTTCCACTTCGTTGCCGCAGGCGCAGGATGCCTTGATTTTATGATATTCCGGATGGATACCTTCCTTCATGACCGTCAACCTCCAAATAAAATGAGCAAATGGCAATATTAAAACGGGAAATTATAACCTTTTTCCCCAATGATGCAAGCAAAAAACCACCGACCGATCCGGTCGTTACTGGCTGCTGCTTACCATGGAGGCAAAAAAATCCTCATTGGTCTTGGTCCGCTTCATCTTGTCCAGCAAAAACTCCATGGCATCAACGGGGTTCATGGAGGAGAGCAATTTGCGGAGAATCCAGATCTTGTTCATATCTTCGGCGCTCAGCAGCAAATCTTCCTTGCGGGTGCCGGATTTGGTGATATCGATGGAGGGAAAGATCCGCCGGTCGGCCAGCTTGCGATCAAGCACCAACTCCATATTGCCGGTGCCCTTGAACTCTTCAAAGATCACATCGTCCATGCGGCTGCCGGTTTCGATCAGGGCCGAGGCGATGATGGTGAGGCTGCCGCCTTCCTCTATGTTGCGGGCCGCCCCGAAAAAACGTTTGGGCCGGTGCAAAGCATTGGAGTCCACCCCGCCGGAGAGGATCTTACCGCTGGGCGGCACCACGGTATTGTAGGCCCGGGCCAGGCGGGTGATGCTGTCCAGCAGAATAACCACATCTTTCTGGTGCTCCACCAGCCGGCGAGCTTTGTCCAGGACCATCTCCGCCACCTGGATATGGCGCTGGGGCGGCTCATCGAAGGTGGAACTGATCACCTCGGCGTTGACGCTGCGGGCCATGTCGGTGACCTCCTCGGGCCGCTCATCGATGAGCAGCACGATGAGGATGACCTCCGGGTGGTTTTTGGTGATACTGTTGGCGATATCGGTGATCAGCACGGTTTTACCGGTGCGGGGCGGGGCCACGATCAGCCCGCGCTGGCCCTTGCCGATGGGGGCCATCATGTCCATGATGCGGGTGGAAAAGTTGGCCGGATCCCGCTCCAGGTTGAGCCGTTCATTGGGATGCAGCGGGGTGAGGTTGGAAAAAAGGGTTTTGTCGCGGGACTTCTCAGGGGGGTCGAAGTTGACCCGGTCCACTTTGAGCAGGGCAAAATAGCGTTCGCCCTCCTTGGGGAAGCGGACCGGCCCTTCCACGGTATCACCGGTACGCAGGTTCAGGCGACGGATCTGGGAGGGGGAAACGTAGATATCGTCGGGGCCGGGCAGGTAGTTATAGTCCGGCGCCCGCAGAAAACCGAAACCATCCGGCAGCACCTCCAGCACCCCACCCCCGTAGTTATCCCCGTTTTTGCCCTGAGCGGCGCTCTGGTGCTGCAAAATGGCAAAAATAAGTTCCTGCTTGCGCATGCCGGCATAGCCTTCGATATTCATCGATTTGGCGATACTGGTAAGCTCGGCAATCTTTTTTCTTTTCAACTCCCCAATGTTCATGAATGTATACTCTCCTTGCTGCATGATAACGACAGGACTTACCGGAGTTCCCGCACCGGCGCAGAACGGCAGGAAATGACCGGCAAACCCAACAGAATTATTTATATTTTTCAGTTTTGGCCTGGCAGTTTAAATCAAAAGCGCACCCTCGGAATAAATTGCCGGCAACACCGCACGAGGGTCAGCAGCGCAGAGCGGACGTTGTCACGAAACAAAGTAATCCAGAGATCAGAAGGGCAGAATTATCCGCATGAAAACAAAGGTGTAAATCAGGAAAGGAAAAACGAGCACGATCGCCGGGGGTTTCCCCTGCTTCCTTCATATACTTTAAATACGCTTCAACTTATAAAATGATTGTCATCTTTGCCCGAGGGAATGATGGGAATAAATTCCACTGGCCAGCGGAATTTCGAGGATAGTATTGACTTGGCATCACACTGTCAAGGCTTTTCCTCATTTTTTCTTCGTTTTTAATCCTTTTTCAACTTTTTTTGCCGGCCAGGCAAGGCCTGGAGGGGCGCAACCGTTGCAGGCGCGGCAGCAAATCGTCGAGCCGGCGCCGGGTCTGTTCCCAGTCGCCGGCATTGCTGATCAGCAGATCGGCCCGGCGGGCCTTCTCTTCCGGCGGCAGTTGTGCCGCCAGGGCCGCCAGGGCCTCATCGCGGCCGACCCTGTCTCTGGCCTGCAAGCGCCGCCGGCACTCATCAGCCGGCGCCTGCACCACCAGCACCAGGGCAAAATCATCCTGCCAGCCCGCTTCGTAAAGCAAAGGCACCTCCACCATGATCGGCCCGCTACCGGCCGCCGACAGTTGGGCGGCACGGCTCTGCATGGCCCGGCGGATCAGCGGGTGCAGCAGGCGATCAACCTCCGTCCGCAAGGCGGGATCGGCGAAGATTGCCCGCCGCAGGCCGGGACGATCAAGCTCGCCGTCGGGCTTCAAAAAGCGCTCACCGTAATGGCGTCGCAGGGCCTGCCAGCCTTCCTTCCCCTGGGCCATAAGCTCGCGGGCCAAGTCGTCGACATCAAGGCGGGGAAAGCCCCCCTGTTTAGCCAGGTATGCCGCCACCCGGCTCTTGCCGGCGGCAATCCCGCCGGTAATACCGACCAGCACAGCGGCTCCCCGCTGCTCTAATGGCTTTACGGGCCTCAAAGAGCCAGCGCGATCTTCAGCGGCCATCTCCAGCCCCCATCTTTAAACAGCTTCAATTTCCCGCAGCCTGTCCAGACTGGCCTGCAGGTCGACCCACAGCGGGGCAGTAAAGGTTAACCGGCGGCCACTGCGGGGATGGTTGAAGGCCAGCCGCCAGGCATGAAGCCACTGCCTGTCAATGCCGTACGGCATATCTTTTTCAGGGTTGCGACCATAAAGCCGATCGCCGGCCAGAGGATGCCCCAAAGCGGCCATGTGAACCCTGATTTGATGGGTGCGGCCGGTTTCCAGGAGCAGTTCCACCAGGGTGTAACCGGCGCTGAAACGCTGCCGCACCCGCCAGTGGGTCACCGCCTCCCGCCCCCCTTCCCGCCGCACCGCCATCTTTTTCCGGTGCACGGGATGGCGGCCGATGGGCAGCACGACCTGGCCGGTATCTTCGGCCAGAATGCCGCGCAGCAGGGCCTGATAAGTTTTCTCCACTTCCCGCCCCTTGAATTGCTGCACCAGATTGTGGTGGGCCAGGTCATTTTTAGCCACCACCAGGCAGCCGGAGGTATCTTTGTCCAGCCGGTGTACTATCCCCGGTCGCAACTGGCCGCTGATTCCGGACAGGTTCCGGCAGTGGTGGAGCAACCCATGCACCAGTGTTCCCTGCCGATGCCCGTCGGCAGGATGCACCACCAGCCCCGGCGGCTTGACCAACACCAGAATATCTTCATCTTCATAGAGCGGGGTAAATTCGACTTCTTCGGCCACCAGCTCGGTGGCTTCGGGTGGCGGCACCTGCAGATCAACCCGGTCACCAGCCTTAAGCAGCATCCCGGGTTTCAACGGACCGGCTTCGACACCGGCCGATTCCACCCTCACCCGGCCTTGACGGATCAGGGACTGCAGCCGGGAACGGGTCAGCTCAGCAGACCCTGCCGCTCGTGTAGCCAGCACCAAGTCCAGGCGCCGGCCCGCCTCGTGGGGGGCGACAACGAAGGCAAAGGATGAAGTTTCAGCCAAGGTCACTTAAAATGGGGGCAGGGCAGTCGGTGGGAAAAATCAGGAAAAGATCCGGTCGATGTGTTCCGCCACCTGCTCTTCCTGGATTTGCTTGGCCAGGGCAATTTCCTTGACCAGCAGGGTTTTGGCGGTATCCACCATCTTGCGCTCGCCAAACGAGAGATCCTTGTCTCCCCGCAGCAGCAGCAAATCGCGCAGTACTGCGGCGATTTCGAAGATGGAGCCGGTTTTGATCTTGTTGGTGTATTCGCGGTAGCGCTGATTCCAGGGCTGGGATTCGGTTTCCACATCCCGCTGGTTGAGAATGGCAAAAACCTGCTGCACATCGTCGGCGGAGATGATGTTGCGCAGACCCACCGTATCGCAGGTGGTGGTGGGGATCATCACGGTCATGTTGGACTCGATGAACCGCATCACATAGAATGACTGTTCTAGCTCGCCAACTTTGCGTGACTCGATGGACTCTATCTTACCCACGCCATGAGCCGGATACACGGCCATATCACCAACGCGAAACATTTCCAGTGTTGCACTCATAAGCTTCTCCCCCACTACCAAGGAATTAACGAAGCTTAACTATACCATGCCCACCGGCAATTATCAAACACTCTCTTGCAAATCCGCGCCAGTAGAGGCATTGACCAGGTTCATGGCCGCCTGGAGGTCGCGTTTGAGCAACATTTCCACCCCTTCTTCGAGAAAGGGCAGCAACTTGTCCACCACTTGCAGTTCGGCCGGGGAAAAGCGAGCCAGCACAAAACCGGCGGCCGCTCTGGCCGCCGGCGGCCGCCCGACCCCGATGCGAAAGCGCACAAAATCGCGGCTGGCCAAGTGATCCATCAGCGACTTGATTCCGTTATGGCCGCCGGCCCCCCGCCCCTGCACCAGGCGACAGGCGCCCAGAGGAAGGTCCAGTTCATCCTGGAACACCACCACCGAGGTTGGCTCAAGCTGGAAAAAACGGGCGATTTTCCCCACCGCCAGACCGCTGCGGTTCATATAGGTAAGGGGCTTTACCAGCATTACCGGTTGCCCCCAGAGCGTTCCGCGCCCGACCTCGGCGTCCCACTTTTTTTCGTTTTTAAGACTGATGCCGTGCCGGTCGGCCAGGTAGTCCGTGAAAATAAAACCGACGTTGTGGCGAGTAAGTTCATACTCGCCACCCGGGTTACCCAGCCCAACCAAAAGACGCATGGGCTTTACTCGGTGCCGCCGGCAACCGCCACACAGACCTCGTCTTTGCCCTGCACCAGCTCAACACCTGCGGGCAGGGACAGCTCGCCGCAAGTCAGCTCGCTGTTGGGACCAAGGCCGGAGACATCGACCTCGATATCATCGGGAATATCCAGGGCCTTGCCCTTGAGGCTCACCTTGTGCAGCGAGGTGACCAGGTCACCGCCCATGTCCACCCCTTTGGCCTTGCCGCGATAGCGGAGAGGCACCTGAAAAACCAGCGGTTCATCCAGGGAGATCACGTAAAAATCGGCATGGAGCACCTGGTCCAGGATGGGATCGGTCTGGATCTCGCGGGTCACCACGTGATGAATCTTCTCCCCGCCGTCGTCGGACACCTCCAGGTTGATCACCGAATTACGGCGATGTACCGAAAAAAGGGCCTTGGTAAAGGTGTGGGTATCCAGGCTCAGGGCCTGGGGCTCCATTTGCGGGCCGTACAACACCGCCGGGGTCCGGCCGGCACGACGCAGGCTGCGGGCCGCACCTTTGCCACGCTGATCGCGTTTGGCGGCTTTAACGTCTACTTGCAACATGATCTTCTTCCTCCTGAATTAAAACAACTGACTCAAGGCCGCCCCGACTTCCCGGATTGACGGCAAAAAAATATTAAACAAAAAGCGAGCTTACCGAGTCATCGGCGTGAATCCGGTGAATCGCCTGGGCCAGCAACTTGTTAACCGATAACACTTTGATCTTGGCGCAATCCTTGGCGGCGCCACGCAGGGGCACACTGTCGGTAATGACCAGCCGGCTGAGCCTGGACTGCTCCAACCGGTCGATGGCCGGGCCGGAGAGCACCCCGTGCGAACAACAGGCGATCACCTCGGTGGCCCCGGCCTCCATCAGCACATTGGCCGCCGAACATAGAGTGCCGGCGGTGTCCACCATGTCATCGAGGAGCACGGCGATCTTGCCTTTGACATCGCCGATCACGTTCATCGCTTCGCACTCATTGGCCCGTTCCCGGCGCTTGTCGACAATGGCCAGGGTGGTGTTGAGCCGCTTGGCAAAGGCCCGGGTTCGCTCCACCCCGCCGGCATCGGGGGAGACCATCACCACCCGCGACGGGTCAACCTGCCCCTTCAGGTAATCAAGCAGAACCGGGGCGGCAAAGAGGTTGTCCACCGGGATATTGAAAAAACCCTGAATTTGACCGGCGTGGAGGTCCATGGTCAGCACCCGGCGCACCCCCACCACCATCAGCATCTCGGCCACCACCTTGGCGGTGATGGGCACCCGCGGCGCCACCTTGCGATCCTGTCGGGCATAGCCGTAGTAGGGCATCACCGCGGTAATCCGCCTGGCCGAGGCCCGGCGCAGGGCGTCGGTGATGATCATCAGTTCCATCAGGTTATCGTTAACCGGAGGGCAGGTGGACTGGATAATGAAGACATCCCGCCCCCGGACATTTTCTCCGATTTCGACGAAAATCTCGCCGTCGCTGAAGCGCCGCACCTCGGCTTTGGTAAGTGGAGTCTGCAACTGGTTGCAAATACTTTCCGCCAGAGCCGGGTTGGCATTACCGGCAAGGATTTTCATCTCGTTGACAGGCAAGGGACAGGGCTCCTTAAAATTGCTGAAATGGCTGGGGCGGCAGGATTCGAACCTGCGAATGCAAGAGTCAAAGTCTTGTGTCTTACCGCTTGACGACGCCCCAGCAGGGTCTGGTTACATAAACTTTTCGGTATTGCCGAGCCATGCCGGCAGCGCAGGCCCGGGCCGCCGGCTCTTCAGCAAAAACGGCGAACATGGTGGGGCCGCTGCCGGACATCAGGGCCGCTGAAGCCCCCGCCGCCAACAGTTGCCGACGAATGGTCGCCAACTCGGGATAACCGGCCAGGGTCACGGCCTCCAGGTCGTTATGGGGGGGCAAAGCCTCCGCCGCTGAAGAGCCGGTAAAGTTAGCGGGATCGCTCTGTTTTGTCAATGGAAAGTTGTCATAAACCCACTTGGTGGAGACCCCGAAGCCGGGATTGACCAGCACGATCCAGTTGACCCCGGCCGGCACCGGCACCGGCGTCAACTGCTCACCGATGCCCCGGGCCCGGGCCGCCGGTTCCGGCTGAACAAAGAAAGGCACATCGGCCCCCAGCGGCCGGGCCAGGGCCTGCAACTGCTCCAGCCCCAAACCGGTGCCATAAAGCTGGTCCAGCCCCCGCAGCACGGCGGCGGCATCACTGCTGCCCCCGCCCAGACCGGCGGCCACCGGGATTCGCTTGGTTAAAGTGATTTCAAGGGCCGGGTCAAGACGGCAATGGGCAAAAAAGGCCGCCGCCGCCTGATACACCAGGTTAGCCGGCCCGGTCGGCACTTCTTTGCCCGGGCAGCGCACTTCAATCCCGGCGGTCGACCGGCGCCGCAATACCAGATCATCGGCCAGTTCCAGCTTGATCATCAGGGAATCAAGCTCGTGGTACCCATCGGGCCGTTTGCCCAGAATACGCAGATAGTAGTTGATCTTGGCCGGCGCCTGGATTGCCAGTTTACGCTCAGCGGGTGAGCTGGACATAGCGCATCCGCAGGTCGTACAGCATGTTGCCCAGCAACTCCTTTTCCTGGTCGGTAAGATTGCCGGCGGTCTTTTCTTCCAGCAGGCGCAGGGTATCGATGGTGTGTTTGGCCAGGGCCAGGTCCCGCTGCTTGGCCCCGGTCTCAGGATCTTCCAACTCCCCCAGGTGCAGCAAGGCGGAGGTGTTTAAAGAGAGCACCAGGGTGGTAAAGGTAACCTCGGGCAGCACACACTTGCCGTCCTTCAACACCTGCCCCGGAGGGCAGCACTTTTCCCGCTTACCATTATCCATGCCAACCTCCTCTCCCGGCCGCAAAAGTCGTCGTTTATGGCAGGTCGAGTACCATGGCGTCGTGGATATTATCCAGGGCCTTGACCTTTTTGAGCAACTCACGATCCAGCAGGGAATCGGTGTTCAGCAGAATGATGTTGCGCCCCGAATCCTGTTCCCGCCCCACGGTCATCCGGGCGATATTGACCCCGGCATCACCGATGGTGCTGGCCAGTTTGCCGATCACGCCGGGCACGTCGTTGTTGTGCACAAACAGCATGGGACCTTCGGGCAAGGCCTCCAGGCGGAAGGTGTTGAAGCGCACCAGACGGGGCTCTTTTTTGCCGAACACGGTGCCGGCCAGTACGTTCTCACCCTCGCTGGTCTTAACCCGCACACTCATCAGGTTGAGGAAATCGTCGGACTGCCCGGTTTTGGATTCCACCACCCGGATGCCGCGCTCTTTGGCAATCAGGGGGGCGTTGACATAGTTGACCGCCTCCCGCAGGATGGGGGTAAAGAGCCCCTTGAGCAGGGCCACGGTGATGGGGGTGGTGGTCTGCTGGGCCAAATCACCGCTGAACTCCACCACCACTTCTTCCACTCCGCCCTTGGCAATCTGCATGTGCAATGCACCGATCATCTCCGCCAGTTTCACGTAGGGGCCAACCTTGGCCATTACGTCGGCGCTCACCGAGGGTACGTTAACCGCATTGACCACCGTGCCATGCAGCAGGTAATTGCTCATCTGCTCGGCGATGGCCACGGCCACGTTTTCCTGGGCCTCGGCGGTGGAAGCACCCAGATGGGGGGTGCAGATGAAGTTGTCCAGCCCCAGCAGGGGGCAATTTTCCTTGGTGGTGGGTTCCACCTCGAAGACATCCAGGGCCGCGCCGCGAATGGTGCCGTTCTTCAGGGCCTCGTAAAGCGCTTTCTCTTCCACCACCCCGCCCCGGGCACAGTCGATCAGCATCGCTTCGGGCTTCATCAGGGCAAACTGCTCGGCCCCCAGCACATGCTTGGTCTCGGGGGTCAGCGGCACATGCACCGAAATGTAGTCGGCCCGGCGGCAGAGTTCATCCAGGGAAACCAGTTCGGCGCCGAGCTTTTCCACCTGCTCCTTGGGCATGTGGGGGTCAAAGGCAATGACCTTCATCCGCAACCCCATGGCCCGCTCGGCAAAGATCCGGCCGATCCGGCCGATACCCACCACGCCCATGGTTTTGCCGGTAACCTCGCGACCCTGGAACTTCTTTTTCTCCCACTTGCCTTCCTTCATCGAGGCGGTGGCCTGGGGAACATTGCGGGTCAGGGCCATCATCATGGCCACGGCGTGCTCGGCGGCGGTGGTGGCGTTGCCGTCCGGGGCGTTCATCACCACGATACCCTTCTGGCTGGCGGCGGCCACATCGACATTATCCAGCCCGATACCGGCCCGCCCCACCACCTTGAGGTTGTCCGCCGCCTCGATGATCTCGGCGGTGACTTTGGTGGCGCTGCGAATCACCAGGCCGTCGTAATCGGCAATAATGGCCCGCAGTTCCTCGGGGCTCAGACCGGTGCGTACATCAACTTCAAGCCCGGCCTCACGCAGGATGGTCTCGCCCACCGAGGCGAGGTTGTCACTGATTAATACCTTCATCAAATTCACTCCAGTTGTTGACTGTTTAGCCGGCCGATTCCGGCTTCACCGGGCAGTCGCCACCGCTGAGGAGCAGACTGTTATGCCCGCCACGCCCCAGGATATAAACAGGCGCGTACCGTTAAATTAAAAAAAGATCGACTATGATGCCATCGCCCTGTTTTGTCAAGCGGTAAACGCAACCACCGCCGGCCGCCCCCGGTTTCTGTTTAACGGCCGGGCTGATCGCGAAAGAGGGCGGAAAAATCCGCCGGGCCATCATCCTCCGGTTGCTGCTGCTGCTCTTGGTCGCGATGCCGGTCAAGCAGGCAATCTTCCCGCAGTTTGGCACAGGTATCCAGCAGCAGCCGCCGCGGGAAATCAGGCTTGACAAAATAGATCAGCACATGCTCCCGGATGCCGGCCAACAGCTCGGCCAGCACCTGCTCTTTTTCCTGTTCATCAATGAAATGACGGGTACGATTTACGCTGAACTCCAGCTTGTCGCCCAGGCGGCTCATGATCTCTGCGCGCAGCCGATCATCGGGCTCGGTAAATTGCGCCGCCAGCTCGGCCGTTAGCGGGCATTCCGCGGCGCATTGCAATTCCACCAGCCAGCGGTCACCGGCCAGCCGACGGGATTTGTCGTAGAAAGTCAGGCGCAGGCCATTGGGCAGGGTATTTTTTTCCAGAAAATCCATCAAATTAAAATGCTCCCAGTGATTAAAATCGATCTTTGGCCCGCCGAAATCATTAAAGGTGCTGCAGGTGACCTTGGACTTCATGAGGCCGAGCAAAGCCGTTTTCAGAGCAAACACCAGGCAAAAAAAGCAGGGTCGGCTTTTTCCCCGGCCTGCCAGGTTGATACCAGACAGCAAAAGAAGTATATATGGGTGCGGCTCTTTTTCTTTTTGCCGGTTCATCATAATTTATTCCGGCAACGACGACAAACATAAATCCCGGCAGCAGCCTGCGGCCCCCGTGATCGGTTACCGATGCCGCAGCAACCCTCAACCAAACTCAGCACATATACGGTTAATCAATGCCCATTCTCATCCACAACACCAAAACCGCTCGCAAAGAAAAACTGGCCCCCCTGGAAGAAGGTCATGTAAAGATGTACGTCTGCGGGATTACCGCCTACGACTATTGCCATATCGGCCACGCCCGCTCGGTGCTGGTCTTCGACATGATTTACCGCTACCTGCAGCACCGCGGCTATCGTGTTACCTTTGTCCGCAATTTTACTGATATCGACGACAAGATCATCAAGCGGGCGCAGGAACAGGGCACCACTTGTACCGAACTCTCCCAGCGTTTCATCGCCAAGTTCCATGAGGATATGACGGCCTTGAACACCCTGCCGCCCACCCTGGAGCCCCTGGCCACCGAGCATCTGCCGGAGATGATCGCCATGATCGAAGAACTGGTTGCCAAGGACCTGGCCTATGAGGCCCAGGGAGATGTTTACTACCGGGTGCAGCGTTTCGCCGGCTACGGGGTCCTGTCCGGCCGCGGCCTGGAAGACATGCAGGCCGGGGCCCGGGTGGCGGTCAACGACAACAAGGAACACCCCATGGATTTTGTGCTCTGGAAGGCCAGCAAGCCCGGTGAGCCGGCCTGGGACAGCCCCTGGGGGCCGGGGCGGCCGGGCTGGCACATCGAATGCTCGGCCATGGGCAAAAAGTACCTGGGGGAAACCTTCGACATCCATGGCGGCGGCAAGGATCTGGTTTTCCCCCACCATGAAAACGAGATCGCCCAGAGCGAGGGGGCCAGCGGCAAATCTTTTGCCAACCTGTGGGTCCACCATGGTTTTGTGACCATCAAAGATGAAAAGATGTCCAAATCTCTGGGCAACTTTTTAACCATCCGCGAGGTGTTGGAGCGCCACCCGGCCGAAGCGCTGCGGCTCTTTGTCTTCTCCACCCATTACCGCAACCCCTTGGACTACTCGGAGACCGCCCTGCAAGACGCCGAAGCCGCCCTGACTAGGATCTACAGCGCTTTGGCGGCGACAGCACAGTTGCCGGGCGCCGCCGGCGATCCCTCGCCGTCGGCATCGGTGGTCGGCGAGAAAGACCGGGACAAGCTGGCCAAGCTTGAGCAAAGCTTCCACCAGGCCATGGATATCGATTTCAACTCTGCCCTGGCCCTGGGACGGATCTTCGACGCCATCAAAATAATCAACAAGGTCCGCCAGGCCCTGCCCGCCAATCCGGCCCCGCAGGACCTGCAGCTGCTGCAACAGACAGCCGCCACCATCCGGGACCTGACCGCTGTTTTCGGCCTGGCCCAGGAAGAGCCGGTGTCCTGGCTGGAAAAACGCCAGCAGCGGCTGCTGGCTCAGCTCAGCATCAAGCCGGCGGAGATCGAGGCCCTGCTGGAACAGCGAGAGCAGGCACGCCGCGACAAAGACTGGGCGGAAGCCGACCGCATCCGCGACCAGTTGCTCCAGCAGCGGATTGTAATCAAGGATGGTCCGGATGGCACCAAATGGGAAGTATTACAGGAGCAGCAGAGTTGATCACGTAATAAATGCAGGCCGGTTACGGAAAGATACAGGTGAAGAAAACAGTCGACAGCCACGAACCCATAAAACAGGAATAAAAAGCAGGGGGTACGTTCCCGGCGCCGGCCTGGGCGGCCGGCGCCGGGAACGCAGGGGTTGATCAACTCAGGTGATCAGTCTTTGGCGTTATAGAAGAGATATTCAAGCACCCGCTCCTGGGGCAGGTATTCGGTGCCGGTGGTACCAGACACCGTGTGGTAGGAGCTGTAAACCACCACCCCGTCGCCGTGGAAAAAGCGCATGGTAAGGGGCTGAATCGGCTCATCCAAGGTGATAATACCCTCAAGGTCACCCTGTACCAAGGTGGTCACCGTAGCACCCTGGGCCGAATCAACCGGATTCAGCAGGTGCCAGCCACCGGCAAAACCGGTGAGGAAAATGCCGTGATCCGGCGCGATGCAGGCACCATCGGTGCAGGTTACGCTGGCCAGCCACTTGGCCAGAGGGGCGTAGACCACCTCCGATTCCGGCTGAGCACCACCAGGACCAGACGCGATTCGCTCGACATACTCTTCAAAGGGCTGAATCACAAAAGGGCTGGCCAAATCAGTGGCATACAGCCGGCCACCCTGCGCCACGTAGTCTCTCAAAACTTCGTTGTTAACACCCGCAGAGGAGGCACCACAATTTACATAAACAATGTCATATTCATCGATTTTATATACTCCCGGCGTCACCTCCTCAAAAAGCTCGGAGGCTGCATTGGAGGCGTACAGATCAAAAGTTTGTGTACCTGTCACCAGTTGACCGACATCATTGACCTCACCCAAACCCAGCTTGGCCAGCACGTTTTCAATGCTGTCGTATGCACCCTGAATTACCGCAATATTAGCGGCCCCCTCAGCCACCGTGGCCGAAAAGACCATATCTGCGCTTTGCCCAATTACCAGGGTGGTCTGGACCGACCAGGCATCCTTGGTGGCCTTGATGGTCACCTCCTCGCCGGTCTGGGCATAATCCGCCGGCACCGTCAGTTCATAGCTCCCTTCTTCGTCGGTGCAGGTCCAGGCCACCCAGGCTTCGGTGGGCTCGGGGCAGGTTGCTGCCTGCCGCGCCGCCAGGCTGCTGGTGGAGCCGGAAGAAGGAATGTAGACCGTGGCATTGGGGATCGGGGTTGATCCGTTGGGGGCATACAGCACCCCGCTGAGCACCTCGCCGGTTACGATCGGATCTGCGCCATTGCCATTGTCATCATCATCTTTCTTCTTGCTGCTGGAGGAACTGCTGCTGCAACCGACAAAGGCCAGCAGCATAACACCGGCCACCAACATGGTTAGTTTCTTCATTTCTTACCCTCCTTCCAGGTAAATGGTTTACCAACTCTCCATTGCGGGCATCCACCCGTTTATCTCCGGCCAACCGGCAGCCATGGGCTGCTCAACATGATGGCCATTTACTCACCATCCTAGCTTTTGGCAATAACGATTGTCAAATGCAAAAACGAAAAAAGCTACCGACACAAATGCACCTTTTTCCGGCTATGCTAGCATAACCAGGCGATAGCGTCATCACCCAAATGAGTGATTTTGCCTGCTGCCGAAAATTGCCTGGCCATGCTTAACGGTGAGCGCCGGCAACACATTATGGCGTAAAATATTTTTTTATGGTTTGCTGTTGGGTAAGGCGTCGGCAATCAGTTCACCTTTTGCCTGCCTGTCCTCTTAACTGACAAGGATCTCAAGGAGCTTGCTCCATGCTGCCGCCCCGCCGACGCTTACTGGCCTTCTTCAGCACCGGCCTGCTCGCCGTGCTGGCTTTGCTGTGCTGCCCGCCGCCGGGGGAAGCCTTTGCCCCCTATCCTTCCCATTATCGCTGGTACACCCTGCGCACGGAAAATTTCGCCATTCACTACCCCCGCCACCTGGAAGTGCAGGCCCGGCATACGGCGCAAATTGCCGAGCAGGTGCACCAGGAACTTACCGGCCGTTTCGACTGGACGCCCTGGGGCCGCACCCAGGTGGTGCTTGCCGATCATATGGACTTGTCCAACGCCCTGGCCTCCTCCTTTCCCTACAACCGGGTGGTGCTGCTGCTGCGCCCCGCCGCCCCGGGGGAAGAGCTGGCCAATTATCGTGACTGGCTGCACCTGCTCTTTGCCCATGAGTATGCCCATATCGTCCACCTGGACCAGGTCCGGGGCCCCAACCGGCTGGTGCGCGGTACCTTTGGGCGCATTCTTTCGCCCTGGAGTTTTCCCAACTGGTTTTCCCCCAAGTGGCAGGTGGAAGGGCTGGCCACCTACGAGGAGACCAGGATCACCGGTTACGGCCGCACCGGCGGCAGCTACTTTACCATGATTGTCCGCATGGCGGCGCTGGCAGAGCAGTTCCCCACCCTGGCCCAGATGCAGGGTTTTCACGCCAGTTGGCCGGGGGGCAAAAACCGCTACGTCTTCGGGGCCGAGTTCACCGACTATATTGCCGGCAAGCATGGCGAGGGCGGACTTTACGAGCAGACCCAAGATTATGCCGGCCGCCTCCTGCCCTTCCGCCTCAACGCCTCTTTTGGGCAAACCATCGGCGAACGCCCCGGCTCTTTGTGGCGGGAATGGAAGCAAACGGTGGCGCAGCAGGCCTCCGCCCTGCAGCAGCAGGTAGCCGAGCAGGGCGAGACCAGGGGGCAACAACTTACCCGACGCGGTTACCGGATCGGCGCCCCCCGCTTTTCCAACGATGGCCGCTGGCTGGCCTACACCGAAAGCGGCGCCCGGGCCTACCCTGCCGTCCGCCTGCTGAACCTGGCCGACGGCAAGGATCGTGAGCTGACCAAGGCCCTGGGCACCGGCGGCCTGAGCTTTTCCCCCGATGATCGGTGGCTGGCCTTTTCCCGCTGGGAGCGGGTTCGCTCCTATGAACTGTACAGCGACCTTTACCTCTACAATCTGGCCAAAGGCGAAACTAAACGGCTGACCACCGGCGCCCGCCTGCGCGACCCGGATTTTCACCCCCGGGACCACCTGCTGGTCGCCGTCCGCGAGGGGGAAGGCACCACCGCCCTGATGCTGGTGAACCCGGACAGCGGCGAGTTGCAACCCTTGCGGCCCAACGAAACCGACCCGGTGATTTACGGCCGGCCCCGCTGGTCCCCCGACGGCCGCTCCCTGGCGGTGGTGGCCTGGCGCCAGGGCCGACCGGGCCTGGAAGTGATTGCCGCCGACAGCGGAGAAACGGCAAGCTTACTGGCAGTTGCCGGCGCCACCCTGGCCTGGCCGGTCTGGAGCCGGGATGGTGATCACCTCTACTTCACCTACGACCGCAACGGCATTCACAATATTTACCGCCTGCAACCGGCCTCCGGCGACCTTGAGCAGGTAACCAACGTGGTGGGCGGCGCCTTTGAACCGGCCCTATGCCCGCAAAGCGGCCGCCTGGTCTTTGCCGATTATTCGGCCAGGGGTTACGACCTGATGCTGCTGGAGGAGTACCCCGCGATTGCGGTACCCCCACCCCAGCCCACCGCCCCGGCCCTGCCGCAAGCGGCCGCGGACCCCAGCGAAAGCAACCGGATAACCGCGCCAGTTCGGCACCGGCCTGAAGAAGACCACCCGGCCGAACTTTCCCGCCGCCGCTACCTGGCCGGCTCCACCCTGTTGCCCCGGGCCTGGCTGCCCGCCTTTGCGGTGGACGAGGAAGGCAGCAATTACGGCTTGTCGGTGTACGCTGCCGACCCATTGCAACGCCATTCCCTGCAAGGCACGGCCCTGTACGGCTCGGCCAGCAACCGCTGGGCCTGGGCCGCCACTTACCAGAATCACTGGTTTTTCCCGGTACTGGAACTGCACGCCAGCGATTTCGCCGCCAAACACGGCTACCTGTGGGCCCCGCCAGCCGACGAGGAAGGCTACCGCTCGCTGCCCAGCTACTGGGAGCGGCGCCGCAACCTGCAGGCCTCGCTGCTGGTTCCCCTGTTGCGGCTCCGCTGGGGCCTGGTCGGCCGGCTCGGGGTGCGCGAACAGCGGCTGGAGGCTTTAAGCGGCTGGCCGGCGGCCGAAGAGGCCCCGGCCCAGGGCCGGCTCCGGGGCACGGTGGTGGGCCTCAGCTTCGACAACCGCGAGCAGCCGGGGCTGGCAATCTCGCCGGAAAGAGGCCTGCTGGCGGCCCTCCAGTGGAACCATTTCACCGACTCCTGGGGGGATTTCAACATTGACGAGCTGGTGCTGGATACCCGGGTCTTTACGCGCGTGCCTTTCCTGCGGCGCCACGTGCTGGCCTGGTGGCTCAAAGGAGGTTTGGCGGAAGGAGATCGGCTGCTGCAAAGGCGCTTTCAACTGGGCGGCTTCATGCCCCCCGAGGCGCTGCTGGGAGAGAGCGGCGGCGGTTTTCCCCTGCGCGGTTACCCCCAGGCGGTGCAACGCGGCGACCGCATCGTGCGCACCACCCTGGAATACCGCTTCCCGCTGATCTATCATGAAGCCGGACCGTCCGTTTTCCCCCTCTTTCTGGACCGCAGTCATCTTACCCTGTTCGCTGAGGCCGGCGCCGCCTGGGACGGCTCCTGGGAGAGCGACAACCGGATCAAATCTTCGGTGGGCACCGAATACAAACTGAACCTGGTGCTGGGGCACCTGCTTCATCTGGATATGCGGCTGGGGCTGGCCCAGCGGCTGGATTCCGCCCGCCCCCGGGAAGACCGGACCATGCTATATCTGGCCCTGGGCCACCAATTTTAACGTAATCGTTCAGCAGCACCGCATCTTCGGGCGATCAGCCAAGCTTACGTACCGGGGGTACGCTGCGCCTGGCTGCTTGCCCGAACCTGCGGCACTGCTGAACGATTACGGCCCGTTAAACCGGGCACCCCACCTTGCGGCGATCAGCCCGGCTTGCGTACTGAGGTACGCGGCGCTGGTCTGCTTGCCGCAAGGTGGGACACCCCGTGACCGCTTACGTCTTGGCGGACTTTTAAAAAAACCAACATAGGGATTTGTTTTATGCAGCGATGGTTGGCGATGATCTTCAGGGTACTGGCGGTGATGGGGCTGGTTGCGCTCACCACTCCGGCCTTAGCCGATATGAAACCCGAGGCCGAGGGACCCGAGGCCATGACGATCAAGGAGCACCGGCTCGAAGAGCCGATTTTCGGCGGCCAGGCTTACCTGCTGGAGGCCGGCCGGGGTAACTCCCCAACCCTGCTGCTGGTGCACGGCCTGGGGGAGCAGGCCTCGGGCATCTGGCACGACCTGCTCCCGGAACTGGCGGTCGAGTACCACGTGCTGGCGGTTGACCTGCCCGGCTTTGGCCGCTCAGACAAGCTGAACGCCCTTTACTCGCCGCAGAACTACGCGGCTTACCTCAACTGGTTGGCGGAATCCTTCAGCAGCGGTCCCATGCTGGTGGTCGGGCATTCCATGGGCGGCACCGTGGCCCTGCGCTTTGCCGCCGACTGGCCGCAACAGGTTAAACGACTGGTGCTGGCGAATGTGGCCGGGGTGCTGCACCGAAAGGTGATTACCCAGGAACTGCTGGAGCCGGATTTACAGCAACGCCTGCCCGGCCTGCCCGCCGCCCCGCTGAGCCGGCTCGACAACTGGCTGAGCGGGATCATCGCCGGTTTACCGGACCTGCCCCTGGATATTAACCAGGTGCTCAACAACGACACCCTGCGGGCCAGGCTGCTTGGCGGCGACCCCGCCAAAATCGCCGCCCTGGCCGTGGCGGAGGAGAATTTCAACCGCGACCTGCGGGGGTTGGCAACCCCGGCCTTCATCATCTGGGGCGCCGAAGATCATGTTACCCCCCTGCGCACCGGCCTGCTGCTGGAAACCCTGCTGCCCAAGGCCCAACTGCAGGTTATTCCCGAGGCCGGCCACGTGCCCATGCGGGAACAGCCGGAGCTGTTCCGGAGCGCCCTGCAACAGGCCCTTACCGCCCCTACCCCGGCCGCCAAGGCAAAACCATGGCCCGGTGTTGCAGAAAACACCGCAAGCCAGGCCGAGCGGGTGGGCAGTTGCCAGGACCAGCATGGCCTGATCTTCAGCGGCCGCTATGATCGGCTGATCATCAGCGGCTGCCGCAATGTCCGGTTACGCCGGGTTGAGGCCGCATCGCTGACCATCCGGGATTCCCAGGTCACCATCGAGCAAAGCCGACTGACCAGCACCGGTATTGCCATGCAGGTAACCAATTCAGCGGTCAAGGCCACCGGTTTACGGGTGGAAGGCGAAACCGCCCTGGTGGCATCCGGCAGCCGCCTCGACCTGGCGGGGGTCGAACTGGTCGGGCATGATACCGCCGCGCTGGCTGAAGCACCTTCACTGCTGCTCTTCTCCGTCAGTCGCTCTGAAAGCAGCCATGGCCGCTATTTCCTCCACGGGGAACACCGGCTGCTGCCCGACGCCCCGCTGTAACCGTAAGCGTCACCAGGAGTACTGACCTGCGGGTTTAACGGGTAGCAATCTTGCGACAGGTTAAACAGTTGCCGCTTAACGGCCAACTGTTTGATTGCTTTCCCGGCGGCAATTAATTAGGATACGCCTTTGTTTGCAAAGCAGCAAAATATTCGTAACCGTTCAGCAGCACCGCATCTTCGGGCGAGCAGCCAGGCTTACGTACAGGGGTACGCTGCGCCTGGCTGCAAGACCAAACCTGCGGCACTGCTGAACGGTTACGGCCCGTTAGACCGGCAGGTTAGTACTCTGGTGAACGGTTACGAATATTTATGAGGCACAAGATGAAAAGTGGTTTTGCCTTACTGGCCGCGATGCTTTTGCTTGCCTGGAGCCTTGGCGGCTGTATCGCCGACGACAATGACAAGAACGACAACGATGACCCCGGCGATCCGGTGGCATCTTTGTTGTTGACCTCCGGCCAGACCAGCGGAATTGACGGCGAACGGCTGACGGCGCTACGAAAGCAGGCGGCCTACAACCAGTTGTGGCAGGAACATGAAACCGCCTTTGTCACTCCGCCGGCCCAGCCGGCGGTGGATTTCAACCAGCATATGGTGGTGGCAACCTTTCTTGGCCGGCGCGACACCGACGGCTACCGGGTGGAGGTGGTGGAGGTGCGGGAACGGGAGCACAGCCTGATGGTCACCGTACGCTTTACCGTGCCGGACGACGGTTGCCAGGTCACGGAAATCTCTACCCAGCCCTACCGGCTTATTACCATCCCCCAAACGGACAAGGTGGTGGGCTTTACCACCGAAGTAAGGGAGAGTTGCCCTTAAAATATCGCTTGCACTCCCGCTTCGTGCAGTCCGCCAATGAAAGAAAAGAAAAAGAAGAAAAAAAAACTGTGGAAAAAACGCTGGAAACGCTTTAAGCGTGGCCAGCAAAGTTCGCCCTGGACCCCGCTGAGCTGGCTGAGCTGGCTCGGGATGGGCCTGTTCTGGCTGCTCATCCAGTTGCCCACCCGCTGGCTGCAGCGGCTGGGCCGGGGGCTGGGGTTAGTTCTTTACACCCTGCTGCCGGGGCGCAGGCAGATCGCCCGCACCAACCTGCAACTATGTTTCCCGGAATTAACCGACCGGGAACGTGAACATCTGGTGCGGGAGAACTTCGCCTCCAGCGCCATGGCCATCTTCGAGGCCCTGCTGGGCTGGTGGGGCAGCGACAGGCGGATTGCCGCCCTCTACACGGTGGAAGGCGAAGAAAACCTGGCGGCGGCCAGGGCCGACGGCAGCGGGGTGATTCTGCTGGGTGGCCACTACACCACGCTGGAGATCAGCGGCCGCCTTTTCGGCCCCCACGTCCAGGGGATCTACCCCATCTACAAGCCGGCCAAAAACCCGGTGGTGGAGCGGCTGATGGTTCAGGCCCGCAAACGCTATTTCGACGACCTGCTGCCCAACACCGATCTGCGCGGGGTGGTGCGACAACTGCGCCGGGGCAATGCCACCTGGTATGCCCCGGACCAGGATTTCGGCCGCCGGGACACGGTCTTTGCCCCCTTCATGGGCGTGCCCGCCGCCTCCCTGGTGGCCACCGCCCGGCTGGCCAAGCTGGGCCGAGCCAAGGTGCTGCCTTTCTACTCCCAACGGCTGCCCGACGGCCGTTATCTGGTCCGCATTGAACCGGCCCTGGAGAATTTTCCCAGCGGCGACGATGTGGCCGATGCCACCACGGTGAACCAGGTCATTGAAAAGCAGGTGCGCCGCGCGCCGGAACAGTACCTGTGGATCCACCAAAGGTTCAAGACCAGGCCGCCCGGCGAACCGGATCTTTACCGGTAAGTAAGCGTTCTCACCAGGGGTACTAACCTGCCGGCATAACGGGCCGTAAGCGAACAGCCGTGCCGATGGAACACTTGACAACCCCAAAGGCCTTGGGCATATTCCTGCTGCGTCGGCCAGATAAAAAAACACCATTTATTTTATAGATCACCGGAAACCAGAGGAACAGCATGAACAAGATCAACCGGCAACTGCCTACTCCCGCCCCCATTACCTACGGGGATTGCCTGAAAAGCTACACCTACGACCAGGACAAGCTCTGCACCCCGGAGGAGACCATTGCCAAACTGAAACGGAAACTGGCTGAAGTTAAGCTTGATATCTTAAACGATATCCGCCGGGTTGATACCGGCCGGCTGGATATTCCGGTTTATTTCAGTGTCTGCGGCCGGGAAGCGTTTGAGGTTATCCGCAACAAAAAGCAACTGGGCAAAGGCTGCACCCCGGAACAGTCCCAGGCCAGCGCCTGCATGGAGCTGATCGAGCGTTTCAGCTTCTTTGATTTCAACCAGAAACCGGCCAACTTCCTGCGAGCCACCTACGGCGAGCTCAAGGATCAGGGGCTGCCGCTGCTGCCGCTTAGGTATTTGCTGCAGTCGGTCCACGATGAAAAGACCTCGGAAGAGACCCTGGCCCGGCTGATCAACGATATCCCCATCCGCTGGACCTGGGCCACCCACCTCAACCGGGGCGAGATGGTGCTGATCCCCTATTCCTGGTTTTACGCCATCAACGAATTCAACGGCCCTTCCGCCGGCAATTCCTTTGAAGAGGCCATTTTGCAAGGGCTCTGCGAGGTGGTGGAGCGCCACGTCTCGGCGGTGGTGACCCGCCGGCGCCTCAAGGCCCCCAGCATCGACCCCGAATCAATCACCGACCCGGTGGCCAAGGAGTTGCTGCACAAGTTCACCCGCCACGGCATCCGGGTATTTCTAAACGATTTCACCCTGGATACCGGCATTCCCACCGTATCCGCCATGGCCATGGACCCTTCCACCTTCCCCGCCACCAGCGAAATTGTTTACACCGCCGGCACCACCCCCGAACCCAACAAGGCTTTAATCCGGGCGCTCACCGAAGTGGCCCAGATGTCCGGCGATTTCCACAGCCAGTCCAACTACGAGGCCAGCGGGCTGCCCAAACCCCTGTCGCTGGAGGAGATGGATTACATCACTCACCCGGGCCGCACGGTAAAAATAAGCGACCTGCCCGACCTGAGCGACAACAATATGAAGGTGGAGATCGACCGCTGCCTGGCGGCCCTGAGCAGGCTGGATATGGAGGTCTTTGTGGTTAATACCATGCACCAGGATTTGCAGATCCCCGCCATCTACACCATCATCCCCGGCGCCGATTTCCGGGAACGCTCCAACAGCCGCAACGTCGGCCTGTTCGCCGCCAAGCTGGCCCACGAGCAGATCAGCCCTGCTTCGGCCCAGATCGAGCAACTAATGCAAATGGCCAGGATCATGCCCGAGGCCTACTTCATTGAATTTTTCCTGGGCAAGAAAAAGGCGGCCATGGGCCTGTTCCAGGAAGCCAATGAACATTTCCAGCGCTCGCTGAGCCTGAACCCGGAGGAAGAAGATTTTCCCTACATTTACGCCTATATGGGGGAGAGCCTGAAAGACATGGGCGATTACCAGCAGGCCATCGAAGTGCTGCGCCGGGGCATCGAGCACGACGAGGAGCGGCAGGACATCCACAACATGCTGGGTTTCTGCCACTACAAGCTGGCCGATTACCAGAGTGCGGTCAGCCATTTTGCCCGGGCCATCGAGCTGGAGCCGGGCTCGGCCATCGATTTCGCCAACCTGGGGATCAACCTGCGCAAACTTGGGCGCCACGAGGAGGCGGCGCACAATTTAAAAATCGCCATCACCATGGACCCCTACCTGGAACTGGCCCGCACCCACCTGGACGAAATGCTTGAGGAGAAGAAACAGAATACTGTTGGAGCATCCATCGGTTAAAGGATTACCGCCATGCTGCAGATCGAAGAACAGATTGTCACCGCCCTGCTGGCCCATGGCCGCCGGGAAGAGCCCAACGAAGCCTGCGGCTACCTGGCCGCCAAAGACGGGGTCATTTGCCGTCACTTCGAGTTAACCAACATCGACGCCGCCCCGGACCATTACTCCATGGACCCGGCGGAACAGTTTGCCGCCATGCGCAAGATGCGGGAGGAGGGGCTGCAACTGGTCGCGGCCTACCACAGCCACCCGGAAACCCCGGCCCGGCCCTCACTGGAAGACATCCGCCTGGCCAACGACCCCAATATGATCTATGTCATCGTCAGCCTGATGGCGGGCGTGGAGCCGGTCAAGGCCTTCAAGATCGAAGAGAACGACTATCGCGACATCCCCCTGCAGATCCTGAAAAAACCGTAACCGAACAGCCGCCTGAAGCAGCTGTCGTAACCGTTCACCAAGGGGGATAACCTGACTGTTTAACGGGCGGTAATCGTTCAGCAGTGCCGCAGGTTCGGGCAAGCAGCCAGGCGCAGCGTACCCCCGGTACGTAAGCCTGGCTGATCGCCCGAAGATGCGGTGCTGCTGAACGATTACCGGCTATCGCTTGCACAGCAGCAGGTATAGAGCCGGCACCACCAGCAGGGTCAGCATGGTGGAAGCGGCCAGGCCGGAAATCAGGGCCCAGGCCAGCGGCGGCCACAGGGATGAGGGCGAGAAAGCCAGGGGCAGCATCCCGGCAATGGTGGTGGCGGTGGTCAGCAGAATCGGCCGGGCCCGGCGGCTCACCGCCACCTGCAGGGCCGCGGCGGTGGGCAGGCCGGCGGCCTGGCGCTGCTCGGCCACGGCCAGCAGGACGATGGCGTTGTTGACCACCACCCCCACCAGGGCGATGGTGCCCAGCAACGACATAAAGCCGAAAGGCTGCCCCCCCAGCAGCAGCCCCGGCACCACCCCGGCGGCGGCCAGGGGCACGGTGACCAGCACAATCCCCACCTTACGGAAAGAGTTGAACTGCAACAGCAGGATGGCCAGCAGCAGCAGCAACCCCAGGGGAGCGGCGGCGGCCATGGCGGCGTTGGCCTCGCCGGTGCCCTCCAGATCGCCGCCCAGCTCCCAGTAAACTCCTTCCGGCAGGGTCAGCTTCTCCAGCCGGGGTCGCAACTCATCCAGCACCTGGCTGTAGGTGGTACCGTCGGCCAGTTGGGCCAGCACCTTGGCCACCCGCCGCCGGTCCTGGCGCTCGATGGCCGCCGGACGCCACTGCAGTTCAGCGGTGGCCACCAGGCTCAGGGGTACCGGCACCGGCCGGCCCGATCTTTCCGTCAGCAATAAAATATTTTCCAGATCCGCCGCCGGGTAATCTTCCCCCTCCGGGGAACGGACCAGAATCGGCACCGGTTCATCCCCGCCCCTGAACTGACCGGCGGCAATCCCCCGGCTCAGGCCGTACAGGGACAGGGCCACATCCTCGCGGCTCAAGCCGTGCCGGGCGGCGGCGGCATCGTCCACGGCAAAGACCTTGGTGGGCGCTCCGGTGCTCAGCTCATGGCGCAAATCCCTGACGCCGGGAATCTGGTTAAGCTGGGCCATCACCTGGAGGGCGGCGTTTTCCAGCTCGGCCAGAGCCGGCTGGCCATAGGCCCCGGGGCGACCCGGCCCGTTGGCGGTGTCCAAACGCCGTGTTACTTCCACCGGGGCGGTGCCAAACAGACGGATTTCGATGGGAGCGATCACCGGCGGCCCCTGCTCCAGCTTCCGCACCACCACTTCGGTGCCCGGCAACTGTTGCCGGGCCCACTCCCGGGTCCAGGCGACCAGTTGGTCCGGGGAACCGGGGGCGGCGGCGGTGACGGCCAACTGGGCCAGGTTGGGGCTGCGGGGGATGCGGGGCAGGTTGTAATAAAAAGGCGGGGCGCTGCGCCCAACGAAAGTCGCCACCGCCGCCACCTCGGGCAAGGCCAGCAGCTCTCGTTCCAGGCGGCCAGCGGCGGCGGAAGTGGCTTCCAGCCGGCTGCCTTCCGGCAGCTTGATTACCACCGTAAACTGGTTGCGATCGGACTCCGGGAAAAACTGCCGGGCCACCCAAGGAGTGAGCACAATCATCACCAGAATCAGCAGGGCCGCACCCGCCAGCACCGGCCGGGGCCGGCTCACCGCCACCCGCCCCAGCCCATCGGCCAGGCGCCGCCATTGCCTACCCGCCCCGCCGGCAACCGCCCGGGGGCGGAGGAAGTAGTAACACAGCAGCGGTGTCACCAGGATGGCAAAGAGATAGCTCAACCCCAGGGTGAGGATGATCACCAGGGGGATACTCCGGGTAAAATCGGCGGTTGGCCCCTGGGCAATCAGCATCGGGGTAAAGGCCGCCAGGGTGGTGCCGGTGGCCGCGGCCAGAGGGGCGGCCACTTCCCGCACCGCCGACCGCATCGCCAGCGCCGGCGGCTTACCTTCATCCAGCCGGGTCTGAATATTTTCCGTTACGACGATGGCATTATCCACCAGCATCCCCAGCGCGATGACCAGCGCGGCAATGGATATCTGGTGCAGCACCCCGCCACCCAGGGCATAAATCCCCAGCGCCGTCAGGGTTACCATGGGCACCACCGCCGCCACCACCAGACCGGGCCGCCGCCCCAGGGCGATAATCAGGACCGTGGCCACGATTACAATACCCAGCAGCAGCGAAGTGGCAAGCTGACTCAAACGCAGCCGCACCCAGTCGGGCTGAAAGGCCATCTCCCGGATTTCCAGCGGGGCGAACTCCGGCGCCCCGGCCGCCACCAGCTCCCGTACCGCCTCCCCGAAGGCCATGATATTGCCGCCGCTTACCGGCACCACCCCCAGCCCCACCACCGGCCGACCGTCGAGCCGCATCAGGGTTTCCGCCGGCCGGGCGGGGCCGTGGCGGACCTCAGCCAGCTCGGCCAGCGGCAGGGTGCCCCCCGACGGCAGCAGCAAAGGGGTTTGCTTAATCTCGGCCACCGACTGAAATTCACTCAACGGCCGCAGCATCAGCCGGCTGTCGGCCACGGCCAGGTCGCCGCCCCCCTGTACCCGGTTGCGGGCGGCCAGCAGGGCCGCCAGTTGCCGGCCGTCCAGCCCCAGCCGCCGCACCGCTTCCTCATCCCAGGTGATGGTGATCTGTTCCCCGGGATCCCCCACCAGGTGGACCTTGCCAACCTCCGGCAGTTGCAGCAGCCGCCGTTGCAACTGCCGGGCCGCTTGCCGCAGCACCAGAAGGTCGTTGTCGCCCGCCACCGCCAGTACCACCGAATCCTGCTCGTTGAGATCGCGATTCAACTGGGGGCGGGCAACACCAGAGGGCAGGCGGGGTTCGGCCCGCTCCAGGGCCAGGCGGACATCGTCCCAGGCCTGTTCGATATCCCTGGTGCCGTCGGCCAGCTCTAGGTTGAGCACCGCCAGCTCGGCCCGCGAGGTCGAATACAGCCGGCTGACCTGCTCCACCTCCTGCAGGTACTGCTCATATACGTCGGTGACCAGCCGCTCCACGGTTTCGGCGTCGGCCCCGGGAAACTCCACCAGGATCTGGCCCCAGTAATCGCGCAGGGTGGGGTCTTCCTGGCGGGGCATCTGGCTGCCGGCCAGCATCCCGATAAGGGCGACCAGCACCACCGCCGCCAGGGTGATCCGAGGGCGGGAGTGCAATTTGTCTAGCACCCCCGGCTTCACGGCCCTGGCTCCTCCGCAATCGCCTCCACCACGGCCCCGGCGGCCAGGGTGCTGAAGCCGGACACCAGCACCCGATCACCGGGGCGCAGGGGGCCAAAAACCGCCAACCGCTCACCGGTCAGGCTCCCGAGTTTTACCGTAACTCTTTCCACCCCGCCGTCCGGCCCCAATCGCATCAGGGCCGGCCGGTCGCCACCGGGGTTGATCACCGCCGCCGGCGGCACCAGCCAGGCACCTTGCTCCTCCACCTGCAGCCGTATTTCGGCCAGCTGCCCCGGCCGCAACCCCGGCGCGGCGGGAATTTCCACCAGGACCGGGAACAAAGACGGCGCCAGCGGCGAGGCATCGGCCACCGACCGGACCGTTCCCGGCAACTCCAGCCCGGCCCGGGGCAGTGCAACCGCGACACTTTGGGCCGGCGGCAGCAGGCTGAGCAGGGACTCCGGCACCTCGACCATTAACTCAAAGCCGGCCAACCGCCGCTTTTCCCGGTCATCCCCGCCCCGGGCAGCGGTGGCGCCGTCGGCGTTAAGACGCAACACCGGCCGGCCCGCCGCCAGGTACTCCCCCGGTTCGGCCAGCACCTCGGCCACCGAACCGGCAAAGGGCGCCGCAAGCTCGGTTGCCGCAAGCATCCGGGAAGCCTCCCGCAACTCTTCGGCGACCGTCCGACGGGCGGCCTTCAGGGCTGCGGCGGCCGACTCGGCCCGCTCGAACTCATCCTGGCTGACCGCGCCGGCCTCGGCCAGGCGGGCCAACCGCCGGCGCTCGTTGTCGGCCTGCCGCCAGCGGACCTCCAACTCTTCCAGCCGGGCCTGCGCCGCCGCCACGGTATTTTGCCAGGGCTCGGGGTCGAGAGTTGCCAGCACCTGGCCGGCGGCAAAACCATCTCCCACCTTAACCGGCCGCGCCAGCAGGCGGCCGCCGCCCTCAAAGGCCAATTCCGTTGTTTGCGCGGCCCTGAGCAATCCCGACAGGCGCAACTCCCGAATACTGCTGCCCGCCTCCACCTCCGCCACCTTCACCGGCTGCGGTTGCTGGCCCGGCGATAAGGTCGCCGAGGGCGGGGAAAGCGGCGCTCCCGGTTTGAAAACCAGCACCGCCACCAGTAGAAACAGTAAAAAGGCCGGCAACAAGCCGCCCAGTAAGCGGCGATAAGGCGCTTTAATTGGCATGCTTCATGATCCTTATACCTGTAGGTTAGTATTCCAGGTGAACTGTTACCTCCTGCATGATTCTGTCCTTGCAATAGAGCATGCCGCAAACGATTGCAAGCTGCTTTTGCTTTCCACCGGCTGCGGCAACCCTTTTACCGGTCAGGCCTTCGCGGTTGACAAACGGGAGCAAAAACAGCTATAGCAAATAATATAAGCCAGCAAAACAAGGACAAGGAGGACAACATGACTAACACGTCAAAAAACCGTAGAGCACTGTTTGCCGCCAGGGCAAGTTACTGCCTCAACCAACCCCGACGGCTGCTTTTGGCCGGCGCGGTTTTCCTGCTGGCCCTGCTGCTGGCCGCCCCGGCGGCTTGGGCCGATGATGAGGTTTACTACACCCAGGTGGGCATGTGGGCCGATCAGGGGGTCCGGGTGATGGGCACCAATTACAAGCGGGGCACCTTTATTCCCGTCAACAGCGAGGTGAAGATCAACCGGGTGACCAGACGGGCCATCGAGTTTACCGTCCCGGCCTTAAGCGACCAGCGGATCCAACTGGTCAACGTGCCCAATCATACTCAGGTTAACAACCAGGAACTGCAGGAACGTACCTTTGGCCGTCAGCCGGTGGACCTTGACCGCTTTAACCCCGAGATGCTGCAGTTTATCCGGCGGGGCGAGGTTAAACCGGGCATGACCCGCGACGAAGTGATCGCCACCCGCGGCTATCCGCCGGGCCATGAAACCCCGAACCTGGAGATGGACCAGTGGCGCTACTGGGAGCACCGCTTCGGCACCAAACTGGTCCGCTTCGAAGATGGCAAGGTGGTAGAGATCATCCACTAAGCCGTCGCGCCTGTCGGCCAGAAAGCCCGGCGGATAAACAGTCTCTAGCGGCGGGTGCGACCACACCAAAAGATGCAACTTAAAACCTGAGACAGCAACTGCAGAATACCGTCGCCGTTGATCTCAGTTCAAAAAAGCAAACCTTCATACTAACGGAGAAAACCATGATTCTCAAAGTCGCCCTCTCACCCCTGCTGCTCGCAGGCGCGCTGCTCCTGCTGCCCCTTGCCGCCCTTGCCGAAACCCCCAACATCAACCCCGGACTGTGGGAATATACCCACACCATGACCATTGAAGGCGGGCCGCAGATGCCGCCTCAGGTCCATAAGAACCAGGAATGCATCACCCAGGCCGATCTGCAAGAGGCTTACAAGGTGGTGGAAGTGCCAGAGGGCTGCACCCTTGAGAATTTGAACATGCACGCCGGCGGGGCTGAGTACACCATGAGTTGTATCGATGAAACGGGTACCACCATGTCCATGCAGGCCGAGATGCAGTTCATGGGCGACCGTTCCCTGGCCATCCTTTACAGCAGCATGGAAACCCCCATGGGGCCGATGAAGATCAAGATGGAAATTGAAGGGCGTCGCATCGGAGATTGCCCTTAACAGTCCTTGGCGCAAACCATCCCTGACTCTTCAATGTCGGTTGGCCAAAGATGGCTTTGGCCAACCTCCCCTGCTGCCTCTTTTTTTACCGATCACCTAATCGGCTGCGCTTACAAAATCCCATCGCCACTTGCTCCATGGCAAGATAGTCAAGCAAGCCCGTTGCTCAATTGCACTTGAGCAACGGGGAGCATGAAAAACCCCCTTGACAGTATCCGCCTATGCGGATATACGATTTAGTCATGAAAGATATTGCCGATATTCTCAAGGGGCTGTCCGAAGAGGTTCGCCTGCGCCTGCTGCTCTTGCTGCATCGCCATGGCGAGTTGTGCGTCTGTGAGCTAATCGGGGCACTCGGGTTACCCCAGTCAACCATCTCCCGGCACCTGGCCTACTTGAAGCACAGCGGCTGGGTAACGGGGTCACGACGGGGTGCCTGGATGCATTACCGGCTGGCGCCAAACCCCGAGCCGCTGAGGCGGGAAATACTCAGCGCCCTGGCCGGAGAAGCGAAAAACCGGGCTGAAGTGCAGCAGGACGAGGTCAACCTGGCTCTTTACCTGCAAAACAAAACCAATCAGGAGCGCTGCCGATGAAACCTTCCATTTTATTTCTCTGCACCGGCAACTCCTGCCGCAGTCAAATGGCCGAGGGCTGGGGGCGGCACCTGCTGGGGGAGCGGTTTGACTTTTTTTCCGCCGGCATTGCCAAACACGGCGTCAACCCGCTGGCCGTCAAGGTAATGGCCGAAGCCGGGGTAGATATCGGCAACCACTACTCGAAAACCGTGGATGAATTGCCGCAACAGCGTTTCGACCATGTCATTACCCTTTGCGGCCACGCCAACGAGACCTGCCCCTATTTCCCCGGCCCGGTCATTCACCATGGTTTTGATGACCCACCCGCCCTGGCGGCCGGGGCCGCCGACGAGGAGGAGGCCCTGGTTCACTACCGCCGGGTACGGGATGAGATTGGCAGTTTTATTAAAAAGCTGCCCCGCGAACTGGCCCAGCGGCAGTAGGTTAGCGCCCCTGGTGAACGGTTAACCCGAAAGCAACAAGGTGAACGATATGCCTAAGAAAATGGAAATTTTTGATCCGGCCATGTGTTGTTCCACCGGGATCTGCGGCCCCTCCGTGGACCCCGCCTTGGTCCGTTTTGCCGCCGATCTGCAGTGGCTGCGGCAAAAAGGAGTTGAGGTCCGCCGTTATAACCTGTCCCAGGAACCGGCGGCCTTCGCCGAAAACCAGTTGGTGCGGGATAAACTGGCCACCGACTCCACCTCCTGTTTGCCCCTGATTCTGGTGAACGGGGTGCTGAAAAGCACCGCCGGTTACCCAACCCGCCAACAACTGGCCGAAATGGCGCAAGTCAGCTATGACCCGGCCCACGACGCCCCACCGGCCAGCCCGGAAACCGCCCCCACTCTCGCTTCCCTGCCCCTGGCAGGGGATAAAAGCAACGGAGGTGAGCAATGCTGCTGATCGATCAGGCCCCTCGCTATCTCTTTTTTACCGGCAAGGGCGGTGTGGGCAAGACCAGCATCTCCTGTATGGTCGCCACCGCCCTGGCCCGCCGCGGCAAAAAGGTGTTGCTGATCAGCACCGATCCGGCCTCCAACCTGGATGAGGTGCTGGAGACCGAGCTTTCCGGAGCCCCCACGCCGGTGGTGGGCTGCCCCGGCCTGCTGGCCATGAACATCGACCCGGAAGAGGCGGCCGCCGCCTACCGGGAACGGATGGTGGCCCCATATCGCGGAGTATTGCCGGACGAGGCGGTGCAAAAAATCGAAGAGCAACTTTCCGGCGCCTGCACGGTGGAAATTGCCGCCTTCAACGAATTTTCCCAGGTAATCGGCCAGCCAACGACCGTGGCCGATTATCACCATGTTGTCCTGGACACCGCCCCCACCGGTCATACCCTGCGATTGCTGAGCCTGCCGGCGGCCTGGAACGACTTTGTGCTGGAAAACAAAAGCGGCTCCTCCTGCCTTGGTCCGCTGGCCGGCCTCAAAAAGCAGCGCCTGATCTATGAAGGGGCGGTGGCCTCTCTCACCGACCCCGCCTTGACCCTGCTGGTGCTGGTCAGCCGGCCGGAGCTCTTTGCCCTGGAAGAAGCGGCCCGGGCCGCCACCGAACTGGCCGGCCAAGGCATGAAAAATCAGCATCTTTTTATCAACGGCCTTTTTCAGGCTGCCTCCGACGACCCGGTGGCCAAGGCTTTAGAGGCCAAAGCCGAGCAAGCCCTGGCCAACCTTCCTCCCATCCTGGCCCGACTGCCCCGCAGCAGCATGGCATTTCGACCCCATGGCCTGGTGGGCATGGGGGCCATCGACCGGGCCCTGGCAGAGACCCCGGACCAGGCTCAGCAGGGCGAAATCAGGGAATTGGCCACCGATCTGCAACCAATCATTTCGCGCCTCACGCCCTGGCCCGAAATCATGGCGCAACTGGCCGCCCCCGGCAAAGGCCTGATCATGACCATGGGCAAGGGCGGAGTGGGCAAAACCGCCACCGCCGCCGCCATCGCCGTGGAGCTTGCCCGCCGGGGACACCGGGTGTGTCTTTCCACCACCGACCCGGCGGCCCATGTGGCTGCAATGCTGCCGGAAGCACCCACCAACCTGACGGTAAGCCGGATCGACCCCAAGGCTGAAACCCGTGCCTACACCGCCCAGGTACTGGCGGACCGGGAAGCGGAGTTGTCGCCCGAGGATCTGGAGTTGCTGCGAGAGGAACTGCGCTCTCCCTGCATCGAAGAGATCGCTGTCTTTCAGGCCTTCGCCCGGGAGGTGGCCAGTGCCCGCGAGCAATTCCTGGTGCTGGACACCGCCCCCACCGGCCACACCCTGCTACTGCTGGACGCCACCGAATCCTACCACCGGGAGGTGGCCAAAAACAACACCGGGGCCAGCGAAGCGGTAAAGGAACTGCTGCCCCGCCTGCGCGACCCGCAATACACCAAGCTACTGCTGGTCACCCTGCCCGAGGCGACCCCGGTGCACGAGGCCGCCAGCCTGCAGGAAGATCTGCGCCGAGCCGGGATCGAGCCCTGGGGCTGGGCAATCAATCAATGTTTTTCCCTTTCCGGCACTCGCGATCCGCAATTGGCCGCTCGGGGGGTGATGGAGCTTGGCTTTATCAAAGAGGTACTACAGCTCTGCTCAGGTCCGGTGGCCGCCTCGCCATGGCTGGCGACGGAACTCAAGGGCGACGAACCGTTACGCCGTCTGCTGAGCACCATTTAAGCCCGTCCAGCACTTTTCAAAGCAAGCAAACAGTTAAGGAATCAGCAATGTCTCAATGTCCCTCCACTTTAAAGCCGAGCATGGGCGGTAAGCTCTCATTGCTCGACCGCTACCTCACGCTCTGGATCTTCAGCGCCATGGCTCTGGGGGTGGGGCTTGGCTTTCTCTTTCCCGAGGGGGTAAGCCGCTTCAATCAATCCCTGACCGTGGGCGAGCATACCAACCTGCTGATCGCCGTCGGCTTGATCCTGATGATGTACCCTCCCCTGGCCAAGGTCAAGTATCACCTGATGCCCAGGGTGTTTGCCGACTTGCGGGTGGTGAGCCTGTCGTTGTTTTTAAACTGGCTGGCCGGTCCTTTGCTGATGTTCGTGCTGGCGGTGGGTTTCTTCGGCTTTCTCGCCCCGGCCGTGCTCGGCCCCGATCCTCGCTGGGGTTCATATATGGTGGGGTTGATCCTGGTGGGGATCGCCCGCTGCATTGCCATGGTGCTGGTCTGGAACCAACTGGCCCGGGGCAGCAGTGAGTACGCCGCCGGCCTGGTGGCTTTGAACAGCATTTTCCAGATTGTTACTTTCAGTTTCTATGCCTGGATCTTCGTCACCGTGCTGCCGCCGTTGTTCGGCCTGGAAGGGGTGGTGGTGGCGGTGAGTATCGGCGATATCTTCGTCAGTGTCATGATTTACCTTGGCATCCCCTTCACCGCCGGGGTTTTAAGCCGAGTGCTGCTGGCCCGGGCCATGGGGGAGCAGTGGTACGACCAGGTCTTCATTCCCTGGATCTCGCCCATCACCCTGGGGGCGTTGCTCTTCACCATTGTGGTGATGTTCAGCACCCAGGGGGAGCAAATCTTGCTGCGCCCGCTGGATGTGATCTGGATCGCCATACCGCTGGCGGCCTACTTCGCCCTGATGTTTTTGTTCAGCTTTTTCATGGCCCATCGGCTGGGAGCCGATTACCCCCGCAGTGCCTCGCTGGCCTTTACCGCTTCGGGTAACAATTTCGAGTTGGCCATTGCGGTGGCCATCGCGGTGTTCGGCATCGGTTCGCCCATCGCCTTTGCCACGGTCATCGGCCCGCTGGTGGAAGTGCCGGTGCTCATCGGCCTGGTCCATGTCAGCCTCTACTTCCTGCGCCGTTTCTACCAGCTGTAAGCGAACAGCCGCACCGCATCTTCGGGCGATCAGCCAGGCTTACGTACAGGGGGGACGCTGCGCCTGGCTGCTTGCCCGAACCTGCGGCACGGCTGTTCGCTTACGGCCCGTTAGACCGACAGTTTAGTACCCCTGGTGAACGGTTACTATCAGCAGGCCAAAAACGAGTGGCGGTAAACCGGCAGAGACTTCCCTTGACAATTTTCAGCCATCGCCCATAATCGGTAATGGCAGGAAAAAAGTTTTGCAAAAATAGTCAGGCGGAGGATTTATGTCTTTGAGCAAACCGGTGCAACTTCAGTTAAGCAAGCTTGGCGGGCTTTTGGTGGGCCTGGGCCTGATTCTGGCCGCCGCCGGGCCGGCCCTGGCCCAGCGTGAACTGGCCGTTGAGCCGGAGCAGCTGGTGGAGGTGGAGATCGCCACCGTGGCCATCGCCAGCAACGGTTCGCCGGTGGTGCTGCTCCGCGAACCAAACGCTAACAAGGTGGTACCGATCTTCATCGGCCCGGAACAGGCCATGGCCATCAGCCATGCCCTGCGCTCCACCAGGATGCCCCGCCCCATGACCCACGATCTGCTGATCAACGTCATCGGCGCCCTGCAAGCCGAATTGCAGCGGGTCTACGTGGATGATTTGCGGGGCCGGACCTTTTACGGCATGCTGGAGTTGACCGTGCCGGGGCGCGATGAGCCGGTGCGGGTCGACAGCCGCCCCAGCGACGCCCTGGCCCTGGCCGTCCGGGCCGGGGCCGGAATCTTTATCTCCCCCGAGGTGCTGAAGGCCGCCCAGGCCATTGAATACCAGGGCCTTGAGGATGAAGTGGTCACCGCGGTGGGCATCACCGTCAACCGGCTCACCGGGGATTTGCGCAAGGCCCTGGCATTACCCGAAATGGATGGGGTGCTGGTCAGCAACGTGACCGGCCCGGCCCGGCAAGCCGGCTTGCGGCCCGGCGCCCTGATCCTGCAGGTCAACGAAGGCACCCCCACCACCCCCATGGAATTTCTGGAACTGGTGCGCACCACCCCGGAAGGGCAGAAGGTGAGCATCAGGTACTGGCAAAACGGGGAAGAGCATCAACTACAGGTTTCCACCGAAGTCCCGGAACCGGAACGTTTCCACGACTGGAGCGCCCCCGGGGTCGAGTTGTAAGAAAAAGCGTTCACGATTACTCGCACACGAAGTAGCTGCCCAGGCGGGAGCAGACCTTGGGCACGGCAAAGATGATCAGGTGGTCGCCGGCGGTGAGCGTGATGTCGTCGTCCGGGATGATGACCTCGTCGTCGCGAACGATGGCGGCCACCCGTAACCCTTTGGGAAACCCGGCCTGGGTAATGTTTTTGCCCAGCACCTCGGCTCCGGCCGGCAGCACCAGTTCCATGCTTTCAGCCACTTCATCCTTTAACAGGTCCAGGACCAGGACATCCTCCCCGCGGGAAAATTTAAGGATGCGCGAAGCCGTGATCAGATGCGGATTAATGGTGTCGGTGATGCCGATCGCCTCGTAAATGGGGCCGTAACCGATCCTGGTCACCTCGGAGATCACCTTTGCCACCCCCCGTTTCAGCCCCATCACCGAGGCCACCATGTTGGTCCGATCATCTCCGGTGGCGGCCACCAGCACGTCGGCCTCGGCAATCTCCTCCTCGTTAAAATAAGAGATATCGCTGCCGTCTCCCTGCAAAACAATGCTCTTTCCCAGCTTGCGGTTCAGCTCATCAACCCTTTTTTCGTCTTTTTCGATGATCTTAACGGTATAGGAATGCTCTTTTTCCCCTTCCAGGATGGAGGCCAGGGTGTAGCCGATCAGCCCACCACCAAGGATAATGACCCGCTTAATGCTGGTTTTCGATCCGTGCAACATTCTTCCCGCCTTGCCCACCGCAGCGACCCGACCTGCCAGATAGACCTTGTCGCCGCCGCTTAGCATGGTATCTGCCTCGGGCAGGATGAATTTCCCGTCGGTCTTCATCAGGCCCACCACCGAGCAGCCGGCGGGCAGGGCAAAATCCTGCAGGGGCTGCTGCTCACTCTCCGCCAGCGCCGCAAGATAAACCGCCATCAGCATCACCCTGCCATCGGCGTAATACTCCACCTCCGAGGCTTCCGGCCAGTGGATCGCCTTGGCAATTTCCTGCGCCACCGCTTTTTCCGGGCTGATGATCACATCAATCCCCACTTGCGCCTGAATCAGCCCCCTGGTATCGATATCGATGTCACCGGCGCTCTCCGGGTTCCGTATCCGCGCCACGGTATATTTCATCCCCATGGTTTTGGCCAGCATGCAGGCGATGATATTAATCTCGTCGGACTCGGTAACCGCAATAAGCATACGGGCTTTGGAGATATTGGCTTTATGCAGCACCTCCAGGTTTGCCCCGTTACCGGTGATCACCGGCAGATCAAGCTCCTGGCTGAGCTGTTTCACCTTTTGCGGGTCCCGGTCCACCACCACGATCTCCTGCTGCTTGGCGGAGAGCCTCCGGGCCAGCTCCCGACCCACATCCCCGGCCCCAATAATGATAATATGCATCCGAAAAAAACTCCCCGCAGGTTATTTTTTGTTTTTGAACAAACGCTCCAGACGGTCGGCATACTCCGGCGCCCAGCGGAACAAAAAGACCCCGATAATGGCGGTGGCCACCACATAAACCCCTAAAAAGACGCGCAGCACCGGCTCGGCCAGGGCCGCGATAACCACGGAAAACTCCCCCCGGGGGACCAGGGACAGCGCCGCCCGGATGGCCCCTTTAAACGACAGGCCGTACCACCGGCCGCCCCAGAAACCGACCAGCAGTTTGGCCGCCACCGCCCAGACAATAAGGACCACCAGGGCCAGCGGGGAAACCAGTCCGGCACCGATGGTTATGGTGGTGCCGAACCAGAAAAAGAAAAAAGGCAGGCTAAGATCCTTAATCGGCTCGATGATCCTGCCCAGCTCCCGGGACATGCCGGTCTCGGAGAGCATCACCCCGGCCAGAAAGGCGCCCAGCAGCTTGGAAAGCTCCATGGCCTCGGCAATCCCGGCAAACATCAAGGCCAGCGCCACCGCCAACAGAGGCATGAAGTCCCGGCTCAGGTAACGCTCCACAAAGACGTCCAGGCGGCGAAAACCGTGGTAGGCAATCAGCAAAGAAAGGCCGGTAACCGCCACTACTTTGAAAAAAATCAGGCCGATGGCCTCGGCGGAAATCACCCCGTGGGTGCTGAGGCCGACCAGGAAGGAAACCATGACCGGCGCCGCCAGGTCTTCAAAAATCAGCAGCGCCAGCTTAAATTCACCTTCAGGGGTTTTGAGGCGGTTGCTTTCCTCCATTAACTTCACGGTAATCGAGGAACTGGTGGCATAGGCCACCCCGCCAATGATCAGGGCCGCCAGCAGATCGAAACCAAACCAGTAGGCCAACAAAAAGCTGCCGCCGAAATTGAGGACAATATCCAGTACCCCGACCTTCCAGATCCGGCGCGAGATATTAAACAGGCGGTTAAGGGGAAAATGCAGCCCCAGCAGAAAAAAGAGCAGAACAATCCCCAACCGGGCAAGCTGGTCGATGATTTCCAGTTCCGAGCTACTGAGCAGCCCTGCCAGCGCCACCCCCAAAAAGATGTGCGTAAGAAGAGCCGGCAGCTTCAGGCGCTGGCTGAGGTAACTGGCGGCAAAAAACAGCAGCAGAATCGCGCCGCCCAGCAAAAAGAGATGTTCCGAAGAAGACATCCGGTAATCTTCTTAAAGCAGAATCTTCCAGACCCCGACCATCCCCAGCAACACCAGTATCCCCAGCACAATACCGGCCACCGCCATCCAGCGGCGTTGGGGCTCTTTTAAGGCCACCAGGCCCAGCACCACCGCGGCAATGGCCGGCACAAAGGCCAGCGGCCGGATAAAAATAAGGGCCACCAGCCCGGTAATACCAAGGGTCAGGGCGGTGGCGGCCAGAAAATTGTTCTTCCGGCCCCCCTGGGCCGGTGCGCCGGCCTGAAGATTGTCCGCTGCATTCGGTGTCGTCATGGCAAATCCTCCTCTTTGTATGCAATTTTAGCCATCGTTGCCTCCCCGATAACCCTTGACAACATTTTTTACTAAGCCGATATTTTGAGTATAGAATTTTTTTTACACCAGGATCAAGCCGAACTTTTCGAGACAGGAGGAGCAGGATGATTAGAACGCCAGCGGTGGCGCATCAATTTTATCCCGGCGAAGCTGAGGTGCTGCGGGAACTGCTGACCCGGCTGATCGGCCGGCGAGCGGCCGATCAGCCGGGTCAGCCCGCCAGGGCGGTGGTGATGCCCCATGCCGGTTATGTTTTTTCCGGCCGGGTGGCCGGGGAGACGGTGGCCCAAGTGGAAGTTCCGGAAGATGTTATTGTGCTGGGGCCAAACCACCACGGGCTGGGCGCCCCGGCGGCGCTGATGAGCTCGGGAAGCTGGGCGATGCCCATGGGGGAAGTGCAGATCAATGCTGAACTGGCGGGGCTTATCCGCCGCCACGGCCCGGAGATTGTGGACGACGAGCAGGCCCACCGGGCGGAACACTCCCTGGAGGTGCTGTTGCCCTTTCTCCAGTTTTGCCAGCCCGGGCTGCGCATTGTGCCCCTCTGCCTGGCCCGGCTCTCGCCGGCCGATTGCCGGCTGGTCGGCCAGGCCCTGGCTGCCGCCATAGAGGATTTTTCCCGACCGGTACTGCTGGCGGCCAGCACCGACATGAGCCATTACGAAAGCCGGTCCGCCGCCACCGCCAAGGATCACCTGGCCATCGAGCGGGTGCTGGCCCTGGACCCGGAAGGACTGTACCGCACCGTGGCCGAACAGCAGATCAGCATGTGCGGTGTCATTCCCACGGTCATCACCCTGATGGCGGCGTTGCAACTGGGAGCCACGGAGGCCGAACTGGTTCGCTACAGCGATTCCGGCGAGGCCAGCGGCGATACCGCCCAGGTGGTAGGCTACGCCGGTTTTGTAATTCGCTGAACGATTACGGCCCGTTAGACCGGTAAGTTAGTACCCCTGGTGAACGGTTACCGCTGATCTGCTTCAGGGGGCCACCCGACGCACCGTCTGGGTAAAGGCGATGACCGGCGCCACCAGCCCGTTGGCCAGCAGGATCAGCCTCGTCTGGGTGGCGGAATCTTTGAGCATGGCCACCAGATCGGGCCCGATCTGGTTGGCCAGACCGATGGTGAGCAACGGGTAAGCCAGCAGCAGCAACACCGTCACCGCCACTTCCGCCACCACCAGCCGGCCGGCGAAGATCCGCAGGCTGTCCAGCAGCAGCCGCAGGCGGTTCATTCGTTTAATCAGTCCCGGCATATTTTCAAGTTCGCGGCGGGCCGTCTGTAGCTTGCTCCGCCCTTTGTGCAGGCTGCCGGCGGCCAACCCGCGAGCCTCCACCAGCATCTTGCGGGTCTCCTGCATTTGCTGCTCCACCCGCCGCCACAGCGATTTATAGGCATATTCCTGCCAGTACTGCTGGAACTGGTCCCATTCCAGCACGGCGGCATCGATCTCTTCGTTCAGGGTATCCAGCTTGCTCTCCTGCAATCGCGGGGCCGCCCGGCGTAACGTGCCGGCCTTTTCGGCAACATCCAGCAGGTCGTAATAAGAGCCCTTATCCCGTTGCTGCTGCAGGGTCGCCAGGGTGGCCAGATTACGGTCAAAATCCTCGTCGCTGCCGTCCACCCACTTCTTGAGCTTTTCATACTCGGCCACCGCCCCGGTGAGGGCCTCTTCCGCCCGGCTTCGGATGGTGTGCAAGTGGTTATTGAGCACATCTTCCAACAAGCCTTCAATGGGCAGCAACACCGGGTCCATCAGCACATTCATGAAATATAAGCGGCTGGACTCAATAAGGTTGCCGATCGCCCCGAGGATCTGAGCGCCCTGCCCACTCTGCACCGCCGTATGAATACGCCGGTGAACGATTTCATAACAGTCGGCGTAAAGGTTGGCCATCCCCTGCAAGGCCTGTTCCGCCTTCCAGGGATTGCCGGCCAGGTCGTAGTAGCGGGCCAGCAGCAGGGCGATATGGATCTTTTCCTTTTCCACCCCGGCCACACTGGAGGCGATTTCCAGGAAATGGCCGGCCTCGTCAAACCGGCCCCGTTCCAGGGCCACAAAGGCCAAGCCCACGTTGGCCCCGTACTGCTTGCCGCCCATGGATTGATTTTCCACCAGCAGCATATCCCTGGCTCGATCGTACTGCCCCACCCGGAGGCAATCCAGGCCGATTTCCAGGTTACGGCTGTCCTGTTTGGTGCGCACTTTAAGATTGAGGCCGGTCCAGACCGAATGCACCGAAAAAACCACCCGCTGCAGATAACGCGGCTGGTAAACCGCCAGCAGATCAAAAAAGGAGATAAAGGCCTGCAGGGGAGGATTTTTTCTGATCTGCTCCGGCTCTACTCCCGGTCCCAGCAGGGCTTCCATCTGTTTGCGGTTGCTGAAAGCCGTCTGGAAATTACGGAGCAACTCCGGCAAAGGTTGGTAGCCGATATCATGCAGAGACATATTGGCCATGCTGAGTTGCTTGGCCGGGCACTGGGAAGGGGGATGGGTCCGCAGGTTGCAATAAAAACAGGGCCGGCCGGAACCGGCTTCAGCCAGCACCGAACGGTAAGGAAAAATCCGCTTGCGGCGCAAGGCGCCGGGTTGGGTAAAAACAAGCTGGGAAAAACGTCCTTGGGGGCGCAGTTCGTGCCGCGGCACCTCAAGCCGCCCCTCCATCATTTTTTCCCATTGGCCGGCCAGGGTGGGTGAAAGATGGAAGGTGTGATGGGCCAACTCCTCCCATACGGTGGAGCCGGAGTAGCGGAACGGCGGTGGGCTTTCGTTCTTGGTTTCCAGATGCAGCACGAACTGCAGGGGCAACTTGGTCTTTTTGGCGGTGGCGGGATATTTTTTACGCAGTTTGTCCAACTGCTCAAAGATGGTGGCCAGGGCGGTGAGGGGATGGTCAAAGTTGAACAGCATCAATTCCGAGAGCGAATCCCGGGCCTCCAGGCCGCCGGTGGCCAAGCCACGACGCAGATCCGCCAGCAGTGCCTCCCACTCATCACCCATCAGGTTGGTGCCGTCGAAGGAAACCGGGTGCACGGCAAGTAAAATCGGATACCCCTTAACCATGATGCTACCCGCCTACGACCAGGGCCAGCCAGGTGGCCGCAAACATTACCAGACTGATCAGGCCGTTGGCGGTGAAGAAGGAAAGTTTAATTTTCGATAAATCCCCGGGGCTTACGGCCCGGTGCTGATAAATCAAAGCCGCGGCCGCCACCGCCAGCCCCAGGCCGAAAATAATATGCAGGTTCATGAGCAGGCCGGTGGCGACAAAGCAGACAAAGGCCAGAATATGTGCCAGGCCCGCCAGGCGGAAGGCCCGGCGGGAACCAAAACAGGCCGGCAGGGAGTAGAGCCCCGCCTCTCGATCGAATTTGGCATCAAGACAGGCGTAGACGGTGTCAAAACCGGCCACCCACAGCGCCACCCCCAGGGAAAGCAGCCAGGGGTAAGACTCCAGGCTACCGGCCACCGCCACCCAGCCGCCCAGCGGCGACAAGGCCAGGGCCAGCCCTAAAACCACGTGACAAAACCAGGTGAAACGCTTGGTCAACGAATAGATAAAGGCCAGCCCCAGGGCCAGGGGAGAAATCAGCAGGGCCAGGGGGTTGAGCATGTAACAGGCAAAAAAGAACAGGGCGGCGGCCAGCAGCACCAGCAGCCAGGCCTCCCAGAGCTTAACCGCCCCGGCGGGGATGGCCCGATCGGCGGTGCGGGGGTTGGCGGCATCGAAACGGCGATCGACAATACGGTTAAACCCCATGGCGGCGGTGCGGGCGGTCACCATGGCGAAAATCAACCAAAACAGGACCGTTGGCTCGGGCAGACCGCGGGCCGCCAGCAGGGCCCCCATCAGGGCAAAAGGCAGCGCGAACACACTGTGCTCGAACTTGATCATCTCCAGCATGATCCTGATTTTATCCCAGACTGCCTTCATTTTTGTCCTTTTAACAACGGTCATAAGCCGTAACCCAAGGCAACGTCAAAGCTATTTGTTTTTGCGCCGGGGCCAACAAATGCCGATATAAAACAGGCTGTAAACGTTCAGCCCTGCCGCAGGTTCGGGTAAGCAGCCAGGCGCAGCGTACACCCTGTACGTAAGCCTGGCTGATCGCCCGAAGATGCGGTGCGGCTGAACGTTTACATCAGCCCTGCCAGCGGGGCAGGTCGGGCACCACCAGGCCAAGCTGTTCCGCCACCCGGCCGGCAAAGGCCCGGGCCAGCTGGGCAAGATTCTGCGGCCCATGGTAAAAGCCCGGCATGGCCGGGCAGATGATCGCGCCGGCATCGTGGACCTTGAGCATGTTGTGCATATGGGTCCGGTTCAAGGGGGTTTCCCGCACCGCCAGCACCAATGGCCGCCGCTCTTTAAGGGTAACATCGGCGGCCCGGTGAATCAGGTTGTGACTCAAACCGCCGGCCACCGCCGCCAGGGTGCCCATACTGCAGGGCAACACCGCCATCCCGGAAAACACGGCACTGCCGCTGGCAAAGGGAGCGGTGAAGTCCTTGATATCATAACGGCGGACGGCCAACGGGGCAAGCTGCTCCGCCGTCTGCCCGGTTTCCAGTTGCAGCACCTGTTCCCCGGCCTCGGACAGCACCAGATGCACCTCCACCTCCAGTTCGGCCAGCAGGCTCAGAAACTCCAGGGCATAGAGAGAGCCGCTGGCTCCGGTGATGGCCAGAATAATCCTCTTCATTACTTGACCCCGATATAGACGGTGACGATACCGAAGGTCAGGGGGCGATGACTCACCCGGGCAAAGCCCGCCGCCTGCATCATCCCGGCCAGTTCCTCGGGTTCGTAGAAAGCGGCGATGGAGGAGGCCAGGTACTGGTAGGCATCCCGATCACCGGAAACCAGCCCGGCCACCCGGGGCAGAATATGGTTGAGATAAAAGTTATAGAATGGTTTGAACAACCGGTTGCGGGGCCGGGAGAACTCGAGAATCAGCAGCTTGCCGCCGGGTTTCAGCACCCGCTGCATCTCCCGCAGGCCCTGGTCGGTCCGGGCCAGATTACGCACCCCGAAGGCCACCGTAACCCCCCAGACACTGGAATCCTGCAAGGGAATCTGTTCCCCGTCGCCGCAAACCGGCAAAATACGAGGCAGGCGGCGATCACCCCGCCGGTCCGCCCGGCCGACGGCCAGCATTTCTTCGCAGAAATCCACCGCCATCACCGTTCGTTCCGGCGCCTGCCGTGCCAACTCCAGCGACAGCGGCAGGGTGCCGGCACAGAGATCCAGCACCGAACCGGCGGGAAACTCCCGCAACTCGCGGGCCACCACCCAGCGCCAGTAACGGTCGATCTGGAAACTGAGCACCGAGTTGAGCAGATCGTAACGCCGGCTGATGGCGGCAAATTTGCTCTTTACAAAACGCTTTTTGTCGTCGGGATTCTGATTATTCATAATAAATAATTTTTAAAGGCAGGGCCGTTGCCGGCACCTCGCCCCGCTCGATAAGCAGTTGAAAAAAAAGGCTCAGGCCGGCCTGCTGAGCCGGACTGAAATCATATTGCATGCCGGCCAGGTAGCGGTGGCATTCTTCTTCCGTCATGGGAATACGAGGGGCGGCCCGGCGGCAAATCGCCGGCAGATCGTTAAGCCCCTCCCGCAGGCAACGCTTTAACTCACCATGAATGGCCCGCACCACCTCCGGCCGGTCCCGGTAAAACTCTTCCCGCACCGCCCAGAGGGCGAAAACAAAAGGCAGGCCGGTCTGACCGTACCAGATGTCGGCCAGATCATAACGGTGGGGGTAATTACCGGAAGCGGCCAGAAACAGAGCCTCATCACCGATGGAGAGCACCGCCTCCCCTGCCCCTTCCTCGTCGCTCACCACATCCGCTATTTCATAACGGGGTTGCAGCCGGTAAAAATCCTCCAGGATAATTTTCACCAGGCTCACCGAAGTCTGGGAACGGGAGCTGAGCAGCACCAGGGCCCGATCCAGTTCTTCCAGGGGGCGGCGGGCAAAAAGGAAAACACTGCCCACCGCGCCGGTGGCGGCAATGGACAGATCGGCCAGAACCCGGTAACTCTCCGGGTGCAGGGCATATTCCTGGGAGGAAACCATGGCCAGGTCCAACTCACCCCGGTAAAGCAGGTGGTTGAGTACCGTCGGCGGCGCCTCTCGCAGTAACCAAGTGGGTTCCTTGACGGTCCGCCGCCAGGTTTCATAAATGGGCGCGGTGTTGAGAAAGCTCACCATCCCCACCCGGGCCTCTATTTGCTTTGCGTAACCGACCATGGCAGCTATTCAATCCATTCCAGGCGGATATCCTCGCCTGCTGTGGTTAAATACTCCAGCACCTTCTCCGGCCCGCTCGCCGCATCCGGGCAAACCACCGCCGGCAGTGCCGATGCCACCCCGGGCGCGATCACCCCGGTTTCACTTTCCCGGCCCAGCAAGCGGGCGCCGGCCATGGTTGCCATGGCCAGTACCGTGGCCGGCTCCACTTCAGGATGATCTTCCCGCAGCACCTTCATCTCGTGCCACAGGGAAAAGCCGTGGTTGCTGGCCTGGCTGTCGGTGCCCAGGGCCGGCATAATCCCCGCCTCCAGGTAGGCCGGCAACGGGGCCCGGCCCACGCCCAGGTAGCGGTTGGACCCCGGGCACAAACAGACCCCGGCCCGGCGGGCGGCCAGCCGGGCGATATCCTCGCGGCTTACCTGCACCCCATGGACACAGATGGTTTGCTCATCCAGCAGCCCCAACCGGTCCAGCCAGGCCACGGCGCTGCACCCCGGCGGCCGGTAGGCGGCCAGATCCAGCCCCCGCTCCTGCAAAAAATCGCGCAACGGCCCGCCGCCGTGGGCCAGAAACTCCTCTTCGGCGACGGATTCGGCCACATGCACGGGCAAGCGGCAAGAGGCGGCGGCGGCCCTTTTTTTCAAGGCCCGAAAAAGTTCCGGCCCGGTGGAATAAGGGGCGTGGCCGGTACAGCATAATTCGGCGGGCTGCTCGGCCAAACGGACCAGGGCCGCTTCCTGGGCGGCCCCGGAAAACCCCAGCAGTTCCAGATAAAAAAAGACCTCGACCTTGAATTGGCGACCGATGGCCGCACTGCCCGGTTCATTGCCGATATCCAGCACCGTCCGGCAGCCCCCGGCAAAAAGCCGGGCCAGGGCCAGCAGGGCCGCATCGGGATCGGCCGGGCGCTCCTCTCTGGCCGCCAGCAGGCGCCGGATCCAGCCGGTGATGTCCCCCGGCGCCGGCTGCCACTGCCGGCTCAGAAAGGCCAGGCCGGAGAGCTCCAGGTGGCAGTGGGCGTTGACCAGGGCCGGGATTAACACATGCCCTTCATAATCCACCTCGGTCGCCACCGGGAGTGTCTCTGCCAGCCGGCGCACCTCGGGGTACGGCCCCACCGCCCGCACCCGGCCGTCTGCCGTCAGCACCGCACCGTCGCATAAGGGCGGCGCGGCCACCGGCAAAATCAGCGGCGCCCGGTACAAACGTATGGTTTCAGCCATGTTACCCGCAGTTCATCAACAAAGGGTGTAATCCATCCGCCGGCGGCGGGGGGTAAAGCCCGCCCCCACCACCAGGCGGCGGATTTCCTCTTCCGACAGGCGAAAACTCACCCCGGCGGCGGCCACCACGTTTTCCTCGATCATGGTGCTGCCGAAATCATTGGCCCCGAACGACAGTGAAACCTGGGCGATCTTCGGACCCTGGGTAACCCAGGAGGCCTGAATATTGTCGACATTATCAAGAAAAATCCGGCTGACCGCCAGCATTTTCAGGTATTCGAAGGCGGTGGTCTTGCCAATCCCGACCAGGGCGGTGTGGTCCGGCTGGAAAGGCCAGGGAATGAAAGCGGTAAAACCGCCGGTGCGATCCTGCAGATCACGGATCCGCTGCAAATGCTCAACTCTTTCGGCCATGGTTTCAATATGACCGAACATCATGGTCGCCGTGGTGCGCATTCCCAGTTCGTGGGCCTGCTCCATGACGGCAATCCATTGATCGGCATTGCATTTGCGAGGAGCGATCTCGCGCCGTACCCGGTCGGCCAGGATTTCAGCTCCGCCGCCGGGCATGGAGTCCAGGCCGGCGGCCTGCAACCGCACCAGCACCTCCCGGGTGCCGATCCCGGCCAGGGCGGCAAAATGGTGAATCTCGGGGGGAGAAAAACCATGGACATGGATGCCGTAGCTCTTGATGAAGCTCAGCATATCCTCGTAAAACTCCAAAGGCTGATCCGGGTGCAATCCTCCCTGGAGCAGGATCTGGTTGCCGCCCAGTTGTTTGGTCTCTTCAATTTTGCGGCCCAGTTCTTCCCGGTTCAGGATCTCGCCGGCGGGATCTTCGGGGGCCTTGAAAAAGGCGCAGAACTTGCAAGCGGAGATACAGATATCGGTGTAGTTGATATTGCGATCGATGATGTAAGTAACCGCCTTCTCCGGGTGCAGCCGGCGGCGCACCGCGTCGGCCAGCAGCCCCAACTGCAGCAGATCGGCCGAGGCCAGCAGTGCCTGGGCCTCGGCCGCATCTATCCGCTCACCGGCCAGAATTTTCTCCGCCAACTGCTCGCTCACCGGAGCGCTCTCTAGTCTGTCTGCCGTTTGTTTTGCCATGGAGATAAATCGAAAAAATATAATTATTGCTACCAGTTACCGCTAGGCGCGGGGAGTAAGCTTTTCATACAAGGTATCCCGCTCCACCGGAAGCCGGCCGGCTTCCTTGATCAGCCGGATCAATTCGCTGTCGGCCATGGCCTGCTCAGCCTCGCCGCCGGCCATTTTGGTGATCAGCTCTTCCTTGATGGTACCGTCCAGGTCATCGGCCCCAAAGGACAAAGCCACCTGGGCCAGCTTGGGACCAATCATCACCCAGTAGGCCTTGATATGATCAAAGTTGTCGAGCAACAACCGGGCCACCGCGATGTTACGCAGATCCTCCACCCCGGAGGTACGGGACAACCCCGGATTGGTGGTGGACAGCTCGGTGTTGCGGGGGTGAAAAGCCAGGGGGATGAAGGTGAGAAAACCACCGGTTTCATCCTGGGTCTGCCGCAGCATCAGCAGGTGATCCACCCGCTCTTCCAGGGTTTCAATGTGCCCGTAAAGCATGGTGGCGTTGCTGCGCAGCCCCAACCCGTGGGCAGTGCGAGCCACCTCCAGCCAGCCCTCGCCGGAGAGTTTTTTCTCGCAGGTAAGCTGGCGAATCCGGGGGCTGAAAACCTCGGCCCCACCGCCGGGGATGGAATCCAGCCCGGCGGCCTGCAGCTCCTGCAGGCACTCTTTGACGCTCTGGCCGGAAAGTTCGGCCAGATGCGCGATCTCCACCCCGGTAAAGGCCTGGATATGAACCCCCGGCCGCTCTTCCTTGATGGCCCGCAGCATTTCCAGGTAGTAGGAATAAGGCAGATCGGGATGAATGCCGCCCACCACATGGATCTCACTGATGGGTTCGGCCAGCCGGGCGCGGATTTTCTCCCGGATCTGGGGAATGCTCATCTCGTAAGCCTGGTCAGACTCCCGTTCCTTGCCGAAAGCGCAGAACTTGCAAAGATTGGTGCAGATATTGGAGTAATTCAGGTGCTGGTTGTAAATAAAAAAGGCCTTATCAGCGTTTTTCCGCTCCCGCACGATATTGGCCAGATACCCCAGCAGCAGCAGATCGGGGCAGCGATAGAGCCTTAAACCATCTTCCCGGCTCAGCCGCTCTCCGCTTGCCACCTTGACGGCAATGTCGGCCAGGTCGGCCTTGGCAAACAGTTTTTCCATCATAGTCGGCATAATTGGTAACATCCATCCAGGTAACCGTTCTTTCAATCCATCATCGGCTGAACGTTTAACTTTATAATTTTATTGGTCGACCGCAGTTGCCTGCCGCCGGCCATGATTTCCCCGGCCATGACTTCCATCATCGCGTACGGGCAAACAATGAGATGTGACACTGAGATGTGACACTGCGGCAAGGTATCTAACACTTGGCTATCGGGGGCGCCCTAGAGGTAGCCCGAAACCAGGAAAATTGCAACAAATTACCGGGTACGCCTTACTGTCGGCTCCCCTCAAGCAAGTACCACCCCGGTGACTTTTTTAAACACAACAATAACGAGACAACAAACAGTTAAACCACAAACCAGCCGCCCAAATTTGCATTATCAGGCAAGATCGGTTACCCTTAGCTGAAAATTTGTCCCTATACCACCAACCGCGCACCTGCAACCAGGCGCGGCGGCACCCGTCGGCACTGTCGTGCCTGCCTGCTTTTCCCTGCCATGACCTTGGCCAGACATGTAACTGGTCACGGGTCCTACGGAGTAAGCCGGGCAGCACCTTCTAGCAGCCTATCTTTTTTCACCATCGGTTACCGTTACCACGGCAGGTTCCGCCGCATGCCAGTAAAACGCCTGCAAAAAGGAGGGTACAACCATGTACGCACCACCCAATAGCGACCATCAGCAAGCAAACGCTAAAAATGCCCGCGCCGGGATGACTTCCACCCCGGAGCAATGGGAGGACTGGCACTGGCACCTGCGCCACACCATCAAAAGTATTGATACCGTGGAGCGGTTGCTCAACACCACCTTTTCGCCGGAAAAACGCCGCGAGCTGGAAGAGACCATCGCCCGCTTCCCCATGGCCATCACCCCCCACTACTTCTCCCTGATCGACCGGGAGAACTACGAGGAAGACCCGGTTTTTCGCCAGTCGGTCCCCAGCTTGAGCGAACTGAAGATCGGCGCCAGCGAACACAGCGACCCCCTGGCCGAGGACCAGGACAGCCCGGTAACGGGCATCACCCACCGCTACCCGGACCGGGTGCTGTTTCACGTTTCCAACCTGTGCGCCATGTACTGTCGGCACTGCACCCGGAAACGGAAGGTAGGCGACGTGGACTCGGTGCCGGGCAAGAAAACACTTGCCGCCGGCCTTGATTACATTCGGCAAACCCCGGCCATTCGTGACGTGCTGCTTTCCGGCGGCGACCCTTTCCTGCTGGGGGATGACTTGATCGACTGGCTGCTCACCGAACTGCGGGCCATTGAGCATGTGGAGGTAATCCGTATCGGCACCAGAACCCCGGTGGTGCTGCCCCAGCGGATCACCCCCAGGCTGGTGGAGATCCTCAAAAAACACCACCCGTTGTGGGTCAACACCCACTTCAATCATCCCCGGGAAATCACCTCCCGCTCCCGCCGGGCCCTGGCCATGCTGGCCGATGCCGGCATCCCGCTGGGCAACCAGTCGGTACTGCTGGCCGGGGTCAACGACTGCCCGCGGGTGATCAAGCGCCTGGTTCACAAACTGGTGGCCAACCGGGTGCGGCCCTATTACCTCTACCAGTGCGACCTTTCCGAGGGTCTGGCCAGTTTCCGGACCCCGGTGGGCAAAGGAATCGAGATCATCGAGAGCCTGATCGGTCACACCAGCGGCTTTGCCGTTCCCACCTACGTCATCGACGCTCCCGGCGGCGGCGGCAAGATTCCGGTGATGCCCAATTACCTGATCTCCTGGTCCACCAACAAGGTGGTCCTGCGCAACTTTGAAGGGGTAATCACCACCTACAAAGAACCCGATTCCTACCAGCCCATCTTCTGTGATCGCAACTGTAATGACTGCCACCTGGACCTGCCGCTGGAGAACACCGAAGAACAGGAAAACACCATCGGTATTTCCGGCCTGCTGGCCGACTATGAGGAAGCCATTACCCTGGTGCCGGAAAACAACGAACGGATGGAGCGCCGGGACGATGATGAATAACCTCAACGTCACCGCCGACCGGCCGGCGGTGACGACAGCCGACCAAACCATGACCCTGGGTCGCTCCCTGGTGCAGCACGGCCGGGCCAGCGACCGGGTTTACCTGATGGCCGTGGCCGACCAGGATATGCCCGACCTGTTGACGACGTTGGATGAACTGGCAAGAGAAAACCGCTATGGCAAAATCTTTGCCAAAGTACCGGCCCGCTGGCGCCGACAATGCGTCGCCGCCGGCTACCGGGTGGAGGCTGAGGTGCCGGGTTTTTACGGGGGAGAGGAAAACGGTCTCTTTCTGGGAAAATATCTTGAAAAGGAGCGTCGCAAAACCAGCGAAGATGCCGATATCCAGGCGGTCCTGGAGCTTTGCCGCCGGGCCGCAGAAGCCCCGACCCAGCCCGGTGTTGCCGGAGAAAACGGGAGCTACCAAACCCGGCTGTGTACCCGGGCGGACACCCCCGCCATGGCCGAACTGTTCCGCCGGGTCTTCAGCTCCTACCCGTTCCCTGTCCATGATCCCGCCTTTCTGCGGCAAACCATGAACCAACAGGTGGTTTATGCCGGGGCCTGGCAGGGGGAAGAACTGGCCGCTCTGGCCTCGGCGGAATTCTCCCCGCAGGCGGCCCACGCCGAGATGACCGATTTTGCCACCGCCCCGGAACATCGCCGCCGCCAACTGGCCGGCCGCTTACTGAGCAAGCTGGAGCAGGAAATGAGCACCCGGGGCATCAGGGTGGCCTATACCATCGCCCGGGCCGTCTCTGCGGGGGTGAATCTCACCTTCGCCAAGGCCGGCTACCGCCATGCCGGCACCCTGATCAACAACACCCAGATCTGCGGGCGGATTGAAAGTATGAATATCTGGTACCGCAGGCTCTAAAAACCGAACTCTTCAAGCATTTTGTTGACCGTATCCTGATCCAGGGGACCTTCCGTTTCATGCTCGCCGGTCATGGTCTTAAGATAACGATCGACATCGTCCTGGGCCAGGCGCTTGCTTTCTTCCGGGGTGATGTCGGCGTTGCGCTCCTTGATTTTAAGCTGCGAGCCAAACGAAACCACGATGGCCAGCAGTTGCACCTGGAAGTCTGAAAGCAGCTTGATGATCTTCAGAATCTGCTGGCCGGAAAGATCCTGGAAACTTAAGGCTTCGGTGATCCTGGCCACATCTTCGTAGATACTGCTGACAACGCTGAAGGCGTTTTCGATTTTATGAAAAATATCCAACTGGTCTTCTTTGCTCATACCGCCGGCGGCGTTGCCGACACTCAAGTCATGAAGCCCTTGCCGCAGATCACCGATCATGGCCGTGGCCTCCGCCAGCACCTCCCGCACCGGGGCCACCTCCGCCCCGATGGTTTTGCCGCTGCCCGCCTCCGGCGGTGCTTCAGCGGCGGCGGCATCGGCGGCAGGGGCCGGTTCAGCCGCGCCGTCCCCTCCTCCGACTTCCTCTATTGCCGGCACCTCTAAAGGCAGGGCGCTGTCGAGAAAAATTTCGCCCTGATTGGCCTCCATTTTGACCAGAAGATTCTGGATCTTTTTTTCCAGGCAGGCAGTGGCCAGGGATTTCAGCACATCGGAAAGAGGAACGGTATAAAAATTGTCGTCATCGGGCTCCAATTCGGCAACCCGACCGCTGATGGCCTCCACGAAGGCGTCGTAATCAAAAATCTCCGCCGCCTTTTCCCGGGCGATGGAGATATGCCCCTTCACCTGTTCGTTGGTGCACAATTCATAAATGGTTTGAAAAACCGTATCCAGCTCGAATAAAAAGCGCCGGCGAGGCTCGCCGGCCGATACGGATTCAGCCGGTTCGGGAGCAGCCGGCTCTTCAGCAGCCTCGGCCGCCGCGGCTGCCGCAGATTCACCCTCCGCCGAGCCCAGCCCGGCCAGCAACTCTTCCGCCTTGGCCAGCTTTTCTTCCAGCAGATCAAGTTTTTCTGCCAGTACCCCGGCGGCCTCTTCCCCGCCGCCGCCATTTTCAGCGGCATTTATCTGCTGTTGCAAAAATGCCTTGTGATCCTTCAGTTGGGCCAGCAGATCACGCACATCGTCGGTCTGGTGCTGCACCTTTTCCACATGATCCATGATCTCCATGGTGGCCTGCTCGGTCATGGAGACGATGTCGCGCAGCTGGTTTTTGGCGTCTTCGATTTTTTCGCCGGCCTCGTCCAGATCGGCCCGTTGGATCTTGCGATCCTCCGCCGGCAGATCCTGCAGGGTGGAACTGAGGCTTTTGGCCAGATTACCGATCTCGTTGTAAACATCGGTGGAGATCTGCTTGTAATAATCATCGCCCGGGCCAACAAATTCGGGAGGAGGAGGCGGTGGACAAGAGGGGACCGGTGCCGCGACTTGCCCGCCGCCGGGGGCAGAGGCCGATTCACCGGCCGGCCCCGGCAGCACGGTGATGTTATAGACCAGGTCATCGGTGGAAATTCTGAAAAACCCGGTGCTTACCTCAAGGTTTATTTCCGCTCTGCGCTCCGCCATCTCTTCCTCCCGCCCGGTTTTCTACCCGCTCCCGGATCGCAACGTTACTGCCGACACCCCCCGGGAAAAGGGCGCCGACGGTGATTATTGGCCGCCGGCCCGCGGATGTCGCGGGCTTCTCCTCTTCCATCGGTAACCACCCGGGAAAACTCAACACTTTTTTGCAAATTTAAAAGCTTGGGGCAGGGGAAAAAGTTATTTCAGGGCCGGCAGCAGTTCCTTGAAGACCGGGGTACCGGCCTTGTGCAGCCAGTCGTAAATGATCATTTCACTGTTGGCCACCACCGCCCCTATCTCCCGCAGGCGCGCCAGGCCGGTTTCATAATTTTTGGCCGCCCGGGAGGCAACCGCGTCGGCGGGCACCCAGACCCGATAATCGTGGCGCAGGGCCCCCAGAACCGTCTGATAAACGCAGATATGGGTTTCCACCCCGCAGACAATCAGGGTATCTACGGAAGTACCCAGGGTTTTGACCGCCTCCCTGATGGCCTGGTTGTTGAAGCAGCCGAACTCAAGTTTGTCGAGGATGGTAACCCCCGCCAGCTCGGCTTTTACTTCGGGCACGAAATCGCCTATCCGGTGAGCGTACTGGGTGGTGGCCAGAATGGGAATCTCCAGCGCCCGAGCGGCCTTGATCAGCAGGGCGGCGTTGCGGGCCACTTCGTCCCGGGCGGGGATTACCTTCATCAGATTTTCCTGGATATCAACCACCAGCAGGGCACAGTTGCGGGGCTGCAGATGATAAAGTTCCGGGGCCATTTTTTCCTCCTTTTTGCTGTTGTGTTGGCTATTTGAAAAAGCGGGCGGCAGAACGGCTTCGATGTCTTGCTTATCTTTTCGGTTTTGTGGCCGGCGCCTTGCGGCGTGAAGCCGGCCGAGCGGCCCTGCCGGGTTTCGCTGACGATTTGGTCACCTGCTCCAGCACCAGCCGCTGGCGCCGCCGCTCCTGATCACCCTTTGGCACATGTACCGGGCGGCCGCTTGCCGGGTCCAGACCGCTGACATAAATGGCGGTGGCCAGGGTGCCCGGGGTTGGGGTGAAATCTTGAAACTGGCGGGGAACCAGGTTCAATTTTTGCAGTTTGCGGACCATTTCTTCCATGTGGGCCATGGTGCAGCCGGGATGAGCGGAGATCAAGTAAGGGTTGAGGGTTGGCGGCTTTTTCTCCGACCGGCGGGCAAGTTCGGCCGCCAGCCGGTTGAAGGTTTGTACAAACTTCTCCAGCACGCTGCCGTCGGGCTTGTGCATCAGGCGCAGTACTTCGGGTTCGGTATGTTCAGGGGCGATTTTCAGAGTACCAGGGGTATGGTGTTCCAGCAAGCGCCGCAGCAGCCGGGGAGTTTTCAGCAGCAGTTCCATCCGCAACCCGGAGGAGACCAGCAGGTGGCGAACCCCGGCCACCGCAGCCGCGGCTTGCAGCAATTCCAGCAGGGTGTCTTCATCGATCCGCAACTCCCGGCAAACGTCCGGGTAAAGGCAGTCGCGGCGGGAACAACCTTCCTTTCGGCGGGAGCAGGAGCAGCCGTAAAGATTGGCGGTGGGACCGCCCAGGTCGGTGATGGTGCCGCGGAAATCGGGGGCCTGAGCGATCTGTGCCACCTCTGCGATGATCGATTCCCGGCTGCGGCTGACCACCCTCCCGCCCTGGTGGCGGGTGATGGCGCAAAAGGCGCAGTTGCCGCAGCAGCCCCGCACGATGGTGACCGAGTCGCGCACCATGGTAAAGGCCGGCACCCGGCCGGCCTGGGGATGGGGCCGGCGGGCATAGGGCAAGGCATAAAGCCGATCCAACTCCTCCGGGCGCAAGGGTGCGGCCGGAGGATGCTGGAGCAGCCACTGGGCTTGCTGCCGCTGGAGCAGCATGGCCGGCTGCCGGGCCCGGGCCTGCCGGTCGATCTCCCTTTCCGCCGCCAGAAAATGACTTTTGTCGACCATGATCTGCTCATAACCGGGCAGCACTTTAAAATGCGCCGGGCCAGCTCTTTCGGGATCAGGCGCAGACGCCCGGGCGGGCATCGACTCGTCATAACCGCGCGCTACCAGTTGCGCCGGAGTCAAGCGCTCGCAGGTTCCGGCGATACCATGCAGATGCTCTCCAGCCTCCAGACGCCGGGCCACCTCCAGCACGGCCCTTTCGCCCATGCCGTAAACCAGCAGGTCGGCCTTGGCATCGGTGAGCACCGAGGCCCGCAGCTTGCGTTGCTGGTAGTCGTAATGCACAAAGCGACGCAACGAGGCCTCGAGCCCGCCCAGGATAATGGGCACCTGGCCGCAGGCCCGGCGGGCCTGCTGGGCATAGATAATGGTGGCCCGGTCCGGCCGGCGACGAAAACGCCGCTGGGCCTGCCCGCCGAAGTAGGGGTTGCCGTCGGGGGAATAATCGTCCCGATCCCGCACCTTGACGTTGCCGGTATAATTGGCCACAATGGAATCGAGATTACCGGCGGAAATACCGAAAAACAGGCGGGGCCGGCCAAAACGGAGAAAATCATCGGGCCGGTCGTAGCGGGGCTGGGCCAAAATCGCCACCCGGTAACCGTGGGCCTCCAGCCAGCGACCGATCAGGGCCAGGCCGAAGGACGGGTGGTCGATATAGGCATCACCGGAGACCAGGACCACATCCACCGTCTCCCAGCCCCGCTGGTGCATCTCCGACGCCGTGGCCGGCAACAAAGGAAGTTTTGAACCGGGCGTGGCATTTTTTCGCACTTTCCTGCTCCCTTTCGGCCGCCGGCAAGACGGGCTTAACGACTGGGCGACGGCTTAAAGATAAATGGTCAACCTGATAAAGATCGGCAACCACGTTAAAAAGGAGAAAAAAATGAAAGTCGAGATCACCTACTGCTCAAAGTGAAACTACCTGCCCCGCGCCTCCGGTCTGGAGGCCGAGATCAAGCAAAATTTCCCGCAGGCCACGGTGGAATTGAGCGCCGGCAGCAACGGCATCTACGACATCAAGGTCGACGGGCGGCAAATCTTCTCCAAACACCAAAGCGGCCGTTTCCCGGACAACCAGGAGATCATCGCACTGTTAAAATAACCCCGGCAGCGGACACGATACGCCCCAGTGCGCGCTTATTGCCTGGGGCCGAAGATGGCCGTTCCCACCCGCACCAGGTTGGCTCCTTCTTCCACCGCCACTTCAAAATCGGCGGACATGCCCATGGAGAGCAGTGGCGACCCATGGGCGCCCAGCAGCCCCTGGCGGGCAAACTCCTCGGCCAGTTGCCGCAGGCGGGCAAAGTGTGGCCGGCTCTCCTCCGGGTGCGCCGCCATGGGCGGCATGGTCATCAGCCCCATGACCCGCAGGGCGGGCAGCTCGGCCAGGGAGCGCAGCAGTTCCGGGGCCTGTTCAGGCATCACCCCGGCCTTCTGAGCCTCGCCGCCGACATTGACCTGCACAAGCACCGGCAGCAGCCGGCCGGCGGCCGCGGCATGACGATCCAGGGCACGGGCCAGCTTCAGGCGGTCGATGGTCTCCACCATGGTAAAATCGGTGGTGGCCGCCGCCTTGGCCTTGTTGCTTTGCAGGTGACCAATAAAATGCCAGCTGACCTCAGCCTTACCCGTAGGGTCCAGGCTGGCTTCCGGGCCGGCTTCCGGGCCGGCCAGCAGTTCGTTGACCCGGCTGATCTTCGCCTGGGCCTCCTGCAGGTAATTTTCCCCGAACAGCCGCTGACCGGCGGCCACCGCCGTTACTATCCGTTCCGCCTCCACCCGTTTGCTCACCGCCACCAGGCGCACCGAGGCCGGATCCCGCCCGGACCGGCGGGCGGCGGCGGCGATCCGGGCTTTTACTGCGGCCAGGTTGGCGCCAATGTCGGTCATCAACAAGCTCCCGCCTCGGGCAAAGCAAACAGGTGGCGGGCATTGGCCGTGGTCTGCCGGGCCACCTCCGCCGGCTCACAACCCTTGAGTTCGGCCACCTTGGCGGCGATGTGGGTCAGGTAGGCCGGTTCGTTGCGCTTGCCACGCAATGGTACCGGGGCCAGAAAAGGGGCGTCGGTTTCCAGCAGCAGGCGCTCAAGGGGGACCTGCCGCACCGCCTCGGCCAAGCCGGCCGCCGACTTGAAGGTAACCACCCCGGGGATGGAGATGTAAAACCCCAAAGCAAGCACCTCTTGGGCCAGCGCGGCATCACCGGAAAAGCAGTGCATCACCCCACCGGCCGGCAATTCGCCGGCGGCCCGCAAAATGGCCAGCGTATCGGCATGGGCCTCCCGGTCATGGATGATCAGCGGCAGGGCAAGCTGCCGGGCGATTTCCACCTGGCGGGCAAAATGCTCCCGTTGCAGAGCAGCCGGCGAGTACTCTTTAACGTAGTCCAGGCCGATCTCACCATAGGCCACCACCCGGGGATGGCCGGCCAGTTCCTGCAGGGCCCTATAATCATCGGCCCCGATTTCCTTCACATGATGGGGATGTACCCCCACGGTGGCATAAACCCCGGGCCACTGCCCGGCCAGCTCCACCGCCTTCCGGGAAGTTGCCAGATCGATTCCGACGCTGATCATCTGCCGGACTCCGGCCTGCGCCGCCCGCCCGACCACCTGTTCCAGGTCGGCCTGGTAATCGGGAAAATCAAGGTGGCAGTGGGTGTCAATCAAACCCTCTGCCAAACCCTCCGCCAAACCCTCCGCCGCCTGGTTGGTTGCTGCCATCGTTTTGCTTGCCGTTGCCACTTTTTACTCCTTTTGCCGCCACTCGACTTTCTCTCCCAACTGCCCGGCCCTCTTCTACCAAATTAACCCCATCACCGCAATCTTTCCCCCACCCCGGTGCCAAAAACCAACAACTTTGACCTTGCCCTGACATCTCCGGCCTTTTCGTTGACAGGGACCGGAGGTCAGACTATCATTTATTGCGATTTTCCGTGCTGCCACCCGGGCAGGGACCGCCGAAACCGACCTGGTAGCGCCGTCTTCAATCTATCAATAACTAACCGCCAACAGAGCAGCCATGCATAATCCGGTTCTCGAAGCAATCTACCGCCGCCGCAGCGTTCGCGAATTCACCCCGGAAGAGGTTTCGCCCGATGAGTTGCAGGAAATTGTACGCGCCGGCATCTGGGCCCCTTCGGGGCTCAATAATCAACCCTGGCGCTTTGTGCTGATCCGCGCCGAAGAAACCCGGGCCAGGCTGGCGGAACTCACCAAATACAGCCGGATCGTGCTGGCCGCCCCGGCCCTGATCGCCGTTTTTCTCGACCAGGGGGCAATGTACGACCCGGTCAAGGATCAGCAGGCCGCTGGCGCCTGTATCCAGAACATGTTGCTGGCCGCCGAAGCCCTGGGGCTGGGAGCGGTCTGGCTGGGGCAGATTCTGCACAACAAGGACAAGGTCCGGCAGGAGTTGGACCTTGACGATCATCTCGACCTGATGGCGGTTATCGCCCTGGGCCGGCCGGAGCCCAAAGATCGACGCTCCCAACGCAAACCCCTTGAGGATTTCATTCTCAAGTCAATTTAATTAAGTTCATGACCAGGAGGCTACCCCGATGTTCAAGCAGACCGTCCCGTTCGCCAAAAGTTACCTTGCCCTGCTGGCCTGCATTTTCCTGCTGTTTTTGCTGGCCGGCTGCACCCAGCATCAAAATGCCGGCCCTGAAGACCGGGAAAAAAGAGAGGCCGTACAGGAAAGGCGCCCCGACCCCTACACCCCTTCGGGCTTTCGCGACCTGCTGATTCCCGCCGAACTCACTTGGTTGCGGGAAAAAAGCATGGTGGTCCATACCGACTCCTACGCCGGGGGAGTGCTGCATTTCAGCGGCCGGGTGGACGTTAACTCGCTGACCGATTTTTTCACCACCACCATGCGGCGCAACAACTGGCAACTGGTGGGCTCGGTAAAATACCAGGACGTTATGCTGGCCTTTACCAAGCCGCATAAAACCTGTACCATTATCATCAACGACCGGGGCCTGGGACGAGCCACCGAGGTCCAGGTTTACATCACCGATGACCTCAGCAAAAGCCGCCAAGGAGATACCGTTGCCCCGGCACCGGTTGCCCCGGCTGCTCCGGCGACCCCGTTTTCCTTCTAGCATCCTGTAACAACAGGAATGGAGGCAGTTTGTCTTTCCTACTCAACGATAAACGTATTCTCCTGGGGGTAAGCGGCGGCATCGCCGCTTACAAGGTAGCGGACTGGGTCCGGCAGTTGCGCCGGGAAGGGGCCGAAGTAACGGTGATGATGACCGACGCCGCCCAAAGCTTCGTGACCCCCCTCACCTTTGCCGCCCTCTCCGGCAAGCGGGTTCACACCACCATGCTGGCCGCCGCCGACGGGGAATACCTGCCTCACATAAACCTGGGCCGGGACCACGATCTGATTCTGCTGGCCCCGGCCACTGCCAACACCATTGCCCGCCTGGCCCGGGGGCAGGCCGATGAGCTGGTCAGCACCGTGGTGCTGGCCGCCCGGGCCAAAGTGCTGCTGTGCCCGGCGATGAACAGCGAGATGTACCGGCATCCCGCCACCCGGCAAAACCTGGGCCTGTTGCAAGAGTATGGCTACACCATCATCGAGCCGGACAGCGGCGAACTGGCCTGCGGCGACCAGGGGCCCGGCCGGCTGGCCGAATGGGAAACGGTTCGCCAGGAGGTAATAGCCGCGCTTACTCCCCAGGATCTGCAGGGTCGCAATATCCTGGTCACCGCCGGCCCCACCTGGGAACCCCTGGACCCGGTACGGCTGCTCACCAACCGCTCAAGCGGCAAAATGGGTTACGCCCTGGCCGCTGCCGCCCGCCGGCGCGGGGCCAACGTCACTTTGGTCAGCGGCCCGGGCTCCATCCGGCCTCCGGCCGGAGTCGAACTGATCCCGGTGGTCACCGCCAACGAGATGCATCAGGCGGTCTGCCAACGGGTGGACGCAACGGATATCATGATCATGGCGGCGGCGGTTTCCGATTACCGGCCGGCCCGCCATGAACCCCACAAGATCAAAAAAGGCGCCACCGACGCCTCCCTCGCCCTGGTCTCCAACCCGGATATCCTGCGGGAGCTGGGCGAGCGCAAAAAAACAGCCACCTGCTTCCCGCTGCTGGTGGGCTTTGCGGCGGAAAGCGAAAACCATTTGGAAGAAGGGCAGCGCAAGCTGACCAGCAAGAATCTCGACCTGATCGCCATCAATGACATCGGTGCCGAGGACGCCGGTTTTGCCGTGGACAACAACCGGGTCACCCTGCTGGACCGTAACGGTGCCGTGGAGGAGTTGCCGTTATTGAGCAAGGAAGAAGTGGCCCACCGGATCCTCAACAACATCCTCCGGCTCACCTGAACCGTTTATCAACGGTGCTAACCTGCCGGATTAACGGGCTTAACCTGAAAGGAGCAAAGCAATGGCCAGCATCAAAATCAAAGGCATGACCTGCGCCCACTGCGTGGCCTCGGTCACCAAGGCCTTAAGCAGCATCAACGGCATCGAGGACGTGCATGTCAGCTTAAGCGAGAACCAGGCCGATTTCAGCATGACCAAAGAAGTCCCGCGGGCAACCATCAAGGCCGCCATCGAAAAAATCGGCTTTGAAGTTGACGAGTAAACCGCAGCAACTCAAGGCCAATCAATCGTAGGATTTGGCGCAGGAGTTGGCGTAAGTGCTGGCGGCCAGGATGCGCTGGTTGCCGGGGGTATCGCGCCCCGCCACCAGGCTGGTGATGCTGCAGGCGTCCAGCGTCTCGGCCACCGACATGGTGCCTTCTGCGGAGTTGCGGCGGGCGGTAAAAGGAAAGCCGTCCGGCCCCCGCTGGCACTTGCTGTTAATATTGATCCGGCAGACCTGATTGAGCAGGGAGCGGGACACGGCGGCAAGCTGCTCCTCGTCCTGGCCGAAAACACTTACCTGTTGACCAAATTCCGACTCCGCCACATAACGCCGGGCCTCCTCCAGCGTCTCGAAGCTTGCCACCGGAATCAGCGGCCCGAACTGCTCTTCATGATAAAGGCGCATGCCCGGCCCCACCGGGTACAGCACCGCCGGGGTCATCAGGGTTTCCCGGATTTCGCCGCCGCCGGGATTGATAATCCGGGCGCCCTTGCTTAGGGCATCGGCCAGCAACTCTCCCAGGTAAGCCACCCGGGCCGGCTCCGGCAGAGGCGTAATCCTGACCCCCGGCAGCCAGGGCATGCCAATGGGCTGCCGTTGCACCTCCCGGCTTAACTGCTCAAGAAACGGCAGGGTTATCGAGTGTTGCACCAGGAGGATTTTCAAGGCCGTACAACGTTGACCGTTGAAGGCCAGCGCCCCCAGGGCACATTCCGCCGCCGCCTGTTCCAGATCGGCATCAGCCAGGATGATGGCGGCGTTCTTTGCCTCCATCCCCAGCAGGCAGCGCAAGCGGCCGGGGGTCGGGTGCCAGCTGCGCAACAGCTCCGCCCCCCGGCGGGAGCCGATAAAGGCCAGCAGATCAATCCTGCCGGACCGCAACACCGGCGCCAGCACCGCCTCCCCCTCGCCATAAAGGCTGTTGACCACCCCCGGCGGGAAACATTCCTGCAACAGCGGCAAAATGAACCGGTGCAGCAAAACCCCCAGGCGGGGAGGTTTGAAGATCACCGTATTGCCCATGAGCAGCAGCGGGATCAGGGTGGTATAGGTCTCGTAGAATGGGTTGTTGTAAGGCCCCAGGCAAAGCGCCACCCCCACTGGCGCCCGCAGCCGGCGGGCGATCACCCCCTGCTGCCGGAGCAACCCCTCTTCTTCCCGGCTGCGCCGGCGGATCTCAACGGCGGTTTCGGCAAGATACTCCAGGGTCCGGGAAAATTCCATCTCGGACTCCTCCCGGCTTTTACCGATCTCCCACATCAACGACCGCACCACCTCTTGCCGGCATTTTTCCAAACCGGCCAGCAGTTGCTCCACCCGCGCCAGGCGCTGGGACGGTGACATGGAAGGCCATTCACCGCAGCCCCGATCGTAGGCATTGCAGGCCGCCTCCAGCATGGCTTCAGCCTCCCGGCTGCCCAGCAGCGGGTGGCTGCCCAACCGCAAAGGTGCCGGCGAACCAGCGGCGGAGGCCAGGTAAACCGGCGAAAAAACATCATGCACCGGACCATCCCAGCAGCGCAGCTCACCATTGCAAAGATAGTGGCGCTGCTCCAGCACGGGACCGGGGCGGTGAGCTTTGGGGATTGCGGCCGGAGTGACGAAATAATCGGCCGGGGAATTCGCGTCCATTCTGGGAGACCTCGTAAGCGCTAAAGGTAACCGTTTAAAAAAAAATTTGAAGATAACGCGGCCGCTCTGGTTTGACAATGCGATTTCCGCGGATGACCTTGACTTTGGGCCGGCTCTGCCGTAAATTATGATGAATAATCCGGCTTATCAGCGAGGAAAAGTCATGTTTCAACTGCTGGACTGTTCTCCCCTGCCGCAGTTTGCCGTGGGACTGGACAACAAAATCACCTACTGGAACAAGGCCTGCGAAGCCCTTACCGGCTTCAAGGCCGCGGAAATGATCGGCACCGACCGCCACTGGGAGCCTTTCTATTCCCACAAAAGGCCCATTGTGGCCGACCTGGTGCTCAACAACGACCGCAACAGTTTCTTTCATCTTTACCAGGACAAAAACCCCGGCCAGTCCAGGATTATTCCCAACGCCTGGGAGGCTTTCGACTGGTTCCGAATGTGCGGCCAACCTTTACACCTGCACTTCATGGCCGCACCGGTTTTCAACGAACAGGGCAAGCTGGTGGGGGCGGTGGAGACCCTGCACGACCTCTCCGGGCGCATGCTGGCCTTGCTGGCCCCTTCCGAGCACACCGCACCCGGCGCCGACGGCCGGGGCAGAAGTACCAACCTCCTGCGCCACAACATCCGTTTCGGGCTGCTGGTGGGCAACAGCCCGGCCATGCAGCGGGTTTATGATGTCCTGGCCAAGGCGGCGGGCTCCAACGCCAACGTGATCATCTACGGTGAATCCGGCACCGGCAAGGAAGTGGTGGCCCGCACCATCCACGATTTAAGCCACCGGGCCAAAAAGAACTTCGTGGCGGTCAACTGCGGGGCGATCCCCGAAACTTTAGCGGAAAGCGAATTTTTCGGCTACCGCAAAGGGGCCTTCACCGGTGCCGGCACCGACCGCGAAGGCTACCTGGACCAGGCCGACGGCGGCACCCTGTTTCTGGACGAAATCGGCGAAATCAGCCTGGCCATGCAGGTCAAGCTGCTGCGGGTACTGGAGGGCAACGGCTTCTGCCCGGTGGGCAGCCGGGAAACCCGCAAACCTGATGTGCGGATTATCGGGGCGACCAGCCGCGACATGGAACAGCTGGTCCGGGAGGGCAGAATTCGCCGGGATTTTTTCTACCGTATCCATGTTATTCCGGTACAACTGCCCCCCCTGCGGGACCGCAAAGAGGATCTGCGCGCCCTTACCGATCATTTCATCAACAAGTTCAGCCCGGACCACCAGGAGCTCAGCCTCTCCGAGGAGATTTATCAGCGCCTGGAGCAGTATCCCTGGCCCGGTAACGTCCGGGAACTGCAAAATGTCATCCAGCGCTACCTGACGCTGGGTGAGCTGGTGTTTACCCCTACCGGTCCCGGAAGCCCCGGAAACGGGCCTGAACCCCCAATTGCCCCCCCCCATAACAGCCTGCCCGGGGCGGCGGTCGGCCAATCATCCCTCAACATACCGGAAGCAATGGCACCGCCGGCTTCTTCCCCGGAAATTGCCTCCGTCAATACCAATCCGGTCGCCCTGTTACGCAACCATGGCGGCCTTGAAGGCATGATTTCCACCATCGAGCGGGAGCTGATTCGCCAGGCCCTGGAAAGCAACCAGTGGCACCGGGAAAACACCGCGATGATGCTTGATATTTCTCGCAAAACCCTCTTTCGCAAAATGCGCCAGTTCAACCTCTAGCCCCCTGCCAGCCCTGCCCCCTTTTGGGTCAGGCGTGACCCAAAAGCCTCTTTTTCTCCTGCGCTCAAAAAGATAATCAATATTAGCAACAAGATAATGTGGCAATACTGTCACATCTGATTACCCTCAGGATTCCGCCAACACTCGAAATAAAAAAATATTTTTATTAATTTCAGTAAGTTAACCACAAGAAACAACACTTGGCACACCCCTTGCAAATACTTAAAAACAAAACTAAGCCCCCTCCGTCAGCAGGTCTTCGAGCCGGAACCAACCTGCTGATACCCCTGTAATGCCCCAGGTGTTCCCCAACGCCTGGGGCATTACTTTTTTTGCCCTCTTATTCATCGTCTCATCACCCATTCCCCGTCCCTGGTCAGTGTGCTAATAACGACCAGTCACCGGTCATAAACTGTAAGCGGTAGCCAGATGCCAGAGGTTGCCGCGTACATCAAATAAGACGAGTTGGTCGCCGCAAGATAGGGTGCCCGTCCTCGCTTACTTGAAACCTGTTGCATTGCCCCCTCCTCTTGGCTATCCTCCTGCTGATAACCAGAGAGGCCTTGCATAGCCGATTGCCCCCTGGAATATCGTTAAACTTCTTTTAGAGGTTAGCAGTGATGGAAAGTTTTGAGCAGTTGCTGGAAAAATCCACCACCGTCCATGGCCATATCTGTGCCGGCCAGGTAATCGGGGTGCGCCTGGCGATGATCGGTCTGCGGGAAATCGGCATCGATGATCCCAGGGGCAGCCAGCGCAAGGATTTTTATGTGGTAGTGGAGATCGACCGGTGCGCCACCGACGCCATCCAAAGCGTCACCGGCTGCACTTTAGGCAAACGCTCCCTGAAATGGCTCGATTACGGCATCATGGCCGCCACTTTCATTAATCTCAAAACCTCGCAGGCGGTGCGAATCACCGCCCGCGAGGAAGCACGGGAACTGGCCCGGCACTACTGCCCGGAAATCGAAGACAGGTATCAACAACAGTTGCAGGCCTACCGGGTGATGCCGGAAGAGGAACTGTTTACCATTCAACGGGTGGCGGTGGAAGTACCGGCCGCTGACTTGCCGGGCAAACCTCTGCGGCGGGTACAATGCCAGCAGTGCCACGACTGGGTCCAGGACTGCCGGGAAGTTGAGCAAAACGGCAAAATTCTTTGCCGGCCCTGTGCCACCGGCCGTTATTACCGTATCATCGAGTAAGTTTTCGGCTTTAAACCACTTTCACTGAACCCATCGGCGCAGCAACCAGGAGAAGCCCCATGGCCAAAACCGTCCCGGTAGCCCAGGCAGTCGGCATGGTCCTGCCCCACGACATTACCGAAATCCGCCAGGGGGAATTTAAAGGCCGGGCCTTTCGCAAGGGCCATATCATCCGAGCGGAGGACATCGAACATCTCAAACGGCTGGGCAAGGAGCATGTATACATCCTGGAGCTGGGCCACGATGAGATTCACGAGGATGAGGCAGCCCAAAAACTGGCTGCCGCCCTGGCCGGAAGCGGTATTATGAGCGGCGGTGAACCGGTGGAGGGAAAAATAGGCCTCTGCGCGGCCCATGACGGCCTGCTGCGGGTGGACCAGGAGGCCTTGTACCGCTTCAACCTGTTAGGTGAGGTGATGTGCGCCACCCTGCACCACAACACCCAGGTCAAAGCCGGGCAGCAGGTGGCCGCCACCCGCCTGATTCCCTTGGTGGGCAAGCGGCAGGTGGTCGACGAAGCGGTGGCCCTGGCCGACAACCAGGGGCTTGGTGCGGTGCGGGTCGAGCCGTTGCGGACCGCCGCCGCCGGCCTGGTGATCACCGGCAACGAGGTTTACCACGGCCGCATTAAAGATGCCTTTGAACCGGTCCTGCGGGAAAAACTGGCAGCTCTGGGTTCGGAGGTAATCGCAGTCCGCAAGGCGCCCGATGATGCCGCCCAAATCGCCGCCGCCATCGGTGACTGCCTGGCGGCGGGTGCAGACCTCATCGTTACCAGCGGCGGGATGTCGGTGGACCCCGACGATGTCACCCGGGAAGGGATCGCCCGGGCCGGCACCCGGGAGATAGCTTACGGCACCCCGGTGTTGCCCGGGGCCATGTTTCTGGTGGGCTACCTGGCGCACCAGGGCAAGGAAATCCCGGTACTGGGGCTGCCTGCCTGCGGCATGTTCCACCGCACCACGGTGTTTGACTTGCTTTTGCCCCGGATTTTAGTCGGCGAGAAAATCGACCGCCGGGCCCTGGCCCGGATGGGCCACGGCGGCCTCTGCCTCAACTGCAAGCACTGCCTCTACCCGGTCTGCCCTTTCGGCAAGTAACCCCCGAAAGGGATAACCGCCCTGCTCAGGACTGCTCCCGGCCTTTGACCAGGGCGGTCAACACATCTACCATCTCTTTCATCTGCTCAGCCTGCCCGTTCAACTCCTCGGCGGCACTGGCGGCCTCTTCGGCGGCGGCGGCGTTCTGCTGGGTTACCGAGTCCATTTCCGCCACCCCGTTGTTGATCTGCTCAACCCCGGCTGATTGCTCCCGGGAAGCGGCCGCGATCTCGCCCATCAGGGATGAGATTTTGACGATGCTTTCAGCAACCTGGTTGAAGGAGGTGTCGGTGGCTCCCACCAGTTGACTGCCGGCCTGAATCTTGCTCACCGTACCCTCGATGAGGGTGGCGGTATTGCGGGCGGCCTCGGAAGCCCGCATGGCGAGATTCCGCACCTCATCGGCCACCACCGCGAACCCGGCCCCTGCCTCCCCGGCCCGGGCCGCCTCCACCGCCGCATTAAGAGCCAGCAGGTTGGTCTGGAAAGCAATTTCATCGATGGTCTTGATGATTTTGGAGGTCTCTTCACTGGCCCGGGAGATCTCGGCCATGGAATCGGTCAACTGGTGCATGGACTGATTGGCGCTTTCAACCACCTGGCGGGCCTCATTGACCAAAATATCGGCCTGGCCGACATTGTCGGCGTTCTGCTTGGTCATGGAGGCTATCTCCTCCAGGGAGGCCGAGGTTTCTTCAATAGCAGCCGCCTGGTTATTGGCTCCGTCGGCCAGCGAGTGGCTGGCCGACGAGACCTCTTCCGAGGCCGCCGACACCTGGCCGGCACCGGCGCTGAGCTGATCGGAAACGTCTTCCAACTTGCGGATCAGCAGCAAGGAGAAAAAACGGGCCAGATAAAGCAACAGCGCCACCACCGCCGCTGCCGACAGCACCCCGCCGATCAGGGCGGCGCGGGCATGGGCGATACGCTCCCCGGCCAGTTCCTGAATACCTTCGGCCAGCCTGGTTTCCACATCCTTCATCAGGTCGATCTTGGCGGTCATGGTGTCGAACCAGCGGGTGGCGTCAATACCGAAGCCACCGGCCTGCCAGCGCTCCAGGGCCCTGTTTTCCATGCTTGCCACCTGATCCACCGCCGTTCCCCGCATCCGCTCGCGGTAATAGTCACGGGCAGAACCATCGGCAAACGCCTGAAAATTATTCAAAAAGACCGCACGAGCGGAAAGCAGTTCGGCGTAACGCTGGAACATTCCTTCGGCAAACCTGTCCTGGGCGAAAACATTGCTCAACACCGCCCTGGTTACCCCCATTCTCTCCTTGGCCTCCACAAAGTTGTAATAAGCGGTCAGGTCCCGCATGATCTCCTGATCCGGGCTGACCCCGGCGATCAGGGGGATGGTGCTGAGAAAGCCTTCAATGGCGTTGCTATAAAAGGCGATGGCCTCGGGGCCGGCAATCGTCAGGGCATCGGCCCGACGGCGAACGTCGGCGAGTTGATCAAAATTGGCCAAGGCCTGGCGCAAGCGATTGTTAATTGCCAGATCCCTCTGCACCACCGTGGAATCGGCCATAAACCGGCGCAAGGCTTCAATATCACGGTCAGTTGCCGCCCGCTGGTCGGCCAGGCGGCCACCAAACTGCCGCCCCTGACTGCCGACAAACCCGGCGGTCATGCCGCGTTCCAACTGGGCCTGGTGGGCAATTTCGGTGGCCATGGTGGCAACCACCGACAGCTCCCGCAACTCCTGGGCCTGGCGATACAACTGGTACCTCTCCAGGCCGTTAAAAAGCAAAACCCCCACCAGGAAGGTTACCGGCACAAAAACCAACAACTGCATCATGGTGATAATTTTGAGATTTCTAAAGTAGTCCATGGCTCATTCCCAAATTGTTTTTTCAGGCTGGCACTAGCACCATGTGTGAGCTTTTATTACTCAACAGTGCTGCTAACCGCCCGTCAACACTACATACACCTCCTCTCCGGAAGACAGTTATAGTACGAACAAGACAAAAGTAAAGAGTTTAATTGATAATTTTTATCTTTTACGATCCTGCAAACGAGACCATCCCATCTGCCCCATGTACATCTCGGGATTCCCTCGGCCAGGCTTTTTTGTTATAGAGATGACTCAGCTTACCCCGGCAGGCTGAGCAAACCCGTAAACCCGGCCAGCGCTGTCGGGTGCGCATTGACCACGAGCTGGACCAGCCTTTTGCTTGCAAAAAACAGGGATGGGATCTTCCACGGGTTGCTCAGGAATTAAAGACGAAAAAACAAGGAAGGAACAAATGGCCGACCATTGGCAGCAACCCTTGGCCGAGCTGGACCATTGCCCGCACCACGAAGATGAGTTCAGCCGTTGTGAGGTCTTCATCAACCTCAGCAACCGTTTTCTGGGCCTGCTGGCCGGGGAAGCCAGCCGCGACAGCGACAACGATACCAGCCGGGAATACCCCTTTGTCGCCATGGACAGCCGCCAGGTCTTTCGTCAACTGGCTCTAACCCGCCGGCAACTGGGCCTGGACCGGGAACCGGCGGCCGGTCCAGGCCCTTCTTTTCTGGATGTCGGCTGCGGTATCGGCAATGTAATGCTGCTGGCCGAACAACTGGGCTTTGACGTCTACGGGCTGGAGAAGGATCGAAAGCCATGCGCCACCGCCCGCAAGTTCTTCGGGCCGGAACGGGTCAGCGCCGGCGATATCTGGGAGTACGGCGACTACCGGCAGTTCCGGGTGATCTACTACTTTCGCCCCTTTGCCGACCGAACCCTGCAGCAACGCTTTGAGCGGATGATTGAGGACCAGCTTCAACCCGGCGGGATTCTGATCGCCAACCATAAAAACAGCGACGCCATCTCCTCGGACCACCGCTTCAGCCGCCTCCACCCGGAGTTGCCGGTTTGGCTTAAGAGAACCGTTCACCAGGGGTACTAACCTACCGGTTTAACTGGCTGTAATCGTTCAGCAGCACCGCAGGTTCGGGGAAGCAGACAGGCGCAGCGTACCCCTGTACGTAAGCCTGACTGATCGCCCGAAGATGCGGTGCTGCTGAACGATTACGGCTTAAGGGACCTTTCTGAGCCGGACGAAGTTGTTGCGCAAAGCATGGGTACCGGTAACCGGGTTGGCGGTGGCGCGGCTCATCAGCGCGGCATCGGAGACCCCCTGGTGAAAGGCCCGACCCAGCAGGTGGGAGCGCTGGCCGAAACCGTGCACCAGGTAAACGGCATCCGCTCGAATATCGCGGCTCACATAGAGGCGCACGGTTCGCAGGGAGGTCAGGCCATCCTGGTTTTCCAGCAGCACCCGCTCTCCACTGCCCAGACCCAGGCGGTCGGCCACCTCATCGTTGAGCCACAGTTCGTTTTCCCCCTCCCGATCCATCAAGCGGCGGTTGTTCTGGGTACTGCTCAAGGTATGCAGCGGCGAGCGCCCGTAAAGCAGGCGGAAATAGCCCTCGGGAGGTTCAGGCGGGGGGTGAAAGTGCGGCAGCGGCGCCTGCCCGGCTTCGACCAGATCGCGGGAGACCAGTTCGATTTTGCCGCTGATGGTGGGAAAACGAAACTCGTCCAACTCCGGGGCCGGTGGCGCAGGCAAAGCAACATAGCCCTGGCCGCGGCGTAAATCTTCCAGGCGCAAGCGCCAGGGGGCCAACTCATGCTCCAGCCGGGAGCTTGCCTCGGGGTACTGCACCCCCCGGCCGCGACCGAGCCGAATGCTGAGCTGGCGGGCGATCCAGTAAGGATCGCGAGCTTCAAAGGCCGGCTGCAGGGCGGGAAAACCGGCGGTGAGCAAAGGCGGATCCACCTCGTCGCGCAGTTCCACCCGGCCGCTGCGCTCCAGGAAAGTTGCCTCGGGCAGAATAATGTCGGCCATCAGGCAGGCCTCGCTGGGCAGCACATCGGTGGCAAAGACAAATTCCGCCCGCCGCCAGGCCAGGGTGGTGCGATAAGGGTTGGGGTAGCCCTGAAAAGGATTCTGCCCCCAGCAGCCCAGCACCTTGATTTGGTCGGCTTCCAGGGCACGGAAAATCTCTTCCGCCCGCTCTTTGCTCCCGGGCTGCAGAGCCCTCGCCAGCCGCTGCCGGCCACGGGCATAAGGGGTGACCTCGGCTCCCGGTTCGTTGAGGCCGACCAAAGACATTCCGCCGGGCCGCCCCGGAGCCCCCAACAAGGCGGAGAGAATGGCCTGCGCCCGCAAGCGATGGACATCGTTGCCATACCAGTTGCTGTGCCGACCGGGATGAATAATCACCGCCGGAGCGCTGGCGGCCAGGAGCCGGGCGCTCTGCTCAATTTCCCGGGGGGTTAAGCCGGTCAGTTCGGCCACCCGCTCCAAAGGGTAGGCGGCGGCATGTTCCCGCAGTTCATCGAGCCCCAGGGCATGGGAAGCGATGTAGTCGCGATCAAAAAGATCACGCTGCAGCAGGTAATTGATCCACCCCAGCAGCAGGGCGGTATCACTGCCCGGCTTGAGCATCAGATGCCGATCGGCCTGGGCGGCGATAACGCTGCGCCGGGGGTCGGCCACAATCAACCGGGCCCCCTGCTCCCGGGCTGCCGTAAAGCGGCGGAACTCCGGCAGCATCAAATTTTCACCGAAATGGGAGCCCAGCAGCACCAGGCAACGGGTGTTGGCATAGTCCAGCCGGGCCGGAGCCCCGGGGGCAAAGCCAAAGGTGGCCAGGTAGGCGGCCTCCCGGTTGCAATGGCAGTGTTCATAGCGGGAATCGTTGACTCGGGAAACCCCAAACTCGGCAAAGAGCTCTTTGATATAAAGCGCCGAAGGACCGGCGGCAAAAAGGGCCAACGACTCCGGCCCATGGCGGCGCAAAGCCTGCTCCATCCGCAACGAGACGACATCGATGGCCTCGGCCCAACTGATCCGCTGCCACTGGCCGCTACCCCTGGGGCCCACCCTTTTCATGGGATATTTCAACCGATCGGGATCATACAACAGATCCGGCGCCGCCATGCCCCGGGCGCAGATCCGCGCCCCGTTGAGGGGATTATCGCCGGTGCCGGTCAGGGATTCCAACCGGCCATCCCGCACCTTGGCGGTCACCAGGCAATGGGCCGGACACATCCCGCATACCGTGGGCACCAGCCGCTCTTCGGACCAGGCTTCCCCGCCGGGCACGGCCGCCCCGGCCTGCAACGAGCGCAATGGCAGGGCGGCGGCCGCCACCCCGGCGGCCTGCAGTAACGAGCGACGGGTAAAACCGGATTTAACAGACATCATTTCCCTCCCATCTGCCCTATAGCAGAGTGTAAGCGGTCACAGGGCACCTCATCTTGCGGCGATCGGCCCGGCTTGCGTACTGAGATACGCGGCGCCGGTCAGCTTGCCACAACCTGCGGCACCCTGTGACCGCTTACCCCATGGACCATGTGACCAGTTACAGCAGAGTTACCGTAACAGTTTACGCATTACCCTTCGACCATAAAGCGCTCGCGCAGGCGATCGCAAACATGGTCGGGCACCAGGCCACCGACATCACCGCCATGGCGAGCCGCATCCTTGATGATGCTGGAGCTGATGTAGATCCAACGGAAGCCGGTCATCAGAAATACGGTTTCCACTTCCCGCTCAATCCGACGGTTCATCAGGGCCAACTGGAACTCATAATCGAAATCGGACACCGCCCGCAACCCCCGGACAATGGCCCGGGCCCCACGGCGGTAGGCGTAATCCACCAGCAGTCCGGAAACCTCATCCACCTCGATGCGGTCATTAACATCGGTGAAGGAATCCCTGATCATCTGCTTACGTTCCGCCAGGCTGAACAGCGGCTGTTTGGCGGGATTTACGGCAATGGCCACGATAACCCGGTCAAAAAGGGTCAGGGCCCGCTTAATAATGTCGATATGGCCCATGGTGATGGGATCAAAGGTTCCGGGGTAAACGGCGATCCGCTGGTTGGTCTCCTCCCGCACCAGGGGTTCATAGTCACTCATCGAGCACCTTTTTCGTAGTTAAAAAAATGAAAGCGGGCCTCACCGTAACGCCGGGAATCCCGCCGGCATTGGAAAGGGCCGGCCGCCGGCGGCAGCGTTTCCTGCTGCCGGGTCTCCACCACCAGCATCGCCCCGGGGGCAAAAACCGCCGCCGGCAAGGCTGCCAGCCTGGCCAGCGTGGCTTCTGCCAACCCTTTATCATAAGGGGGATCGACCATGATCAGGTCAAACCCGGCCGGGGGGGCCAAGGGGGTGAGGAAATCAAGCCCGAAGGCGCAGTCGCGCACCACCAACCGGCTCTGTTCCGCAACCCCGCAAAGCTCGATGTTTTCCCGCAACAGCCGCGCCACCGACGGGTTTCCCTCGACAAACAGCGCCTGCTCTGCCCCCCGGCTCAAAGCCTCCAGCCCCAAAGCGCCGGTACCGGCAAAAAGGTCCAGCACGGCAGCGCCCGTAACCTCGCCCTGCAGCAGGTTGAAAAGCGCCTCCCGGGCCCGGTCCGACGTGGGACGCACCAGGGAGTCTGCAAAACGGCGCCCCGGGGCGCGCAACCGCCGCCCCTTAAAGCGACCGGCGATGATCCGCATCGCTCACCCCCTGGCCACAGCCCACGTTGTTGCAATCTTGCCGGGCACCCCGTATGCGCTCAGCATCGTAACCGTTCACCAGGGGTATTAACCTTCAGGTATAACGGGCCGTAAGCGAACAGCCGTGCCGCAGGTTCGGGCAAGCAGCCAGGCGCGGCGTACCCCTGTACGTAAGCCTGGCTGATCGCCCGAAGATGCGGTGCTGCTGAACGCTTACTCAGCATCGAACTTACAGGTAGTCCCGGGCCACGATTTCGGCGATCTGCACGGTGTTCAGCGCCGCTCCCTTGAGGATGTTGTCGGCCACCACCCACAGATTGATCCCGTTGGCAATGGACTCATCCTCGCGGATGCGACCCACCAGGGTTTCAAATTTTCCGGCGCAGTCCAGGGCCATGGGGTATTGGCTCAGGGTCGGCTCATCCACCAGCTTAACCCCGGGGGCGACCGCCAGCAGCTCTCTTACCTCGGCGGCGCTGATCTTCTTTTCGGTCTCGATATTAACCGCCTCGGAGTGGCCGTAAAAGACCGGCACCCGCACGGTGGTGGCGGTAACCCCAATGGTGGGGTCTTCAAACATCTTGCGGGTTTCGTTGACCATCTTCATCTCTTCCTTGGTATAGCCGTTATCCAGGAAGGCGTCGATGTGGGGCAGGCAGTTGAAGGCGATCTGGTGCGGGTAGACCTCCCGGGGCAATGGTTGGCCGGCGGCCCAGGCCCGCACCTGTTTTTCCAACTCGTCAATGGCCTCGGCCCCCGAACCGGAAACCGCCTGGTAGGTGGAAACCACAATCCGCTTGATTTTAACCGCGTCATGAATCGGCTTCAGCGCCACCAGCATCTGGATGGTGGAGCAGTTGGGGTTGGCGATAATCCCCTTGTTTTTGTACTGGGCGATGGCGTGGGGGTTAACCTCGGGCACCACCAGGGGAACCTCGGGGTCCATGCGGAAAGCGCTGGAGTTGTCCACCACCACCGCCCCGGCCGCGGCCGCCGCCGGGGCAAACTCCAGGGAGCGATCTCCGCCGGCGGAAAACAGCGCGATATCAATACCGGCAAAGGCGTCCGGGGCCAGCAGTTGCACGGGATGCTCAGCCCCTTTAAAGGTCAGCTTTTTCCCCACCGAACGGGACGAGGCCAGCAGGCGCAGCTCACCCACCGGAAAATCCCGCCGTTCAAGCACCTCCAGCATGGCGCCACCCACGGCGCCGGTGGCCCCGGCCACCGCCACATTATATTTTCTTCCCTCATTACTCATTGCTTTTGCTCTCTCCTTTTATTTTCCTTTTTCAAATACTCCAAACGGTTCAAACCGGTGAGATAGGCCTTGGCGGCGGCGGTGATGATGTCCGGGTCGGCCCCCTGCCCCACCACCACCTTGCCGTCATCTTCGATGCGCACCATCACCTCGCCCTGGGCATCGGTGCCGCCGGTGATGGAGCTTACCGAAAAGTAGAGCAATTTGCTGTCGGTGCCGGCCAGCTGGGCGATGGCCCGAAAGGCGGCGTCGATGGGGCCGACTCCCAGGGAGGCGGTCTCTTTCTCCTCGCCGCGCACCAGCATCTTCACCGCCGCCGTGGGCAGCGAACGGCTACCGCTCATGGCGCCCAAGTGCAACAACTGGAAGGCCTCCGGCACCCGCAGCACCTCATCCATGATGATGGCCTCCAGGTCCTCTTCAAACATCTCCTTTTTGAGGTCGGCCACCGCCTTGAAGCGCTCAAAAACCCGGTTGATCTCTTCCTCGCCCAGGTCGGTGTAACCCATCTCCTTGATTTTGTCGCGCAAGGCGTGGCGGCCGGAATGTTTGCCCAGGATGATGTTGCTGGTGGAAATCCCGATGTCCTTGGGGTTCATGATTTCATAGGTGCTGCGCTCCTTGAGGACCCCATCCTGGTGAATCCCCGATTCATGCAAAAAGGCGTTGGCCCCGACAATGGCCTTGTTGGGCTGCACCGGCATGCCGGTGATGGTGCTGACCAACCGGCTGGTGGGAAAAATGTGTTCGGTGACAATGTCGGTGTGCAACCTGGCCTGCTCGCCCCGGGTACGGAGGATCATCACCAGCTCTTCCATGGCGGTATTGCCGGCCCGTTCGCCCAGGCCGTTGATGGTGCATTCCACCTGCCTGGCGCCGTTGTTGATGGCGGCCAAAGAATTGGCCACCGCCAGCCCCAGGTCGTTATGGCAATGGACACTGATGATGGCCCGGTCGATATTTCTGATGTTCTCCAGCAAATAGCGGATCTGGGCACCGTATTCCTCGGGCAGGGCATAACCGGTGGTGTCCGGGAAGTTCAGGGTGGTGGCCCCGGCCTCGATCACCGCCTCGAATACCCGGCAGACGAAATCAAGATCGCTGCGGGAGGCGTCCTCGGCGGAGAACTCCACGTTGCTGGTGTATTTGGCCGCATGCTTAACCGAGGCGGTGGCTAACTCCAGCACCTGTTCCCGGGTCATGCGCAGCTTGTGCTGCATATGGATTTCCGAGGTGGCCAGGAAGGTATGAATTCTGGGGTTTTCCCCATTTTTCAGGGCCTCCCAGGCGGTATCGATATCCTTGACGTTACAACGGGCCAGGGCTGCGATCTGGGGACCGCGCACATTGTCGGCGATGTTTTTTACACACTCAAAATCGCCCAGCGAAGCGGCGGGAAAACCCGCCTCGATCACGTCCACGTTGAGCTTGCCAAGCTGCTGGGCCAGGCGAAATTTTTCATGAATATTCATGCTCGCCCCGGGTGATTGCTCACCGTCGCGCAAGGTGGTGTCAAAAATAAAAATCTTATCGCTCATATCTATTTTCTCCTCGGTTGCCACCGGCTTGCACCGGTTAACCGCCGTGCTTTATATTTTTTGCCGCTGTCTCTTCGGTCGCCTCCCCCGGAGTTGCTTCCTTTTCCTGCTCATCACCGGCCGGTTGGGCCGGTTTCAGCCATCGGTAAGCCGCCGCCAGCGGCCCGGACAGCACATAAACCAACCCCAGGGCAAAGAGGGTCACCCGGGGTTCAGTGGCCAGCACCATGATCATCAGCACCAGCCCCACCACCGTCTGAAACGCCTTCCGCCGCTGGGTTTCCGGCTTTTTAAAACTCAAATAGGTGATGGAACTGACCATCAGGTAAGAGAGCAGGTAAACCGCCGCCAGCATCACCACGTCCATGGGACGCCCGGTGATGCCGAAAAAGTGGCAGAACAAAAAAGAAGTGGCGATCATCCCGCCGGCCGCCGGGCAGGGCAAACCGGTGAAATTTTTACTTTCCTCACCCCCGGCCTGGGAATTGAAACGGGCCAGCCGCAGGGCGGTGGTGGCAACATACAAAAAGGCCGCCAGCCAGCCGTAGCGGCCGAAGGGGTGCAACACCCACTGATAGGCCAAAATAGCCGGCGCCACCCCGAAGGCCACCAGGTCGCAGAGGGAATCGTACTCCTTGCCGAAACCGCTGGTGGTGCCGGTGAGCCGCGCCACCCGACCATCCAGTCCATCAAAAACGCCGGCGATGATGATGGCCACGGCGGAATGGAAAAACTGCCCCTCAATGGCCGCCACAATGGCATAAAAACCACTGAACAGACTGATGGTGGTAAGCAGGCTGGGCAACAGGCTGATTCTGCCTTTACCACCCTGCCTTTCCCTTCCGAAATATCGACGCCGCCGGTTGCTCATACTCTTCTGTTGTACCGCCCTGATGTTAAACAAATTGATTTAAAGAATAATCTTTGCATACTAACTAATTTCCTGGCAAATCGAAACGGAAAAACACGGTCCCCTAAGGGAGCTTCAAAGTCGCGTAACACCGGCAGCAGGTATTTGACAAGCACCGATCAGCTCTGGTAGGTTAAAGTATTTCATTTTTCCACCTTGTGGAGGACGGCATGCTTTTCCCCCCATCGGGTCGCAGGTCTTTTCTTAAGCGTTCATTGTTGGCCACCGTGGCCCTCGGAGGTGGCGGCCTTGCCTGGGCCCATGAGCTGCTGGCGGCGGTCCGGCCGGCTCGGCGGCTGGCCTTGTACCACCTGCATACCGGAGAGAGGCTGACCATAACCTTCCGGGACCCCAGAGGCAATCACATCCCATCGGCCCTGGCCGAGATCAACCGCCTGTTGCGTTGTCACCATACCGGCGAAATTCACCCCATCGACCCGGAAACCATCGACTATCTCAGCCTGGTGGACAGTAAACTGGGGGGCGGTAACGAGTTTCATATTATTTCCGGATACCGCTCACCGGCCTACAACCGGCGCTTACTACGCGAGGGAAGGCAAGTGGCGCCGCGCAGCCTGCACCTGACCGGCCGGGCCATTGATGTGCGCCTGCCGAAAATTGGCGCGGCCACCCTGCGTCGGGCGGCGCTGGACCTCAAGTTGGGCGGTGTCGGCTACTATCCGCGCAGTGGTTTTGTGCACCTGGATTCAGGCCCCTTCCGCTCCTGGTAGCCCTTTGTGTTAACATAACCCGTGGCATCGCTGCGCAAACCGAGAACAATCATGTCTTTTCAACGTCTTTATCTGTTGCTGCTGCTCTCTTTCACCCTGCTGTTACCTTTGCCCGCCTCCGGGCAGGAAAATCAAGACAGCGAACCGATCCGTCAACTACTGGAGGCCACAGATCCCTCGGAGCCTCTAACCATCCACCGGATTCACCTGCGGGCCACCCCGCTGTTGCGGGAGTTTTACCGGCAACGCGCTTTCCAGCCCGCCTGGGTGGACACCAACGGCGCCCCCCAGGGTTCCGCCCAACTGTTGCTGGCCGCCATTAAGGAGGCCGACGCCGATGGGCTGAGCCCGAGAGATTACCACCTGGAGTCCATTCTGGTCCTGTCGAGCCTGCTGGCCGCCCACCCTTCCCCCGGACTGGCCGCCGAGCTTGACCTGCTGCTCACCGATGCCTTTCTGCTGCTTGGCTACCATTTGCTGCACGGCCGGGTAGACCAGGAAAGCGGGGCACCACAATGGCAGGTCGAACACAGCCAGGCCAAACTGAGCCTGGCGCTCCACGCTGCTGCGGCCCCGGATGGTAATCCCCAGGCAATATTGACCGGCTTGCTGCCACAACAGGCCGGCTACCGGGAATTACGCGCCACCCTGGCCGATTACCGTCGCCTCGCCGAGCAGGGCGGATGGCCGCAGGTGCCGGGCAGCACCACCCTGAGACTTGGCGACCGCGACCACCGGGTGGTTACCCTGCGGCAACGTCTTCACCGCAGCCGGGACCTGAGCGGTACTGCGGCCCGGGGAGATGTTTTTGACGAAACCCTGGAAGCGGCGGTGCGCTCCTTTCAGCAGCGCCACGGCCTGCTTGCCGACGGCGTCGTAGGGCGGCAAACCCTGGCCGCACTAAACGTGCCGCTGGAGGTCAGGATCCGCCAGTTAAAACTTAATCTGGAACGCTGGCGCTGGTTGGCCGAAGAATTCGGCCGCCGCCACATTCTGGTCAACACCGCCGCCAACAAGCTGGAACTTATCGAGGATGAACAAGCCATCCTGAGTATGCGGGTGGTTACCGGCACCCCCTACCGGCGCACCCCCAATTTCAGTGACCGGGTCACTTACCTGGTCCTTAACCCCTACTGGAATATTCCCGCCAGCATAGCCGCCCAGGACATTCTGCCGGAACTACAGGAAAACCCCGACTATCTGGCGCAAAACGGGATCAAGGTGCTGGACGGCTGGAATGCCGACTCCGCCACGGTAACCCCCGACACCGTCGACTGGGAACGCCTGCGCACCCGCCCGCAGGCCTTTCCTTATCGGCTGCGCCAGGATCCCGGCCCCCGCAACCCCCTGGGCCGGATCAAGTTCATGTTTCCCAACGCCTACAGCGTCTACCTGCACGACACCCCCGCCCGTGAACTTTTCCACCGGCAAACCCGCAATTTCAGCTCCGGCTGCATCCGCCTGGAAAGGCCCTTGGAACTTGCCGCCAACCTGCTGGCCGGCACCCCGCTGGACTCCGTTGGCGCGCTTAGAAGAGCCCTGTTTGACGAGACCAGCCACGACCGGCATGTTCGCCTGCCCTCGCCGGTCCCGGTACACCTGGTCTATTGGACCGCCTGGGTAGCGCCGGACGGCTCGGTACAGTTCCGCGACGATATCTATGAACGCGACGGCCTGCTGGCCCAGGCGCTGACCACCCCGCCCCCCATGCTGGCCTCCCGCTGAGCAGGGGGTAAACGAACAGCAGCACCGCAGCTTTGGGCGATCAACCAGGCTTGCGTACCCGGTGTACGCGGCGCCTGGCTGCTTGCCCAAATCTGCGGCACTGCTGTTCGTTTACTGCCCGTTAAACCGGTAGCTTAGTATCCCTGCTGAACGTACAGCAGCGGCAAATTCACGCTCCGGGAGTGGCAAACCACATAAAAAAAACGGCTTACGATACCGTATGTACCGTAAGCCAGTTGATTACCTGTGGAGCCAACGAGCGGAATCGAACCGCTGGCCTGCTGATTACGAATCAGCTGCTCTACCGACTGAGCTACGTTGGCCCTGCGCCTTGCGGCGTGTGCTTTTCTTTAACCTAAACGAGCTTATTTCGCCAGTGGCAATTTCGTCCGGCAAATGCTAAAAGAGTGCTTATGACAGCACAAACGGCAGAAGTTAACATCCTGGTGGTGGACGACGATGAGGCTCACCGCTACATGTTGCGGGCCATGCTGGCCGAATGGGGCTGGCGCAGTGCCGAGGCGGCGGATGGAGCGCTGGCCGTCGCCGCCGTGGCGGAACAGCCCTTCGATGCGGTGCTGATGGACGTGCGCATGGCCCGCATGGACGGCATGGAGGCCCTGCGCCGTATCCAGGCCCACAACCCGGCCATTCCGGTAATTATCATGACCGCCTACTCCTCGGTGGACTCGGCGGTGGAGGCCATGAAGGCCGGCGCCCGGGATTACCTGACCAAACCCCTGGACTTCGACAGATTGCGCCTGACCCTGGCCAAGGCACTCGATCACCGCCAGGTGGAAGAGTCCCGGCGCAGCCGCCGGCATGACGACCCGGCCGACCAACTGGACCAGGCGGGAATCATCGGTAATTCGCCGGCCATGAAAGAGCTGCTGGAAATGATCACCTATGTGGCCCCCACCGAGGCCACCGTCCTGATCAGCGGCGAATCGGGCACCGGCAAGGAACTGGTGGCCACCGCCCTGCACCGCAACAGCACCCGCAAAGACGGACCGCTGGTTAAAGTAAACTGCGCTGCCCTGGTGGAAAGCCTGCTGGAATCGGAACTTTTCGGCCACGAGAAGGGCGCTTTCACCGGGGCCGACCGCCGCCGGGAGGGCAAATTCATCCAGGCCGCGAGCGGCACCATCTTTCTCGATGAAATCAGCGAAACATCACCGGCCATGCAGGCCAAACTGCTGCGGGTACTGCAGGAGCATGAAATCCAGCGCGTGGGCGGCCAGGAAACCTTAAAGGTCGACGTTCGGGTGTTGGCGGCCAGCAACCGGGTGCTGGAAGATGCCGTAAAGGAAGGTAAATTCCGCGAGGATCTTTACTACCGTCTCAACGTGGTGACCCTGCAGGTTCCCCCGCTAAGGGAAAGAAGCGAGGATATTCCGCTGCTGGCGGCCCACTTTGTCGACAAGTTTGCCGCCCGCAACCGGCGGCGGGTGGAGGGCATCACCCCGCAGGCCATGGATTTACTGTTGAAACATCCCTGGCCGGGCAACGTCCGGGAGTTGGAAAACGCCATCGAGCGGGGGGTGATCCTGATGCGCGGGGATTATCTCGATGAGCAGAGCCTGCCCCTGAGCCTGCGCCGGATCGCCGACGAAGCCGGGGCTCCGCCGGCGGAAAGCACAACCGGCCGGCCATCCTCCCCATCCTCCCCATCCTCTTTGGAGGAAGCGGAAAAACTGGTGGTGCGCAGAACCCTGGAGGAGACCGGGGGGAACCGCAGTGAAGCTGCCCGCCGGCTGAACATCACCCGTAAAACATTACTGAGCAAGATCAACAAGTACGGCCTGGGGTAAGAAGCCACCCCGGCAGAATGCCGGGCCGCAAGCACACCACCGCAAAAGGATTCCAGCAATGAAGGAACTGCTTTTTGTCGGCGACTCGCTGATTGAATATTACGACTGGGCCCGCCGCTTCCCGGCCCAGCGGGTGCATAACCTGGGCTGGTCCGGCGAAACGGTACAGGGTTTGCTGGGCCGGCAGGGCGTAATCATCGCCCAGGGCCCGGCACCGGACCTGATCCTGATCATGAGCGGCACCAACAACATCGGACTTGAGGAAACCGACTTCATCGCCGACTACCGGCAAATTATCGAGAATTTCCAACAAGCCTGGCCCACCGCCCGGATCTGTATGCACAGCCTGCCGCCGATTCTGCTGCCCTGGCTTGACCCCGAGCTGGTTCCCAAGGCCAACGAAAAGCTCCGCCGCCTGGCAGCTGCGACCGGCTGCGACTTTATCGACGTCTACCAGCTGTTCCAGCAGGAAGGGCCCAGCAACTGCCTGGTGGAGGATGGGGTACACCTCAGCGACCGGGGGTACACCATCTGGGCCGAGGCCATCGCGAAGCTGATGGGCAAATAGAAAAAACCGCCGGGCGCCGGGTGATGCTCGGGGCAACCCCGCAGATCAAATCGGCGGGGCGATGGTCACCAGAATGCGCATGTCGCTGTCGGCCCTGACCCCGTGGGGTTCGCTGATCTCACTGACCAGGATATCACCGGTCTCAGCCGGCATGGTGCTGTTTTCCGCGCCGAGAAACTCGCCTCGGCCGGCCACCACCTGGATGGTGAGCTGGCCTTCGGCGGGGTGAGAGTGGACCGGAAAGACCTGACCGGCCTTGAGGTTGAAGTTGAGAACCCGAAAATAGGCCGAATCGTGGAGCAGGAAACGCTTGAAGGTTTTGTCGTCGTACTGGTTGCTGTCGTGCAAGGAAATCTTTTTCATGGTGTTATCCTCCGTTTTTTTAACTCGTTGAAGACAGAATAACAGCCTTGCGGATCAAATTTCCTTGATTTGGGTCAATAATTGTCGTTTTCAGCCAACAACAGGGGGTGCTGGCGCGATCACAAATAATAAGCGGCGATGGCACTGACCATTTCTGGGATGGTATGGGTCTCGGGCTGAATGTCTACCTTGAGGCCGGCCTTCTCCACCGTGGCGGCGGTGATTGGACCGATGGCGGCGATCTTGACCCCGGCCAGGCGCCTGGCCAGTTCCTCGGCGGGCCAGTTGAGCAACGCAAAGAGATTGCTGGCTGTTGAGGAACTGGTAAAGGTGATCAGGTCCACCTCTTGCCGCTCCAAGGCCTGGCGAATCTCATCGGCCATGGGAGGACGAGTGTTCTGGTAAACCGGGGCGATATCCACTTCGGCGCCGGCGGCGCGCAGGCTTTCCGGCAGCACCTCGCGAGCCTTCAGGGCCCGCGGCAGCAGGATCTTCCGGCCGGACACCCCCTGGGCCAGCAGGGCCTCGGCCAGGCCTTCGGCGGTGAACCTGGCCGGTAGCAGGTCGGCCTTGATCCCGTAGTTTTGCAACGCCTCGGCGGTGGCCGTACCCACCACGGCAATCTGCGGGCCGTGCAGGCGGCGGCTGTCCAAGCCCAAGGCCGCCAGCCGCTTAAAGAAAAAGTTCACCGCGTTGGGGCTGGTGAAGAGCAGCCAGTTATAGGTGGCGATTTTATCCAAAGCCTGGTCCAGCGGGGCCCAGTCCGGTGGTTCGGCCAGGGCGATGGTGGAGCCTTCCAGGCAGTCGGCCCCCAGATCCTCCAGGCTTTGCACCAGTTCGCTGGCCTGCTCCCGGCTGCGGGTAACCAGGATCTTTTTGCCAAACAACGGCCGCTTTTCATACCAGTTGATCACCTCCCGCAGGCTCACCACCTCACCCACCACCACCAAAGCCGGCGGGGTGATGCCGGCCTGGCGCACCACTTCGCTAATACTAGCCAGTGTTCCCACCACCGAACGCTGCTCCGGGGTGGAGGCCCAGCGCACAACCGCCACCGGAGTCTGCGGGTCCCGGCCGTGCTTGATCAGGTTGGCGACAATATTGGGCAGGTTTTTGATGCCCATGTAAAACACCAGGGTACCCACCCCGGTGGCCAGCTTATCCCAGGCGATCCGGCTTTCCTTTTTGTTGGGATCCTCATGCCCGGTGATGAAGGCCACCGAAGAGGTAAAAGCGCGATGGGTGATGGGCACCCCGGCGTAGGTGGCGGCGGCACTGGCGGAGGTCACCCCGGGCACTACCTCGAAAGGCACCCCATGGGCGGACAGCTCTTCGATCTCTTCCCCGCCCCGGCCAAAGATGAAGGGATCACCACCTTTAAGCCGCACCACGGTTTTCCCGCCCAAGGCATGGTCCACCAGCATCTGGTTGATTTCAGTCTGACTGTGGGTATGGGTGCTACCCCCCTTTTTGCCGGCATAGATTAAAACAGCCGTCGGCGGTACATGGGCCAGCAATTTTTTATTGGCCAGGTAGTCATAAACCACCACCTCGGCCCGCCCCAACAGGCGTTTACCCTTGACGGTGATCAGTTCCGGGTCGCCGGGACCGGCCCCCACCAGATAAACCTTCCCCTTTTTCGACATCTTTGTTGATTTCCGTGGTTGCTTGGTTGGTTATTTCAGGGAGGCGCCGTAAACCTCTTCCAGGATCTCCCGGCCGCCCATGGCCAGCAGTTCCTCGGCCAGCTCCAGGCCCAAAGTTTTAGCCTGGGCCGCAGGGCCGCTGTGCTTGGCCTTGACCATCTTGCCACCGTCAACCGAGGCGATCAGGCCGTTGATGGTCAGGGTCTGCCCCGCCAAGGTGGCAAAACCGGCCAGGGGCACCTGGCACCCCCCCTCCAGGCGCTTCAAATAACTGCGCTCGGCATGAACGGCCAGGGTGGTTTCCCGGTGATCCATGAAAGAGAGCATCTGCAGCAGATCTTCATCGGCCCGGCGTAACTCGATTCCCACCGCCCCCTGGGCCACCGCCGGCAGCATCTCGTCCGGCTGAAAGCAGAAGGTGGCCCGGTGAAACAGGTCCAGTCGGTTCAAACCGGCGGCGGCCAGAATGATGGCGTCATAAACCCCTTCATCCAGTTTGCGCAGGCGGGTGTCCAGATTGCCGCGCAGATCCTCGATTTTCAGATCCGGCCGCAACCGGGCCAACTGCGCCTTGCGCCGCAGGCTGCTGGTACCGATGGTGGCGCCCTGGGGAACTTCGGCCAGGGTTTTATAGTTGTTGGTGATAAAGGCATCAAAAGGTTTTTCCCGCTCGGTGATAATCCCGATATGCAAACCTTCCGGCAACTCGGCGGGGACATCCTTCATGCTGTGGACGGCGATATCAACCTCCCGGCGCAGCAGGGCTTCCTCGATTTCCTTAACAAAAAGCCCCTTGCCGCCCACCTTGGCCAAAGGCACATCCACGATCTTGTCGCCCTTGGTGACAATCTTGACCAGCTCAACGCTGCAGCCGGGGTATTGGGCCTCGATCCGGCCTTTGATCCAGTTGGACTGGGCCAGGGCCAGCATACTGGCCCTGGTGCCGATACGTATGGTTTTCCACATAATCAGTTACCTTCAGGAAATTTTGCTAAAAGCGCGGCTGTTGGCCCCGCAAACCACGCACTTGTCCGGAGCGCTGTCGCCGTCCTCGGTGTGCCCGCAAACCTGGCAGACGTAATAGTCGGTCTCGGGCAGGTTGTCGAGGTTTTCCAGGGCCTGGCGATACAGCTCGGCATGGGTCTTTTCCACCTTGTGGGCAAAGGTAAAAGACATCTCCGCCGCCTTGTTGCCTTCCGCCTTGGCGGTTTCAATCATCGGCGGGTACATCTCCTCAAACTCATGCAGCTCGCCTTCCATGGCGGCCCGCAGGTTATCCCTGGTGTCGCCGATGGCCTTAAGGGCCCGCAGGTGCGCATGGGCATGTACGGTTTCGGCATGGGCCGCAGCCCGAAACAGCTTGGCGGCCTGGGGGTAGCCGTCCTTTTCCGCTTTATTGGCAAAGGCCAGGTATTTACGGTTGGCCTGTGATTCGCCGGCAAAGGCCGCCCACAGGTTCTCTTCAGTCTTGCCCATTGCGCGTTCCTCCTGGTTGATTTAACATTAAGTACTAAGCCGATGCGCAAAAGCGCCTAGAATAGTTGCTGGCGCGCCGGATTGCAAGCTTTAGAAAGGAAAAACATCCATGCCTCCAATCTTAGCCACCCTCTGCTGGCTGCTGCTGTGGCTGCTGCCCGGACCGGCCGCAGCCGGCTTGCCGCCGTCGGTCTTCAGCGACGGCGGTTACCTGCTCAGCAAGGACGGGCGCCTGCTGCTGGCCCATAACCATGAGCAGGCGCTGGTGCCGGCCAGCACCTGGAAAATCGCCACCGGCCTCATGGCTCTGGAGCAACTGGGGCCGGACTTCCGTTTTGCCACCGAATTATACCGCACAAACGGCGCTCTTTACATCAAAGGATTTGGTGATCCCATGCTGATTTCCGAAGAAGTGGCGGCAATCAGCGCCGCCCTGGCCGCAGCTGGAATCAGCGAAATCAATGATATCGTGCTCGATGATTCATTTTTTCAACTCGAACAGGCCAATCCCGCCGGCTCCGCCGCTTCCCTGCGTTCCTACGATGCCGCCAACGGCGCTCTGGTGGTGAACTTCAACACCGCCAAGATCGAGGTAAGGGCCGACGGCACGGTCCATTCGGCCGAACCCCAGACCCCCACCCTGCCGATCATGCAGCAGTGGGCCGGCAAGTTGCCGCCAGGTGTTCACCGCATCAACCTTTCCCATACGCCCGCCGCCAGCCTGCGCTACAGCGGCGAACTTTTTAAATATTTATTCGCCGCCCGGGATATCCGGGTAACCGGCAAGCTTCGCCACGGCCGGTTGCCGGCCGGCGCGGAACTGATTTACCGGCACCACTCCGCCCGAACGCTGGCGGAAACAGTGGAGGCCATGCTGCTTTATTCCAACAACTTCATCGCCAACCAGCTTTTTCTCGTCGCCGCGGCCAAAGGTGGCGACAATCCGGCAACTTGGGGCAAGGCCCGGGTCAACCTGCACGATTATCTGCTGGAACTTGGCTTACCGCCGGGAAGTTTCAGGGTGGATGAGGGCTCGGGCTTGAGCCGGGACAATCGCATCAGCCCGGATGCGTTGCACTTGTTGCTGCAGCATTTTCGCCCCTACGCGGAACTGCTGCCTCACTGGGAAGGGCGGCTGGTCAAGTCCGGCACTTTGAACGGGGTCTATGCCTACGCCGGTTATTTTCGCGGCCCTGAACAACTTGATCCCTTTGTTCTTATTCTGCAGCAAACCGCCAACACCCGAGACCGGGCCCTGGAGATCATGGAAGGGCACTGGCAAAACGCCACCGGTTCTGCCGCCCCCTACCCTGATCACAACCAATGACTTTGATTTTGCCCTGGCCGGAGCCCCCGCTGCCCCGCTGCTTTTTAAGCTCCTTTGGCACTATTGTTCCTGGATAACAAAGTAATGGTTTCCAGATGGTGGGTTTGGGGAAACATATCCACCAGGCGCATGGTCTCAACCTGGTAATTCAAGGCCAGCAAGGCGGCCAGATCGCGTGTCATGGTGGCCGGATCACAGGAGATCATGACGACCTTGCCGGGCAGAGGCGCCTCCAGTGTTGCCACCAACTCCCGGCAACCGGCACGGGGCGGGTCAAGCAGCAGCACATCCGGTCGAATTCCAGCCGCCTGCAACGCCGCCAAACCCTGGTGCGCCTCGGCTTGGCGGAAATGGCAGTTGTTGAGCCGGTTGGCCTCGGCATTGCGCTTGGCCCCCCGGATGGCCGCGGCCTGCAGGTCAACGCCATGGACCTCGCCAACCAGCAGGGCCAGGGGCAAGGAGAAGTTGCCCATCCCGCAGTGCAGATCAGCCACAATCTCGTGGCCGGCCGGTTGCAACAGTTCAATAAGCAGGGTCAGCAGTTGCCGGTTCTGCTCTTCGTTGACCTGGCTGAACCCCCAGGGTTCAAATTGCAGTTCCAGGGTTCGCCCCGCAGGGGTCACCGGCAATTTGAGACAAAGCTGTAACGCTTCCGACCCCAACCGCCCGGCAGGACCGGAATCCCGGTCGATGAAAGGCCCGGCCGCATGCCCCACCGGCAAAAAGGCCAGCCCCTTAAGGGCCGGCAAATCATGGCACAGTTGCAGGGCCGCCCGGCGTTCAGCCGGACGGGGACGGCGGCGATGATGCAGCAGGAGCACCAGCCGACGACTGGCAGGGTCCAAGTTAATTTCAAGGGCGCTGACCTGCGCGGCCAACTGCTGCCAGGCCTCGTGGGGCTGCAATTCCTGCCACAGGGCATTGATCTCCGGACGGGCCAGCAGACAGGAGTTAACCGGCTGCAGACGATGGGAGCCGGTCTGGAAGAAACCAGCCTGTCCCTGTTCGACCTGCATGCGGATGCGTTGCCGGTAATGAAATTCGCTGGGCGCAGTCAATGGCGGCGCCAGCCTGGGCAGAACCTTTTCGGCCAGCCCGGCTCGTTGCAGAAGTTCCTGCAGGATCTGCTGCTTGAAAGTCAGTTGGGCAGAATAGACGGCGTGTTGTAAATCGCAGCCGCCGCAGGCCTCGTAACAGGGGCACGGGGCCCGGCGGCGCTGGGGGGCAGCTCGCCGCACCTCCTGTAATTCGGCGGTCAAAAAGCGGCGATGGCGGCGGCGCACCCGCACCAGAACCTCTTCTTGCGGCAGCACCCCCGGCACCATCACGGTGCAGCCGTCTTGCCGGCGCCCCAGCCCCAGGCCACCGGCGACAATTTTTTCAATGGTGAGCAGCAAGCGGATCTAAAAGGAACCGATTAATAGTGCTGGTCGGCGTAATTGAGCCAGCCGCCGGCTTCCACCAGCCGACGGTCAAAGTCGTTAAGGACAAATGAAAATTCCGCCGTCTGTTCCCCCCGGGCGGTAAGCTTGCCGGTTGCCAGATCGACCTCGATGTTAACTTCGCCACCAAGGTTGAACAGTTTTTCAATATCCGCCGCCGGCAGTTCGATGGCCAGCATGCCGCAGTTATACATATTCTGACGAAAAATACGGGCAAAACTCTCGGCAATCACGGTATTGATCTCGTTGACCTCAAAAACCCAGACCGCATGTTCCCGGGAAGAGCCGCAGCCGAAGTTGGCCCGGCTGACAACCACTCCCTTGCCGGCCAGATCACGCTGAGGATCAAAACCGCCCAGCTTGAGGTCTTCAAGCACGTAGGGCTTGAGATCCATCTTGGTATTTTCCGTAAGGTACTTGGCCGGGATGATCTCGTCGGTGTTGATATCACTGCGGTCCAGAAACAGGGCCTGGCCTCCGAATTGCTTCATGGTTGGTACTCCTTTAAAAAGTTGACAACCTTACTTTTACAGCGGACTGTTAAACCAACAGGGGCCGGGGGTCGGTAATTTTGCCAGCCACCGCGGCGGCGGCGGCGCTCAGCGGGCTCATCAGGTGGACAATGCCGCCTTTGCCCATCCGGCCGTTGAAATTGCGATTGGTGGTGGAGGCGCAGACCTCCCCTTCCGCCAGCACCCCGTTGCTCATCCCCAGACAGGCCCCGCAGGTGGGGTTGGTGACGCAGAATCCCGCCTCCTGAAAGATTTTCAGCAAGCCCTCTTCCATGGCCTGGTTGTATACCTTGGGGGTGGCCGGTGACAGGATGCCCCGCACCTGGTCGGCAATTCTTCTGCCTTTAAGCACCTTGGCCGCCTCCCGCAGATCTTCGATGCGGCCATTGGTGCAGGAGCCAATGTAGATCTGATCCACCGGTACTCCCTCCATGGCGGTAATGTCTTTGACCTCGTCGGGCTTGAAGCCGAAGGTTACCTGGGGGGCCAAAGTGGAGACATCAAATTCCAGCACCTGCTCGTAGGCGGCATCGGGGTCGGAGTGCCACTGCCGGAAGTCCGCCGCCGCCTGGTCGACGGTGGCGTAATCGTTCTGGATAAAAGGCCAGAGATACTCGGCGGTGGTCTTGTCCGGCGGGCAGATGCCGCAGGTGGCACCGGCCTCGATGGCCATGTTGCACAGGGTCATCCGGGCCTCCATGCTCATGGCATCCACCACCGGGCCGGCAAACTCCAGCACCCGGTCGGTGGCCCCGTTGACCGTGATGGTTTTGATAATGTACAGAATCACATCTTTGGCATAGACCCCGGCCGGTAGCTTGCCGTTGATCTCCACCTTAATGGTCCGGGGCAGGCGAAAAGAGCAGACCCCTTTCAAAATACCCACCTCCAGATCGGTGGTGCCCACCCCGGCGGCAAAGGCGCCGAAGGCGCCGTGGGTGCAGGTGTGGGAGTCTCCCATGATCACCGTGTAGCCCGGCCGGATAAAACCCTTTTCCGGGAACAGGGCATGGCAGACCCCGTTGCGGCCGATATCGAAAAAGTCGCGGATATTCTGGCGCCGCGCCCAGTCGCGGAGAATTTTACCCTGGGTGGCGGTCTTGGAATCCTTGGCCGGGGTGACATGATCGATCACCACCTTGATCTTGTCCGGGTCGAAAACCCGGTCCATGCCGCGGGCCTCAAGATCGGTAACGGCGATGGGCGTTGTGATTTCATGACACATCACCACATCAAGATCGAGGATGATGTTTTCCGGGGTCGGGGTATCGCGGCGGTGGGCGGCGAAGATTTTTTCAACGATGGTCTGTCCCATTATTTCCTCCAAATTATAGCCTGGCAAAAAAACCTGTGCAAACAAACAAGCGCTCTCAGGGCACACCTGATAGTCGCCTCTTTATTACCATAAAGCCGAAGATTGGCAACCGCTAAGCGCCGCCAGGACAAACCGCAAGGCATAATAAGATTGACCAGCGGGGCCACAACCATTACGATATTGTCCGATCAGACAACCGGCTGACGGCGACTGGGCCTCATCTGCCGCCGGGCCGAACGTATAACGTGACGGGCCTGCGAACCACAGGGCCCGGCCCCCGGGCCACTGCCACAAAGTACCAAAAAACGGTGACCATTGCTGCCAGTTGATTAACTGTTTTATGGATGCGGAACACAACAACCAACATAGCACCACCCCCGGCCAGCCGGACGGCAAGGAGTTGCTTTTCGGCCTCACCAGGTCGGAATACGGCCACCTGCCGCCACGGCTGGAAAAGCTGCTGGCCGATGTAGCGGACCTCTATGCCGGCCGCTGGCCCAGCCATGAAGCGTGTGAGGTTGAGTATCACGATTTTGTTCATGCCTTGGATGTAGCCCTGGCGGTGGCCCGGATCATGGCCGGCTGGAACCGGGCCAACCCCGACGACCGCATCGGCGTGGAGTTGTACACCTGGACCGTGGCAGCCGCCCTGTTCCACGATGCCGGCTACATCAAAGACAAAGGCGACCGGGATGGCCACGGGGGCAAATTCACCATCACCCATGTCCGGCGCGGCATGACCATGGCCGAAGAGTATCTGCGCCGCTCCGGCTGGCCGGAACGGGCCGCCCTTTTTGTCGCCACCGCCATCGCCCTGACCGATTACCGGCAGCCACCCACCATGGACCTTGGCCGACTCAATGCCCAGGAACGGATAGCCGCTCGGATGCTGCCCACCGCCGACCTGATCGGCCAGTTTGGCGACAAGCATTATGCGGCAAAGATTGACGGGCTGTTTGCCGAATTTCAGGAGATGTACGCCCACCAGCAGCAGGATCAGCGGCCAACCGTCAACCCCGTGCCGATGTTCCGCTCCGCCCAGGAAATCCGGAATACCATTGACGAATTCTACAATAATTTCGTCTCCCCGCGCCTGGCGGAATTCGGTCACCTGGAGCGGTATCTGGATGTCTTTTACGGCCAGCAGGCCAACCCCTACCGGACCAACATTACCGCCAACCTCAACAAATATCGTAATTCCAAGGGAAGTTAAGCGTATAACCAGCAGGCGACCTGGTGGTCGGCAGCGGGCCGGCAGGTCGGCGGCGCCTTGCTCTCGCAGGTTCCGGCGACAAGCTTTGGGCATCGCGGATGAAAGCGGCAGCCGGCCGGCGGATTGAGCAGGCTTGGCGGCTCCCCCTTCGGCACCCGGCGTTCGCGGCGAGCATTAGCGGCATCGGGATCGGCCAGGGCCTCGAGCAGCGCCTCGGTGTAAGGATGCCGGGGGCGATCCAGCAATGACTCCACCGGCGCCTGTTCCACCATGCGGCCGGCGTACATCACCATCACCCGCTGGGCGTAATGGCGAACCGTGGAAAGATCGTGGGTGATGTAGAGCAGGGCGATGCGATGTTCGGTCTGCACCCGGGTCAACAGCTCCAGAATCTCCACCCGCACCGAGGCATCCAGCATGGAGACCGGTTCATCGGCAATGATCAACTGCGGTCGCAGCAACAGGGCCCGGGCGATCACCACCCGCTGCTGCTGACCGCCGCTTAACTGGTGGGGGTAGCTGTCCCGCACCTCCGCCGCCGCCCCCAACCCAACCTCCTCCAGGGCCGCCGCAATGCGCCGCTCACGTTCGGCCCGCGAGCGTACCCCGTTGATAATCAGTGGTTCGGCCAACGCCCGGTGCACCGTCATGAAAGGGGGTAGAGCCCCGTAGGGATCCTGCTGGACGTACCCCACCCGAGCGCGGTACTCCTTCATATCCGCCCCCCGCATATTGGCCAGCGATCGCCCGGCAAACAGCACCTCCCCGCCGGTGGGGCGATACAGCCCCAACAGGGTCCGGGCCAGGGTACTTTTACCGCAGCCACTCTCCCCCACCACCGCCGCCGACTCACCGGCAGCCAGGGTAAAATCCACCCCATCCACGGCACGCACCACCCCCAAACGCCAAACCCCCCATTGCCTCAACTCAAAATGGGTCTGCAACCCCTTTACCATCAGCAACGGCAGTTTCATGGCGCACCTCCCGCAAGCTGCAACCGGCACCGCACCCGATGGCGTCCAGCAAGCTCCACCATTGCCGGAACCTCGACACAGGCCGGAGAGTGGTGCGGGCAACGGCCGCCAAAACGGCAACCGGCCGGCGGCTCCAACAAACTGGGCGGTCGCCCGGGAATGCCCACCGGTTTCTCGCGCTGGTGTAACTTGGGTACAGCCGCCATCAACATCTGCGAGTAGGGGTGGGCCGGCCGGCTGAAGAAAATTTCTGCGCTGGCTTCTTCTACCACCTGCCCGGCATACATCAACGCCACCCGGTCCGCCAGTTCACTGGAGGTCGCCACGTCGTGGGTAATCAACACAAAGCTGGTTCCCCGTTCCCGCTTGATCCGCTTAAGCACGTTCATGATGGCGGCCTGGGTTAATACATCCAGGGCGGAGGTGGGCTCATCCAGGATCACCAGGTCGGGTTCGGCGATCAGGGCCATGGCCAGCACCGCCCGTTGGCGCATGCCGCCGGAGAGCTCATGGGGATAACGGGCCAGGAAATCGGGGGAAATACCCACCTCCTCGAAGGCCGCCGCCGCTTTACCAGCAGCTTGCCGGCGCGACCAACCGCGGTGAATCCGCAGCGGCTCGGCCACCTGCTCACCGATCCGCACCACCGGATTCAAGGCATTCATCGCCGCCTGCATCACCAACGCCAGGCGTAACCAGCGCACCTCGCGGCGAAAACGCTCCTCGGGCAGGGCTAAAATATTCACCCCGTCGAGCAGCACCTGGCCGGTGGGAGGGCAGGCATTGCGCGGCAGAATACGGAGCAGGGCCTTGGCCAGGGAACTCTTGCCGCAACCGGATTCGCCCAGGACCACCAGTGCCTCATTGCGCCTGATCTCCAGGTCGACCCCGTCCACCGCCCGTACCATACCCCGCTCGGTGGCGTAACTCATCCGCAGATCCTGAATCTTAAGCAGCTGGTCCGGGGGCATTAGAGATTCCTCAAGCGGGGATTAAAAACCCGATCCAAGGCAAAACCAAGCATGGCAAAACCCAGGCCGGTAAGCATCAGCAGCAAGGCCGGACCGATGACCCAGTAGTAAAAACCGTGGTATAAGGCACTCTGCGCCTGGGCGTCATGCAGCACCTTGCCCCAGGTGGGCAGTATCGGATCACCCAGCCCCAGCACCGCCAGCGAGGCCTCCAAAAAGACATAGGTGGGAATCAGGGTGACAAAGGTCGGAATCAATACCGGCAGAATCCGGGGCACCATGTAGCGCAGCACGATCCGGCCGCTACCGGCCCCGTATGCCTGGGCCGCTTCAATGTAAGGCGCCTCGCGGATGGGCAGCAGCATGGCGCGGTACATCTTGATTCCGGCGCTGAAGATCCCCAGCGCCACCACCACCCCCAGCATCAGCCAGATACTGGTGGAATACAAGGTGCCCACCATGACCAGGATGGGCAGCAAGGGGAGGATGATATTCACCTCGGTAAGCCGCTGAATCACGGCATCCACCCAGCCCCGGTACCAGACCCCCACGGCGGCAATGATCAGGGTGGTGACGGTGGTGCCCACCGCCGCCAGCAGCCCGAACGCCAGCGCCACCGGGGTTCCCCACAACAAAGCCACCAGCAGGTCCCGGCGCTGGTGATCGGTCCCGGCCAGACCATGCACCCGACCATAAACCACCAGTTCAGCCTCAATGGTGGTGTCGGGTTCAAAATGGACCGTCTCCAGCACCAGTTGGTAACTCCCCTGGCGCACCCCAGGCTCCCCGCCAGCCAGACCCTCCGGCGGTGCAGGCTCGGCGAAAAGGCCAATCTGGGGTGGTGCTCCCAGGCGGCGAGCCAAGGCCTGATCCTGAGAGATCGAAATCCGCTCACTGGCCCCGATCCGGCGGGCCCCCAATGGAATTTCCACCCCGTCAGGGGTGCGCCAGAGCATGCGGACAAACGGTTGCCGCCGGGTAAAATCGGCCGCCAGGAACAGGTTAATCTCGCTGGGAAACTGCTGGTAATAAAAATCAACTCTCAGGGTCTGTTCCTGGATGCGCACCTGGTCAAAAAGCCTGCTTTGCACCGCGGCATCCCGGCTGGTCACCTTCAGCGTAGGCGGCGCCTGACCGCCGGTAAGCCGATCCAGCCACTGGGGAGCAGCATTGACCGGCAGATCATACCAGATCTCGCCGCCACGCCAGAGTCGCTGGGCATCGGCATAGGGAATGGCCAGCACGGCGTAGAGCGCCATGGCCAACAGGGCGACAATAATCAACAGCCCGGCCAGGGCCGAAGGGTAACGCCGCAGCCTTTTAAAACCCTCGCGCCACGGACTCATCGCCCCCCTCCTTCGATCCGCACCCGCGGGTCAAGAGCGGCATAGATGAAATCAAGCAAAAAGACGGTGGCCGCCAGCAGGTAGGCAAAGATCACCACCGAGCCGATAATCACCGGGGTGTCGCGATGGCCGATGGCCTGAAAGAGCAAGGTGCCAAGACCAGGCCAGTTGAAAACCTGTTCCAGAATGATTGCCCCACCCCACAGACCGATCAGCATCAGCAGAAAACTGGTGATAATCGGCGACATGGCCGGGCGCAGGATGTAACGCTGCTCAATAAGCCGATCGGGCAACCCTTTGGCCCGGGCCATTTCCACATAATCCTCGCTGGCATGAATTAGAAAAAAGGTACGCCAGGAATATATGGAGATGAAGATCTGAGCCACAAACATGGCGGTTACCGGCAGGGCCAGATGCTTGAGGACACTGGCGGCATAAGCCCAGGGGTTTTCGGGTGGGGGCACCTCCACCATGCCTCCGGTGGGAAACAGCGGGACTATGAAGGCCAGCAGCAGAATCAAAAAAATGCCGTAGAACCAGGCCGGCGCAGCCGAAGTGGGGGCCAGCCCGATCACGGTTCGATCAAGAGCACTGCCATAGCGGCGGGAAAGCTTCAAAGCGGCATAAACCGAGACGAAAAAAACCAGCAGGTTGGCGGTACCGAAAAGCAGTATCGTGGCAGGCAGGCGCTCGACAATGATATTATAGACCCGACGGGAACCGGTATCGCTGTGCATCTCTTCCGCCCGGCCCAGATCCAGCACCATGGCCCGGTAAAGATAGTCAAAGCTGCGCCAGATAAAAGGTTCATCCAACCGCAGGCGCTCCACCTCCAACTGCACCTGGGAGGCCATCAGGGCTTCGCGTTCAGCGGAAGGCAAGTCGTGGAAGGCCGGATCGGCACGCACCATTTCGGCAGCGGCGGTCTTGATCTGCACCAGGCGAAGTTCATCGACCTGCCCACCCATGTTGGCAATCAGGATGGTAAGGTAAACCCCGGCCAGAACAGTGACAAACAACGCCAGCAGGCGTTTGCCGACAAAAAGCCCCAGTCGCCGCAAGTCCCGCCCCAGGCCGCGTTTTTTGCCGCTTGCGCTATCAGTCATGCTGGCCACCATGTTGGGGTGGCTCCTCCCCGGGTTCGCCGACGCCATAATCATGGGCAGGAACCGTGGCGAAGGCATGGCTGGCAAAGCCCGGCAGGGCGACATTGGTGGTGGTCACCGCAATTTCCAGGCTGTTGGCGCCGGCCCCCAGGCGCTGGAGGGTGGCTACAGGCAGTGTCAGCCGCCAGCGCCCCTGCTCCGGTGGCTCCAGCGGCTCCAGTTCACCCCGGTTCAGCAACCGATCATCGGCATCAAACAACAGATAGCGCACTTCGTCGATTTCCTCGCGGGGATAAGGTCGGCCGGCAAAAGTAATATTGAGGGTGGCCTCCATGGCTTCACCCAAAACCACCACCAAGGGGGCGTCAATTTCCAGTTCGGGAATCCGGGGCTCACTGAAGTGCAGCCATTTGTCGGCGTAATCCGGGAAGTCCTGATTGCGCCGCAGCACCAGGCTGCCTTCCAAAGGGCGAACCGAATGCAGGTAGAATGGGCCATCATCGACCCAGAAATGCCCCCGTTGGGCAACCCAGTCGGTTAGTGCGGTGTAACGTTGGGTAATCTCTTCCGGCTCCACCCAGGCCGCAAGTTCTTTTGCAAAGGGGAGATGTCCAACTTTAGCCGCCACCGCCAGATAATCCCGCAGAATTTCCAGGCTGGGCCCGGAAACGTAACTGATCTGCTCCACGCCAAGGCGATCGGCCTGGGCGGTGGAAAAGGCCAGCTCACCCCGGCGTTCCGCCTCAATTCCCAGCCCCAGTACATGCCAGGGTTGCAAAGCGGGAAGGCGGTTGGCCACCAGATTTTCAGCATCCAGGAAGACCTGGTCGCTGTACACCTCCACGGTCAACGGGGCGGTATCGATAATCCGCCACCCCTTGAAGTGGCGCTGATAAACCAGGAAACGCGGCAGATGACCCGGGTCGAAGAGACGGGAATTTTCATCGGCCCGCTCGAAGGTGAGAATCCAAGGCAGCACCAGGTCCGCCACAGAAAAGCGGGAACCGTCGTGCCAGCGGCGCTTTAAGTAATCATCTTCATACTTGATGATGGCGCGGGAGCGGGCCGTCAGCCCATCCGGGTGTTTTTCACCCACGGTAATGATCCGGCCGGCATCGGCCTCCCAGGCAATCCAGGCATCGGGCGGTACCTCAAGCGCTTGCCTGGTTTTTTCCAGCGTCACCCAGTCCAGGGTGCGGCTCACCGGGGCATCGGCGGCCACCGTCACCGTGGCCCCCTGAATGCGCTGGGGCCAGAAAAGGCCGGTGAAGGGATCGGGCAGTACCGCGGCATCACCAAGGGCACGCATGATCATCAGGTCAAAAATCCAGTTGCTGCCGGCCACGGGATTCCAGGGTTCGGTGAGCATGCTGGGGGTGCCGATTACCAACCGTCCCCCCAGCCCATCTTTAAAACGCAGAGTATAGGGCCACAAAGCCGAACCGGTGACGCCACCGGCCAGGTCCACCGCCACGGCAATGTTCTCGGCATGGGGCCAGATGCTCTGCTTATCAACCAGCCACACCCGAGCCGAGTCCTGCATGGCCAGCCGCAGGGCATCTTTCATTAAAGCCTGCCGCTGTTCAACCGAGGTGTAGTCACGGCGGTCAAGACGATCAGCCACCTGATCAAATTCAGGATCGGGCTGATAAGCCTGCCACAGGGGTTCGGGGCGGCCGCGGGGGGTATAGTAAAAATTGAAATCGTTACCGACATCGCGGTTAATGACCGGCGAAATCCAGGCTCCGGTATAGATGTGCCACTGCCCCAGGGCCGGATCGCCGGCAATCCAGATGCGGGCGGCCTCTTCGGCGGTGCGGTAAAGGCGCTGAACGGCAAAACCAAGATCTTCCAGCAGGTTGGCTATATAGTCCCCCACCCGCTCCCGGTTATCATCGGTGCGAATCAACACCGTCAGGCGCAACGGCTGATCGTTATAAAACCAGCTTCCATCAAGGCGCTTTGCCCCCAGTTTAAGCAACTCTTGGCCGATCACCGCTTCGGCACGGGCCGGATCATGCCGGTAATGCAGCTCCAGCTCGCGAGCCGTCGCCGCCAAACGGGCATAGTCAGGGAAAGCGGTGTTAAGGGGGAGATAACGGGGAGCGGCCAAACCGCCAAACAGCTCTTCGGCAACATAACGGCGATCCACCAGCCAGTTCATCGCCTCACGAATGGCGGGAACCCGGAAAGGGTTTAATCGCCCGTCTTCAAAGCGGGCCGGATTGAAGGTAAGCTCAACCGAGGTGCCACGCGACAAATGATAATCAACCTGTGACGATGCCTGGATAAGACGGAAAAGCGAGGCACTGTCCAGCCCCTGGCCGTACAGGTGGTGCGCCCCCCGTTCGATCAGGGCGACAATACGCCCGGGATCGGACTCCACGGTAAAGATAACTTCGTCCACCAAGGCCCCCCGGCGCTGGGCGGGGTCCCCCGGCTGTACCGCAAAGCCTTGGTCATAACCGGCATGGCGCTCTCCCATCCAGAGAACCCCGGCAATCGCGCCGACAACCAGCACCGCGATTATGAAAGGGAGAAATTTAAGCCGTTCCATCAAATTAATCCTGTCATTCAGAACCAGCCCAGCATCGTAAGCGTGCGTCAGCCTTGCCCTATAACGGTTGACCTGCCGGCTGTCAACTTAAAAGCCCCCGTGAACCAAAGGTCATTGGTTGTTGCCCCCGTCCAGCCGTAAGCGGCACAAAAAAAAAGCCCCCGTTACCGTCCAAGCGATAACAGGGGCTTTAGCAAAAAAGATTCGGCGGCGACCTACTCTCCCACCAAGTTTCCCTGGCAGTACCATCGGCGCTGAGGGGCTTAACTTCCGTGTTCGGAATGGGAACGGGTGTGACCCCCTCGCTATGGCCACCGAAAAGTCTAAAAAAACAGTGATAACTGAATATGTTGTGAGTTAGCATTTACAGTAGCGAATCTTGCAAGGAAAAAGAAAATGATCAAGCCGCACGGCTGATTAGTACCGGTAAGCTCCATGTGTTGCCACACTTCCACACCCGGCCTATCGACGTCATGGTCTATGACGAGCCTTCAGGTGGGGTTATCCCCACGGGGTATCTTATCTTGAGGTGGGCTTCCCGCTTAGATGCTTTCAGCGGTTATCCCTTCCGAACGTGGCTACCCTGCCATTGCCGCTGGCGCGACAACAGGAACACCAGTGGTTCGTCCATCCCGGTCCTCTCGTACTAGGAACAGATCCTCGCAAATACCCTACGCCCACAGCAGATAAGGACCAAACTGTCTCACGACGTTTTAAACCCAGCTCGCGTACCGCTTTAATTGGCGAACAGCCAAACCCTTGGGACCTGCTCCAGCCCCAGGATGCGATGAGCCGACATCGAGGTGCCAAACCTCCCCGTCGATGTGAACTCTTGGGGGAGATAAGCCTGTTATCCCCGGAGTACCTTTTATCCGTTGAGCGACGACCCTTCCATGCGGAATCGCCGGATCACTAAGACCTACTTTCGTACCTGCTCGAGATGTCTCTCTCGCAGTCAAGCTCCCTTATGCCTTTACACTCTACGGCTGGTTTCCAATCAGCCTGAGGGAACCATCGCGCGCCTCCGTTACTCTTTAGGAGGCGACCGCCCCAGTCAAACTACCCACCAGACAATGTCCCAAACCCGGATGACGGGTCGTGGTTAGAAGCCTAGAATAATCAGGGTGGTATTTCAAGGTTGACTCCACGAGAACTAGCGTTCCCGCTTCAATGTCTCCCACCTATCCTACACAAATTATCCCAAACTCCAATGCCAAGCTGTAGTAAAGGTTCACGGGGTCTTTCTGTCTTGCTGCGGGTAATCGGCATCTTCACCGATAATTCAGTTTCGCTGAGTCCCTGGTTGAGACAGTGGGGAAATCGTTACGCCATTCGTGCAGGTCGGAACTTACCCGACAAGGAATTTCGCTACCTTAGGACCGTTATAGTTACGGCCGCCGTTTACCGGGGCTTCGGTTCGGAGCTTCTCCCGAAGGATAACTCCTCCCCTTAACCTTCCGGCACCGGGCAGGCGTCAGACCATATACCGCGTCTTTCGACTTCGCATAGTCCTGTGTTTTTAGTAAACAGTCGCTCCCCCCGTTTCTCTGCAACCACCTTCGGCTCCGTAAGTATTCACTTCACCTAATGATGGCACACCTTCTCCCGAAGTTACGGTGTTATTTTGCCGAGTTCCTTAACCAGAGTTCTCTCAAGCACCTTAGGATACTCTCCCTGCCTACCTGTGTCGGTTTACGGTACGGTCGCCATATCAACTCGCTACGAGGCTTTTCCTGGCAGCATGGGATCAACCACTTTGTGGGCCTAAGCCCTCGTCATCACGCCTCAGCGTTGAATGGAGAAACGGATTTGCCTGCTTCTCCCGCCTACACGCTTAAACCGGGACGTCCAACACCCGGATGGCCTACCCTTCTGCGTCCCCCCTTCACTCAAACGTTGATACAACGGCGCAGGAATATTCACCTGCTTCCCATCGACTACGCCTCTCGGCCTCGCCTTAGGGGCCGGCTAACCCTGGGCAGATTAACTTGACCACAGGAAACCTTAGGCTTTCGGTGTGCGGGTTTCTCGCCCGCATTTGCGCTACTCGTGTCAGCATAAGCGCTTGTGGGACCTCCAGCACTCCT